>VBAC01000002.1:0-372500 GCA_005883305.1 Alphaproteobacteria bacterium | reverse complement strand
GGGAGGAAAGACATGACAGACGGACCCGTGACGCCACCGCCGGGCGGTATGCCGGGAGCGCCAGCTTCCCTGCCCGACCGGGTGAAGAACATTCTGATGACCCCGAAAACCGAGTGGCCGCGGATCGATGCCGAACCCGCCACAGTGGCGAGCATCTTCACGGGATATGTGATGATCCTGGCGGCGATCGGCCCGATCGCGTCGGTGATCGGCCAGCAGGTCTTCGGAATCAGCCTGTTCGGCATGAGCTGGAAGCCGTCGATCGGCTATTCGATCGGCACCGCCGTCTTCAGCTACATCATGACGCTCGCCCTCATATACGTCTGTGCGCTGATCACCAACGCCCTGGCGCCGACCTTCGGTGGGACCCAGGACCAGGTGAAGGCCTTGAAAGTCGTCGCTTATTCGTGGACGGCTGGAATGGTAGGCGGCATTTTCGGGCTCATCCCGATGCTGGCATGGCTCGGCCTGATCGTCATGCTCTACGGATTCTACCTTCTTTATCTCGGCTTGCCCGTCTTGATGCGGGTCGGCCAGGACAAGGCCTTGGGGTACACGATCGTCATCATCGTCGTGAACATCGTGCTCTATTTCGTCATGGCCTACATCGTCGCCATGCTGGTGATGACCTTCTTCGCCGCCGCCATGCCGGTCCCGACGATACGCTATTAAGCGAACAATTCCGCCTGGACGGCGCTCGACAGGGCGCCGTCCAGCACCGCCCGCTTCGCCCAGGCGATATCGGGCGCGAGATAGCGGTCCTTCTCGTGAAACGGCACCGAGGCGCGGATCGCCGCGTGCGCCGCCTGCAACGGCGGCGAGGTCTCCAGCGGCGCGTGGAAGTCGATCCCCTGCGCCGCGGCCAGCAACTCCACCCCGATCACCCCCGCCGCATTGTCCACGATCCGCCGCGCCTTGAGCGCGCCGTGCGTCGCCATCGAGACATGGTCCTCCTGTCCCGCCGAGGTCGGGATCGTGTCGACGCTGGCCGGGAAGGCCAGGCTCTTATTCTCCGAGACCAGAGCCGCGGCGGTGACGTGGAGGATCATGAAGCCGGAATTGACTCCGCTGTCGGCGATCAGGAAGGCAGGCAGCCCGCTCATCTTGGGATCGACCAGAACCGCCGTCCGCCGCTCGGAGATCGATCCGATCTCGCAGGCGGCCATGGCTAGGATGTCGGCGGCGAAGGCGACCGGCTGGGCGTGGAAATTGCCGCCCGACAAGGCGGTCTCGCCGAACAGCAGCGGATTGTCGCTGACCGCATTGGCCTCGATCTCGAGCGTCCGCGAAGCGTTGCGGACGAGATCTAGCGCCGCGCCCATCACCTGCGGCTGGCAGCGGAAGCTGTAGGGGTCCTGCACCCGGTCGCAATCGTCGTGGCTGTGGCGGATGGCGCTGTTCTCGAGCAGCGCGCGGAGCGCTGCGGCGACGGCGATCTGCCCGGGCTGGCCGCGCGCTTCGTGGATACGCGGATCGAAGGCGGCGTCGGTGCCCTTGAAGGCGTCGGTCGACATCGCCCCAGCGACCAGGGCGGAGGCGAACAGGCGCTCGGCGGTGAACAGCGCGTCGAGCGCGATCGCGGTCGAGACCTGAGTCCCGTTAATCAGCGCCAGTCCTTCCTTCGGCCCGAGCGCGAGCGGTTTGAGACCGAGCCTGGCCAGCGCCTCGGCCGCCGGCAGAGTCTCGCCGGCAAGCGCGATGTCGCCTTCGCCGAGCATCGCGGCGCTCATGTGGGCGAGCGGGGCGAGGTCGCCGGACGCGCCGACCGATCCCTGGCTCGGGATGACCGGCAGGGCGTCCGCCGCGACGAGCTTCAAGATCCGCTCGACCACCAGGCGGCGCACGCCGCTATGGCCGCGCCCGAGGCCGATCGCCTTCAGCACCATCGCCAGCCGCACGATACGCGAATCGAGTGGATCGCCGAGGCCGCAGCTGTGCGACAGGATCAGATTGGTCTGCAGCTCGGCCAGCCGGTCGTCGGGAATGCGCGTCTGCGCGAGCAGGCCGAAGCCGGTGTTGACGCCGTAGACCGTGCGGCCTCCGGCGACGATTCGGCCGACATTCTCCGCCGCCGCGTCGATCGCCGCCCAGGCGTCGCCATGCAGCGATACCGGCGCGCCGCTCCAGACTGCGCGAAGATCGGCGAGGGTGACGACGCCGGGGGTGAGAACGATCACAGCCCCTCCCCCTTGTGGGGAGGGGATGGGGTGGGGGTGCGCTCGCATGGCGAGCGCGCGGCGCCACGCGCCGCACCCCCCGTCCAACTCCGCCTAAGCGGCAGAGCCGCTAAGGCTCCGTATCCTTCCCCCACAAGGGGGGAAGGGCTGCGGCGCTCGCTCCTCACCGTCCCACCATCGGCAGATCGAGCCCCTGTTCGCGCGCGCATTCGATTGCGTCCTCGTAGCCCGCGTCGGCGTGGCGCATCACCCCCGTGCCGGGGTCGTTCCACAGCACCCGCTCCAGCCGCCGTGCCGCTTCCGGCGTGCCGTCGGCGACGATGACCATTCCGGCGTGCTGCGAATAGCCCATGCCGACCCCGCCGCCATGGTGGAGCGAGACCCAGGTCGCGCCCGACGCGGTGTTGAGCAGCGCATTGAGCAAGGGCCAGTCGGACACCGCATCCGATCCGTCCCGCATCGCCTCGGTCTCGCGATTGGGGCTTGCGACCGAGCCGCTGTCGAGATGGTCGCGGCCGATCACCACCGGCGCCTTCAATTCGCCGCTCGCCACCATCGCATTGAAAGCGAGGCCGAGCCGGTGGCGCTGCCCCAGGCCGACCCAGCAGATCCGCGCCGGCAGCCCCTGAAAGGCGATCCGCTCGCGCGCCATGTCGAGCCAGCGGTGGAGGTGCGGATCGTCGGGGATCAGTTCCTTCACCTTGGCGTCGGTCCTGTAGATGTCCTCCGGATCGCCCGACAGCGCCGCCCAGCGGAACGGCCCCACGCCGCGGCAGAAGAGCGGGCGGACATAGGCCGGGACGAAGCCCGGGAAATCGAACGCCCGAGCGACGCCCTCGTCCTTGGCGACCTGGCGGATGTTGTTGCCGTAATCGAAGGTCGGCACGCCCATGTCCCTGTAGGCGAGCATCGCCTCGACATGCACCGCCATCGAGGCGCGCGCGGCCTTCTCGACCGCCTTGGGATCGCGCTCGCGGCCCTCGATCCACTGCTCGACCGTCCAGCCGATCGGGAGATAGCCGTTGACGGGATCGTGGGCCGAGGTCTGGTCGGTCAGCGCGTCGGGCCTGATCCCGCGCTTGACCATCTCGGGCAGGATCTCCGCCGCGTTGCCGAGCAGGCCGACCGAGATCGGCACCGGGCTCTCGCGCAGCATGTCGAGCGCCTCGTCGATGCTCGTCGCGCGCTTGTCGAGATAGCGGGTTTCGAGCCGCTTCTCGATCCGGCTCTTCTGGCATTCGATGGCGATGCAGTGCGCGCCGGCCATCACCGCCGCGAGCGGCTGAGCGCCGCCCATGCCGCCCAGGCCCGCGGTCAGGATCCAGCGGCCGCGAAGGTCGCCGTCATAATGCTGGCGGCCCATCTCGGCGAAGGTCTCGTAGGTGCCCTGAACGATGCCTTGGGTCCCGATGTAGATCCACGATCCGGCCGTCATCTGGCCGTACATCATCAGCCCCTTGCGATCCAATTCGTTGAAATGGTCCCAGTCCGCCCAGTGCGGCACGAGGTTAGAATTGGCGATCAGCACGCGCGGCGCGTCGGCGTGGGTGAGGAACACGCCGACCGGCTTGCCCGACTGGACGAGCAGGGTCTCGTTTTCCTCGAGCCGCTTCAGCGCCGCGACGATCGCGTCATAGCTCTCCCAGTCCCGCGCCGCCCGGCCGATCCCGCCATAGACGACCAGTTCTTCGGGCGCCTCGGCGACATGCGCATCGAGGTTGTTCATCAGCATCCGCATCGCCGCCTCGGTCGTCCAGCTCCTGCACGAGAGGGCGGTGCCGGTGGGGGCGGCGATGTGCCGGCTGTTGTCGCGTCTGGAATGCATGCCCCCTCCTATCCGTTCGTCCCGAGCGAAGTCGAGGGACCCCGCCGAGCGAAGCCGAGGCTCTTCATTTCTCGGCTCCGCTCGAAATGGTGTCTCGACTTCGCTCGACACGAACGGGGATGGGCCGGCGAGCGGCGAGGATGCTCATGCATCCTCCCCCGCCACGATCCTTCGCTCCGGCCCCGGCATCCCGATCCAGTAGCAAAGCTCCGCGGGCCGGCCGATGCGCCAGATGCAAAGGTCCGCGGCCTTGCCGGCGCTGATCGTGCCGGTCTCGTCCTGAAGGCCCAGCGCCTGCGCGCCGACGCGGGTCATCCCGGCCAGAGCCTCCTCGGGCGTGAGGTCGAAGAGGGTGCACGCCATCGACAGCATCAGGGTCGGCGACAGGGTCGGCGAGGTGCCCGGGTTGCAGTCGGTCGCCACCGCCATCGGCACCCCGTGCTTGCGGAAGAGATCGACCGGCGGCTTCCTCGTCTCCCTCAGTGCATAGAAGGCCCCGGGCAGCAGCACGGCCACCGTTCCGGCCTGCGCCATCGCCTTCACCCCGTCCTCGTCGAGATATTCGACATGGTCGGCCGAAAGCGCGCCATATTCGGCGGCGAGCGCGGCGCCGTGGAGGTTGGAGAGCTGCTCGGCATGGAGCTTGACGGCAAGGCCGTGGGCCTTCGCCGCTTCGAACAGGCTGGCGACCTCATCGGGGGTGAAGCCGATCGTCTCGCAATAGGCATCGACCGCGCTCGCCAGGCCCTGCGCCGCCGCGGCGGGCAGGATAGACTGGATCGCCAGCTGCACGAACTCCGCGCGCCGGTCGGCAAGCTCGGGCGGCAAGGCGTGGAGCGCGAGCAACGTCCGCTCTACGCGCACCGTCTCGCTCTCGCCGAGGGCCTTGGCGGCCTTCAGCATCTTGAGCTCGGTCTCGATGTCGAGGCCGTAGCCCGACTTGATCTCGACCGTGGTCACGCCCCCCGCCATCAGCGCCCTGAGGCGCGGCCGCGAAGCTTCGACCAGTTCCTCCAGACTTGCCGCGCGGGTCGCCTTCACCGTCGAGGCGATGCCGCCGCCGGCGCGGGCGATCTCCTCGTAGGTCGCGCCCTCCAGCCTTTGCTCGAACTCGCCCGCCCGGTCGCCGCCGAACACCAGGTGCGTGTGGCAATCGACCAGGCCCGGCGTGATCCACGCGCCTTTCAGGGTCTCGACGCGCTTCGCCTGATAGCCGGCGAGCTCGGTGCGCCGGCCGACGCGGACGATCCGCCCGTCGGCCATTCCGATCGCGCCGTTCTCGATCGCCCCGAACGGCCCCGCGACCGCCGGGTCCATCGTCGCGATGTTGCAGTCGACCAGTAGCCTGTCCCACATGGCTCGCCTTCTATGCGAGGGCGCGTATATGAGCAAAGGATGAGCTGGAAATCCGTCGCCGACCTTCTGACCGACGATCCGGGCGCGCCGATCGCCCTGCTAGGCGCGCCAATGGAGAAGGGGTCGGTCACGCCGGGCCGCTGCGATCTCGCGCCGGAAATCGTGCGGCGGACGCTGAGGCGGTTCAGCACCTACGATCTGGAGACCGGTGACGAGCTCGACCTCGCCGTCCGCGACCTGGGCGAGGTGCCCGTCCGCGGCGTCTCGCCCTCGGATGGATTCGATCCGATCCGCAACGCCGTGCTCGGCGCGACCGCGTCGCACGCGCTCACCATCCTGCTCGGCGGCAACAATGCGGTGACCCGCCCGGCCGTCCGCGGCCTCGGCCTGCCGCTGAGCCAGGTCGGCCTGATCACCCTCGACGCCCATTTCGACATGCGCGACACCGATCGCGGGCCGATGAACGGCAATCCGGTGCGCTGCCTGCTCGAGGATGGGCTGCCCGGGCGCAACCTCGTCCAGATCGGCCTCGCCCCCTTCGCCAATACCAAGAAGATGCACGACGACGCGCTCGCCGCGGAGGCAAGCACCTTCACAATCCACCAATGCATCGAGGACGGGCTGATGCTCCTCGACTCCGTCTGGGAGCGGCTCGCCCATGTCGAGGCCATCGCCGTCGATTTCGACATCGACGTGATCGACCGCGCCCAGCTTCCCGGCGCTCCCGGCGCCCGCCCGGGCGGAATGCCGGTTCGGATGTTCTTCGACTTCGCGAGGCGCCTCGCCGCCGAACCCCGGGTGCGCCTGGTCGACCTCACCGAGTTCGACCCGAGCCTCGACCTTTCGGACATCAGCGCCTTGACCGCGGGCCGCTGGGTCTGCGAGATCCTCGCCGGCTTCAAGGCGCGCGCCCGATGAACGAGACCGAGCCCGCCCTTGTCGAGGCGTTCAAGCAGGCGATGCGCCGGGTCGCCGCGACGGTGAACGTCATCTCGATCTGCGTCGATGGCAAGCCGCTGGGAATCACCGCCACCGCGGTCTCGGTCGTTTCGATGGACCCGCCGAGCCTTCTCGTCTGCGTCAACCAGGCGGCCTCGGTCCACCCCAAGATCGAGAACGTGGTTCACTTCAACGTCAACGTCCTGCACCGCGACCAGGCCGAGGTGGCGACGATCTTCGCCGACCGGCGGCTGGAGGCTCAGCGCTTCGTGCGCGGCTGGGACAATGATTGCGTGACTCCGCCGCGGCTCAGGAACGCCCAGGCCTCGATCCTCTGCCGGCGGATCGACCATCACCGCTTCGGCACCCATTCGATCTTCATCGGCGTGGTCGAGGAGGTGGTGATGCGCGAGGAAGTCGCACCACTCGTCTATCTCGACGGCAAGTTCGGCGGTTGCGCGGACTAGGACATGATCGGCTTATGTTGAGCCGCTCATCCTGAGGAGGGACCGAGCTTGTCGAGGGCCCGTCTCGAAGGACCGTCCTTCGAGACGCCGCTTCGACTTCGCTCAGCGGCTCCTCAGGATGAGCGGAGCGAGGCCGTCAAACGCTCATGCTCTAGCGGGCGAACAGGTTTTCGGGGTCGGCCATCGCCTTGATCTCCAGCGCGTTGCCGCTGGGATCCTTGAAGAACATCGTCGCCTGTTCTCCCGGCTGACCGCGGAAGCGCACCGTCGGCGCCATGGCGAAATCGACGCCCGCCGCTTCGAGCCGCTCCGCCAGCGCCTCCCATTCGGCCATCCCAAGCACAGCGCCGAAATGCGGCACCGGCACGTCGTGGCCGTCGACCGCATTGCTTGCCCGCTCGCCGACCGTCCCCGGCACGAGATGGGCGACGATTTGGTGGCCGAAGAAGTTGAAGTCGATCCATTCGTCCGAGCTGCGCCCCTCCGGGCAGCCGAGCAGGCCGCCGTAGAAGGCGCGGGCGGCGGCGAGGTCGTGGACGGGGAAGGCGAGGTGGAAGGGCGGCATACGGCGCTTCTAGCGCGCTTCCTGGCGCGAGGGGAGGCACGTCGGGCGTTTTGCCGCTTGCCGAGCCGCGCGGAACGTGATTCCGTGGGCGCGATGCAAGCCAGGTCCCTGTTCGCGGCGATCGCACTCACCGCCCTCCTCGCCGCCTGCGCGACTCCGACCACCGCGCCGCCGGCCGAACCGGTGGCACCCACCTACAGCGCGCTCGGGCTGGAAGGCGTGATGGGCGCCAACGCGCGCGCCCTGATCGCCGAGTTCGGCCCCGCCGACCTCGACGCCCGCGAAGGGCCGGCGCGCAAGCTCCAGTTCCTCGGGCCCGTCTGCGTGCTCGACGCCTATCTCTATCCGCCCCGCGCTGGAGCGGAGCCGGTCGTGACCCATGTCGACGCCCGGCTGCCCGACGGGCGCGATATGGACCGCGCGTCCTGCGTCGCCGCGCTCAACCGCCGGCCGCAGGCGCGGTGAGGCTGAATCCTCCCCTCGATGTCGAGGGGAGGGGGACCGCTCGAAGAGCGGTGGAGGGGCCTTCTTTGCTCAAAAAGCCCCTCCACCATGCTGCGCATGGTCCCCCTCCCCTGCAAATGCAGGGGAGGATTGTCCCAGACGGCCCAGCGCCCAGCGCGCCGCTTCGGCCACCACTTCGTCCTCGTCCTTGACGAGCCGCTCCAGGATCGGCGCCAGCTCGGGGAGCCCGCTATTCCCCGCGGCGATCGCCGCGTTGCGCACCATCCGGTTCCGCCCGATCCGCTTGATCGGAGAGCCCGCGAAGACCCGGCGGAAGCCGGAATCGTCGAGCTGGAGAAGGTCGGCGAGCGCGGGGGCGGCGAGTTCGGCGCGGGGCAGGAAGGCCCGGTTCGCCCGGGCGGCGTCGGCGAAGCGGTTCCAGGGGCAGACGGCCAGGCAATCGTCGCAGCCGTAGATCCGGTTGCCCATCGCGGCCCGGAATTCCTCCGGGATCGGCCCCTTATGCTCGATCGTCAGGTAGGAGATGCAGCGCCGCGCATCGAGCTGGAAGGGCGCCGGAAAGGCGTTGGTCGGACAGGCATCGAGGCACGCCCGGCACGAGCCGCAGCGCGGCGCGTGGGGCGCGTCCGGCGGCAGGTCCTCGCCCAGCTCCAGGGTGGTGTAGATCGCGCCGAGAAACAGCCAGCTGCCGTCGGCGCGGCTGACCAGGTTGGTGTGCTTGCCCTGCCAGCCCAGCCCCGCCGCTTCGGCGAGCGGCTTTTCCATTACCGGCGCGGTGTCGACGAAGACCTTTAGGTCACAGCCGGATTGATCGACCAGCCAGCGCGCCAGCGCCTTCAGCGCCTTCTTGATCAGGTCATGATAGTCCGAGCCCTGGGCGTAGACGGAGATCCGCCCCCGGTCCGCAGCGGCGGCGAGCGCCAGCGGATCGCCCTGCGGCGCATAGCTCATGCCAAGCGCGATCACGCTCTTCGCTTCGGGCCACAAGCCGGCCGGCGAGCCGCGCCGCTCCGCGCTCTCCTCCATCCAGATCATGTCGCCGTGGGCGCCCGATTCAAGCCAGGCGCGCAGCCGCTCGGCGGTCAGCGGCGCGGAGTCGGCGCGGGCCACGCCGAACGCGCAAAAGCCCAGCGCGCGCGCCTTCTCCTCGAATTCGGAGCGAAGCTTTGTCTTGCCTGTCAACATCTTCTACCGTTACGAACCAGTTCTCTTCGGGGACATGAAGTCAAGTGCAAGCAGGTCCAGCGATCGAGGCCAAAGGCCTCGTCAAATCCTTCGACGGCAAGGCGGCGGTGAGCGGGATCGACCTCGCCGTCCCCCAGGGCGCCATCTACGGTATATTGGGGCCGAACGGCGCCGGGAAAACCACCACGCTTCGAATGCTGCTCGGGATCATCGAGCCCGACGCCGGCCGGCGGACCCTGCTGGGGCATGAGCGGCCGCTCGAGGCGGCGGCGATCGTCGGCTATTTGCCCGAGGAGCGAGGCCTCTATCCGGCGATGGCCACGCGCGAGGCGATCGCCTTCATGGGCGCTCTGCGCGGCCTGCCGCTCGAGGTCGGGCGCAAGCGGGCCGCCATCCTGCTCGAGCAGAACGGGCTCGGCGACTATGTCGACAAGCCGATCAAGAGCCTTTCCAAGGGGATGGCGCAGACGATCCAGCTGTTCGGAACGATCGTCCACAAGCCGAAGCTGGTCGTGCTCGACGAGCCTTTCTCCGGCCTCGACGCGATCAACCAGGGCCGGCTCGAAAGCCTGATCCGCGACGAGGCGGCGGCGGGCACGACGGTGATCTTCTCGACCCACGTCATCCACCATGCCGAGCGCCTGTGCGAGCGGATCGCGATCATCGCCGGCGGCAAGATCCGCTTCGAGGGGCTGGTTTCGGAAGCCCGCGACCGGCTCCGCCCGCAGGTCCGGCTCAAGACCCGCAATGCCGACGGCCCGTGGCGCCAGGCGCTGCCGCGCGACGCGCGCGAGAGCGGCGGCCACTGGCAGTTCGAGCTCCCCAAGGGCGGCGTCGAGCCCTTGCTCAGATCCCTGCTCGACGGCGGGGCCGGAATCGAGGAGCTTTCGATCGAGCGCAGCGGCCTCCACGACGCTTTCGTCGCGATCGCCGGCGAAAGCGCGGCGCGGGAGATGGAGCAAAGCGCCCAGGCAGATTTCGGAGAGGCGGCATGATGAGCCCGTTCGAGGCCGCCTGGGTTATCGCCAGGCGCGATTTCGTCGCCACCGTCTATTCGCGAAGCTTCATTCTGTTTCTGCTCGCGCCGGTCATCATGTTCGGCCTCTCCTTTTTCGTCGCCGGAGCTTCGGAACAGGCCGAGCGCGGCGCCAATCAGCCCGTCGTCGCGCTCGTCACCGACAGCGCAACGGCCGACGCGCTCAATGCGGCGCGATCGAGGCTCGCGGCCCAGACCTCCGAAATGTCGTTTCCAAAGCTCCGGACGGTGGGGCCGGCGCAGAATGTCCGGGTCCAGGCGCGCGCATTGCTCGCCGATCAGGAGGAATCCTATTCGGCCGTCCTCAGTGGAACGCTCGATGCGCCCGTGCTTACGGGGCCGGCGAGGATCGACGATTTCGCGGGGCGGCGGCTCCAGCTGGTCGTCGACGAGGCGCGGCGAAGCGCGGCGCTCGACGCGGCGGGCGCGCGGGCGTCGGCAGCGCCGGTCGCCCGGGAAGTGACCGCCAATGCGGCCGGCAACCTCCAGATGCTTCGCCGCCTGCTCGCCAGGATCGGGCAGACCTTGATCTTCATGGCGACGATCCTGCTCGCAACCCTGTCGCTCTCGACATTGGTCGAAGAAAAATCGAACAAGATCATCGAGGTGCTGGCCGCCGCCCTTCCGCTCGACTCGATCTTTCTCGGCAAGTTGCTGGCCATGCTGGGCGCTTCCATGGTCGGGATCGGCGTGTGGGCGGGCATGGCCGGACTGGGCTACACCTATTTCGGGCTGGCGACGAACTGGGCGGAGATGCCGGACGTGTCGCCGGCAATTGGCTGGCCGCTGTGGATCGTGCTGATCCTGCTTTATTATGCGATGAACTTCATGGTGCTCGGAGCGCTCCTGCTCGGCATCGGCGCTCAGGCGAGCACGATGCGCGAGATCCAGACCATCTCGATGCCGGTGGTGCTTCTGCAGCTCATGATGTTCATGCTGGCGGTGAACGTCGTCAGCAGCGAGGGCGGAGCGCTTGCCTGGGCCGCCTATCTCGTTCCGTTCAGCTCGCCGCTGGCGATGGTCGCTTTCGGCGCCCAGTCGGCCAGCCTCTGGCCCCATCTGCTCGCTTTGGCGTGGCAGGCTTTGTGGGTCGTGCTGATCATCCGGGTGTCGTCGCGCTTGTTCCGCCGGACCGTGCTGAAGTCCTCCTCGGGCGGCTCCTTCTTCGCCTTCCTGAAGCGCAAGGCAGCCCGCTAGGCCGCGGCGTCGGCGTCAGCCGCTGAACGCCTCGCGCGCTGCGTCGCCGAGCGCCTTCATCATCCGGCGCAGCGGATAGGGCCCGTAGCTGATCCGCGCGACGCCCGCGGCCGCCGCCTCGGCATTGGGCGGCGCGCCGGGGAAGGCGATGAAATTGACCGGCAGCGGCGAGGCCCTGCAGAAGCGCTCGAGCAAGGCGAGATCGGCGAGCAGGGGCACGAAGACGCCGCTCGCGCCCGCATCGGCGAAGGCTCGGGCGCGCTCCAGCCCCTAATCGACGAGGGCCTCGTCATGCTTGTCGAGTCCGGCCTTTAAAAACAGGTCGGTGCGCGCGTTGATGAAAAAATCCGGCCCGACCGCTGAACGGATCGCGCGGATCCGCGCCGCCTGCAGCGCGATCGGATGAAGGCCTTCGCCCCCGACCACCTGATCCTCGAAATTGCAGCCGACCGCGCCGGTCTCCGCAAGCCGCGCAACATTGGCCGCCGCCGCTTCGGGCTCGACCGCATAGGCGCCCTCGAAATCGACCGTCACCGGAAGCTCCACGGCGCGCACCACGCGCTCCGCATTGGCGAGGACGAGCGCGATCGGCATCTGCTGGCCGTCGGGAAAGCCGTTCGCGTCGGCAACCGGATGGCTGCCGGTGGCGATCGCCTTGGCGCCCGCCTCCGCCACCACCTTCGCGCTGCCCGCGTCCCAGATGTTGTAGAGAATCACCGGATCGCCGGGCACGTGTAGCGCGGCGAAGGCGCGGGCCTTGTCGGAAGCGGTCATGGCGCGGAGTGTAGCACCCCGCGCCGCGATACCGAAGCTATTGCCCCTGCAGCCGCCGCGAAGAGACGACCCGGTTGGCCGTGTCGGTCACGACCTCGAGCAAATTGCCGCTGCGGTCGGTCACCCGCCGAACCGTCTGGCCGGCCGTGTTGACCGTCTGGGAGACCTCGGTCAGGCCCGCCCGGGCGAGGTCGAGCACCTGGCCGTTCTGGAGCAGCCCGCCGGCCACGCCGCCGACCGTCCTCACCGTATTGTTGGCGACTCCTCCGACGGTGTTGACCGTATTGTCGACGCTGGACAGCAGCTGGGTCACGAGCTGCGGGTTGTTGTCGAGCGTCTGCAGCGTCCGCTCGATGATCGCCCGGACATTGTCGAGCCGGACGATCAACGTCGCCTGCGCCCTGACTCCGCGAATGTCGATCTTCACATTGTCGATATGGGCGCTGGCGCCCGCTGTCAGGTGGAGGATGTTGGCCAGCCGCGCGTCGAGCGAGAGGTTGGCGTCGAGATTGTTGACCTCGATCGTGAGCTGCTCGACCGAAAGGTTCGGCACGTCCAGCAGCACGTCGGGCTGGTCCCCGGAGGCCATGGCCTGCTGGGCGAGCGGCGAAGGCTGGGACGGCGCCTGCGCATCGCGATTGCGCTGCTGCGCTGCGGCTGGCGTGGCGACGATCAAGGCGGCTGCGGCCGCGGCGAGCGCGGCTGAGGTCTTCGGACGGCGCATGTGACACTCCCTGTTTTTACGGGGGGTGTAACGTCATTGCGGAGCGGGGGTTTCCGGCTCCGGGGGATTTTGCGCGGGGTCGGCTATCCGCGCCTCGGCATGGACCTCCACGTCCACGTTGCGCAGCCGGTTCCGCCCCTGCGTGTCGGGCTTCACGGTGCGGACGTCGCTGCCGGGCCCGCCGGTCACCTGGAGGGTGGCCTCTCCCCGCCGCTCGATCCGCACCTCCCGGGCATGAACCCGCGCGTCGAGCTGGATGTCCGGCGCCTGGGCCGCCGCCTGGATGAGCAACAGGAAAAGCATCGCGCCTCCTAGTGGACGAACCGCGCCACCACGTCGCGATAGGAACGGCTGACCTTCACTTGCGATCCCGATCCGAGCACGAGGAAGCATTCGCCGTTGGTGTGCGGCTTGACCTGCTTCACCTGGTCGAGATTGACGATAGTCGAGCGGTGGACGCGCTGGAAGCGGCGCGGATCGAGGCGCTTTTCCAGGTCCTTCATCGTCTCGCGCAGGATCAAGGTGTTGTCGCCGGTGTAGATGCACATGTAATCGCCGGCGGCGTCGATCTTCTCGATGCTGTCGACGTCGACCCGGAAGATCTGGCCGCGATCCTTGATGTTGATCATCTTCTCGTAGCGGTTCGAGCTGTGCGCGTCCTCGACTCCGTCGACATTCTCCGCCGCCTCGGGGGCGACCTCGGCCAGCACCTCCTTGAGCGCCGCCACCTCCTCGACCCCGCGCTTCTCGGCGAGCCGGACGCGGACCCGCTCGAGCGTGTCGGCGAGGCGGGATTCATCGACCGGCTTCATCAGATAGTCGACCGCGTCGGCCTCGAAGGCGCGAAGCGCATGGTCCGAATAAGCGGTGACGAAGACGAACAAGGGCGGCTCGACCTCCATCAGCCCCTGGATCACCGAGAAGCCGTCGAAGCCCGGCATCTGGATGTCGAGGAAGACGAGATCCGGCTTGTGGGTCTTGATGCTCCTGATCGCCTCGCGCCCGTTCGAGCAGGTGTCGACGATGTCGACGTCGTCGAACTTCTCGAGACGAAGCTGAAGGCCCTGGATGGCCAGCGGCTCGTCGTCGACCAGGATGGTGCGGATGGTCATTTCGGCTCCTCGGCTTCGATTTGATACGGGATTTCGATGAAAACGCGGAAGCCCCCTGTGATGTCCGACTGTGTCTCGAAGCGGTGGTTGTCGCCATAGGCCTGCGCCAGACGGTCGCGAATGTTCGCCAGGCCGACTCCGGTCGATTGCGCGGCGCGCACCTGATATTGGGCGTCGGCGCCCGGCCCGGTGTCGGAAACGTTGATCAGCACGCGGCCGGCGTCGCGGCGCACCTCGACCGAAATGTCCGCGCCCTCCTCCTGCGGGGTCACCGCATATTTGATCGCATTCTCGATCAGGGGCTGGAGCAGAAGCGAGGGAAGGTGCGCGCGCATCGCCGATTTGTCGACGTCGAAATGGGTCCGCAGCCGCTCCTCGAAGCGCATCTTCTCGATCTCGAGATAGAGCTTCAGGGTCTCGATCTCCTGAGTCACCGTGACCATGCCGGTGGATTCGTTGACCAGCGTATAGCGCAGAAACGAGGACAGGCGTGAGAGCATCGCGTTGGCGCGGTCGGTCTGCTTCAGAAGCACCAGGGTCGAGATCGAGTTCAGCGTGTTGAACAGGAAATGCGGGTTGAGCTGGTAGCGAAGCATCGCCAGCTGGGCGTTGGAGGCCTGGCTTTCGAGCCGGAGCAGCCGGTCCGTCTGCTCCTCGAGCAGAAGGAAGAAGTTGATGCTGTAATAGAGCGCCGACCAGGCGATCAGCAGCGAGACGGTGAACAGGATCGCGCCGAGCAGGCGCAGGCCCTCGGGGCGGACCTCGGAGTTGACGAAGGTGGCGATGCTCCATGTTTCGATCGCCGAGAAGCCGGCGGCGGCCACTCCGACGAGCATGATCGATCCGACCCAGGTGTAGACCGGCTTCATCTTGATCAGCCGGCGGAAGGCCGAGGCCATGAGGAGGGTGATCGAATAGCCGGTGGCGGTCAGCAGCGCCGTGTGGAGGACGTAGCTCCACACCCTGTCGCCCGGCACGTTGGAGAGAAGGGACAGGATCCGGAGCAAGAAATAGCCCGCCCAGCCGGCCGATTGCAGGATCCAGAAGGCCCGGTCCTTGTCCTCGAAAAAGGGTTGCTCGCGCAGGCCGAAGGGCTTCCAGCCTCGCCGCTTCGGCGCCTGCGGCAGCGGAACATTCTCCGCGATCGGGACTGCGCTGTTGCTCGCCATGTTTACCGAAGGGCTCTCTAGCGGGGGAGGGCGGCGGGGGCCAGTGCTCGTCCGGCTCCCCTCTCAAGCTCTCGCTCGACGGGGCTTTTTCGGCGGGGCGTCTTCATGTGAAGATCCATCTTCGTTGGCGGGAATGGCCTGCAATCCAAAGCCTAGCGCAGCGGACACGCGCAGGATCGTGTCGAGCGTGGGGTTGCCGTTCGTGGAGAGCGCCTCGTACAGGGCCTGGCGGTTCAGTCCCGTCTTCTCCGCCAGCTCGGTCATGCCGCGGGCTCGCGCGACGGCGCCCAGCGCCATCGCGATGTATCCGGCATGGCCCGATTGGAAGGCGTCATTGAGCAAATCCGCCTGGTCCTCGAGGGTTTCGATATATTTTGCAGCGTCAAAGGGCGTCAGCTTGAGTGCCATGCCTGTCCTTCCTGTCGCATTGTGCCGCCATTAGACCTGGGCGGCCATTTCTTTTGCCTTCTTCAGGTCCCGGCTTTGTGAACCCTTGTCTCCGCCGCAGAGCAGGACGATTACGAAGAGGCCCTTCTTGGTGAAGTAAAGGCGGTAGCCGGGGCCCTGATGGATCCGTATCTCGCTCACCTTTCCGCCCAGCGGCCTTATGTCGCCGAGCAAACCGCCCTCGATCTGCAACAGTCGATTTCTAATCGCCGCCCGAGCCTTTCGGTCGCGCAAATCGTCCAGCCAGCGTTCGAACGTCTCAGTTTGCAGGACCGAGAACATTTGTCGGATATAACCGACAAGCCGTGAATGCGCAATGAGGTGGATTTCTTCCCTACCTTGACTCCGTTGGAAAACGTTGGAACATAAAGCGAACATATGAGTCCGAGTCGCATGAACGCTTCGTCCGCCCGTGACGCGCGTCTCGCCGCCCTGCGCGCCGAGATAGGCGCGATCGAACGCCCCGGCTTCGCCCGGGCCGAGCGGCCGTGCCTGACCTTCGGCATCGGCGAGGTCGATCGGCGGCTGGCCGGCGGCGGGCTGGCGGCGGGGCTTCACGAGGCGGCCGCGGCCGCGCCTTCGCTGGGGGACGAAGCGGCCGCGACTTTGTTTCTCGCTGCGATTGCCGCGCGCTTCTCGCGGCGGGACGCCGGCGCGGGCCAAATACTCTGGGCGCTGGCGCGGCGGGACCTGTTCGCGCCCGGCCTCGCCGCAGCCGGCCTGACGCCCGATCGCGTGCTCTACGCCGAATGCCGCAATGACGAGGAAGTGCTGGCGGTGATGGAGGAGGGACTTCGCCACGGCTCGCTCGCCGCGGTGATCGGCGAAACGGGCCGCGTCGAAATGGCCGCGCTCCGCCGCCTCCAGCTCGCCGCCGAGGAGGGCGGAACCGCGGCCCTGCTGCTGCGGCGCTGGCGCAAGGCCGCCGCCGATCCGCTCGCCCTTCCTTCGCCGGCGACGACCCGCTGGCGGATCGCCTGCGCGCCCTCCGCGCCCCTGCCGTTCGCGGCGGAGATCGGCGGCGGCATCGGCCGCGCCCGCTGGCAAGTCGCCCTGGTCCGCCAGCGTGGCGGCCCGCCCCACCAATGGCTTCTGGAGGCCCCCGATGCCGAGGCTCGCCTCGCTCTGGCTGCCCGATCTGGCGATCGACCGGATCAGGCGGGCGGAGCGCCGCACCCCCTCGTCGCCGACGTCCGCCCCCAGGCTGCCTGACGCCAACCGCGTTCTGCCGGCGCGCGGCGGCCATTGGCGCCCCGGCGCGCGCTGGGCTCGCGAGGCGCAGCCGCAGGGCTTCGTGCCGCGCGAGGCGGAAGGCGCGCTGGTCACCGCGCACAGGCAGGGCAATCAGAACGTGCTCGCGGCGCTCTGCCCGCGGGCGCGCGCGCTGGGGCTCGAGGCCGGCATGCCGCTCGCCAAGGCGCGGATCCTCGTCTCCGGCCTCGACGTGCGCGGCGCCGATCATGAAGGCGACTTGGCCTGGCTGCACCGCCTCGGCCTGTTCGCCGCCCGCCGCTGGACTCCGCGCGTCGCCGTCTCGGACCCGGACGGCCTGTGGCTGGACCTGAGCGGAGTCGCCCACCTGTTCGGCGGCGAGCAGGCGATGTGCGCGCGAATCCTCGCCTTCTGCCGCCGCCTGGGCTTCACCGCCCGCATCGCCGTCGCCGGAACGGCCGGCGCCGCCCACGCTTTGGCGCGCTTCGGCCCGGACCGGATCATGCTCTGCCCAGGCGGCCGGGAAGGCGACGCTTTGGCCGCCATGCCGCTCGCCACCTTGCGCCTCGACGAGAAAGCGCTCGGCGCCGCCCGCCGCCTCGGCCTCGAGCGGATCGGCGAGCTCGTCGCCATGCCCCGAGCGCCGCTCCAGCGCCGCTTCGGAAGCGGCCTGCTCCTGCGCCTCGATCAGGCGCTCGGCCGGGCGGGCGAGCCGTTCGACCCGATCGTCCCGCAAGAGCCGCCGGGCGTCCTGCTCCGCTTCCAGGAACCGATCGCCGGCGCCGAGGCGATCGCCGAAGCCACCGCCGAAGCCGTCCGCCGTCTCGTGCCAATGCTCGCCGAATCCGGCCTCGGCGCCCGCAGCCTCGTCCTCGCTTGCCAGTTGGTCGATAATAGCAAGCAATATCAGGTCATTAGCCTCTCTCGAGCAACCCGAGACGACGATCACCTGCGGCGGCTTCTTCACGCGAAGATCGAAAAGATCGATCCCGGCTTCGGCATCGAGCGCCTCCTCCTGACCGCCGCGCGCGTCGAGCCGCTTAGCGCCGAGCCGATCGCGGGCGAGATGACCGGGGAGAAGCCCGTCCCCGATCTCGCCGCTTTGGTCGACCGCCTCGCCGTCCGCCTTGGCGAGCGCCGCCTGTTCCGCCTCACGGCTCGAGAAAGCGACCTTCCGGAGCGCAGCGTCACCCGCTCGCACGTGCTCGGCGAGACCGCGAACTGGCCCGATTGGCCGCGCCCAATCCGCCTCCTGTCCCCGCCGGAGCCGGTCGAGCAGGTGCTTTCGACCGTCCCCGACGGCCCGCCGCGCCGCTTCCGCTGGCGCGGCCGAGTCCATCAGGTTGCCGCCGCCGACGGCCCCGAACGAGTCTATGGCGAATGGTGGCGGAGCAAGGCTGAGCACGCCGCCGTCCGCGACTATTTCCAGGTCGAGGACGAAGCGGGGGCCCGCTTCTGGTTGTTCCGCCAGGGCGACGGCGAGGATCCCGTGACCGGCGACTCAAGCTGGCACCTGCACGGGCTGTTCGCATGACCTATGTCGAGCTCCAGGCCGCGACCCATTTCAGCTTCCTGCGCGGGGTCTCCAGCGCCGAAGAGCTGTTCGCGGCGGCGGCGATGCTCGGCTATCCGGCGCTCGGCGTCGCCGACCGCAACAGTGTCGGTGGGCTGGTCAAGGCGCTGAAGGCCGGGCGCGAGACCGGCGTCCGCCTCGTCGCCGGCTGCCGGCTCGACCTGATGGATGGGTCCGCGCTTTTGGTCTGGCCCGAGGATCGCGCCGGCTGGTCGCGCCTCACCCGTTTGCTCACCACCGGCAAGAGCCGGATCGACCGCAAGAAGGACGAGAAGGGCCAATGTTTTCTCCACTGGGAGGACGTCGCCGCCTGGAGCCAGGGCTTGGTCGCGGCGCTCGTCCCCGACGAGGCCGATCAAGTGACCGAAATCGCGCTCGCCCAGATGGCGGACATCTTCGGCGCGAGCGGCCATCTCGCGCTGACCCACCGCCGCCGCCCCGGCGAGGCGAAGCGGCTCCACGACCTCGACGGGCTTGCCCGCCGCCATGGCCTGCGCAGCCTCGCCACCGGCGACGTACTCTACGACAGCCCCGGCAGGCGCATGCTCCACGACGTCGTCACCGCGATTCGCGCGCATTGTACGATCGATGAACTGGGTTTCCGCCGCGAGCGCTTCGCCGATCGCCATCTCAAGGCGCCCTGGGAGATGGAGCGCCGCTTCCGCGCCTTTCCAGACGCGGTCCAGGCCACCGCGGACATCGCAGAACGCTGCACCTTCTCGCTTCGCGAGCTCAGCTACCAATACCCCGCCGAGGTGGTGATGTCGGGCCGGACGCCGCAACAGGCGCTCGAGCGGCTGACCCGCGACGCGCTTCGCTCCAAATTCCCCGAGGGCGCTCCCAAAGCCTATGCCGATTTGCTCGATCACGAGCTCAGGCTGGTCGGCAAGCTCGGCTACGCGCCTTATTTCCTCACCGTCAATTCGGTCGTCCAGTTCGCCCGCAGTCAGGAGATTCTCTGCCAGGGGCGCGGCTCTGCGGCCAATTCCATGATCTGCTACCTGCTCGGGATCACCTCGATCGACCCGGTCAGGCATACGCTCCTGTTCGAACGTTTCATCTCCGAGAACCGGAACGAGCCGCCCGATATCGACGTCGATTTCGAGCATGAGCGGCGCGAGGAAGTGATCCAGTGGATCTATGAGAATTATGGGCATGAGCACGCGGCCATTACCGCGGTTGTCAGCCGCTACCGCACGCGCGGCGCGGTGCGCGAGGTCGGCAAGGCGCTCGGCCTTTCGGAGGACGTCACCGCAAGCCTCTCGGGCCAGGTTTGGGGCTGGTCGAACGACGGGGTGGCCGAGCAGCATGTCGAGGATCTGGGGCTCGACAAGGACGATCCGCGTCTGGCGCTGACCCTGGAGCTTACCCGCCAGCTGATCGGTACGCCGCGTCACCTCAGCCAGCATCCGGGCGGCTTCGTCCTCACCCACGACCGGCTCGACGATCTCGTCCCGATCGAGCCCGCGGCGATGGAGGACCGCCGCGTGATCCAGTGGGAAAAGGACGACCTCGAGGAACTCCGGATCATGAAGCTCGACGTGCTCGGTCTCGGCATGCTCGGCTGCATGCGCCGCGCGTTCGACCTGCTGCGGGCGCACAAATCGGTCGACATGAATCTCTGGTCTGACGCGCTGCAACGGGACGATCCCGAAGTCTATGCAATGATCCAGAAGGCCGACACGCTCGGCACGTTCCAGATCGAAAGCCGGGCGCAGATGTCGATGTTGCCGCGGCTCAAGCCGAAAGAATTCTACGACATCGTCATCCAGGTCGCGATCGTCCGGCCCGGCCCGATCCAGGGCGACATGGTCCATCCCTATCTTCGGCGGCGCGAGGGGAAGGAGAAGCCCGAATATCCCAAGCCCGAGCTCAAGGCGGTGCTGAAAAAGACGCTCGGCGTGCCGCTGTTCCAGGAGCAGGCGATGAACGTGGCCATCGTCGGCGCCGGCTTCACCGCAGCCGAGGCCGACGCGTTGCGCCGCTCGATGGCCACGTTCAAGTCGACCGGGGGGGTCAGCAGGTTTCGCGCGCCGATGATCGATGGCATGATCGCCAACGGCTACACGCACGACTTCGCCGAGCGGACGTTCAAGCAGATCGAAGGCTTCGGCAGCTACGGCTTTCCCGAAAGCCACGCAGCGAGCTTCGCCAAGATCGCCTACGCTTCGTCCTGGATGAAATGCCGCCATCCCGACGTCTTCTGCGCGGCGATCCTCAACGCCCAGCCGATGGGCTTCTATGCCCCCGCCCAGCTCGTCCGCGACGCGCGCGAACACGGGGTGGAGGTGCGGCCGGTTTGTGTGAATGCCAGCCGCTGGGATTGCACTTTGGAGGATAAAGCCCCTCCCCTTGATGGGGAGGGGTTGGGGTGGGGTGGAGTCTCCGGAAAGACACTGCCCTGCATCGACGCCACCCCCACCCAATCCTCCCCCATCAAGGGGGAGGGCTTAAGGGATTTATTGCCCCTCCGCCTCGGCCTGCGCATGGTGAAAGGCCTTTCCAACGCGCACGGCGCCAGGATCGCCGCGGCGGCTCAGGACCGTCCCTTCGCCTCGATCGAGGACGTGATGGCGCGCACCGGCGTGCCGGCTGCGGCGCTGGAGAAGCTGACCGATGCCGACGCCTTCCGATGCTTCGGGCTCGACCGGCGGCAGGCCCTGTGGCGGGTGCGGGGCCTCGGCGGCGCGCCGCTGCCATTGTTCGCCGCGGCCGAGGCACGGGCCAACGAGCCGGCGGTGTCGCTCGCGCCGATGAGCGACGGGCGCGAGGTGGTCGAGGATTATCGCGCGCTCCAGCTGTCGCTGCGAAGCCATCCGCTCGCCTTCCTTCGCCCCGAGCTGGAGCGGCATGGCGTGACTCCCGCCGGACAGCTGGGCCGCCTCCGGGACGGAGCAAGGGTCCATGTCGCCGGCATCGTCCTCGTCCGCCAGCGGCCGGGCAAGGGGAATGTCACCTTCCTGACGCTGGAGGACGAGACCGGGATCGCCAACGCGATCCTGTGGCAGCGCGTCTTCGATGCCCACCGCCGCACGGTTCTCGCCTCGGCGATGGTCGGCGTGCACGGCATTTTGCAGCGGGAAGGGCAGGTCGTCCACATCGTCGCCGAAAGGCTCGACGACCTGACGCCCCTGCTGCACCGAGTGGGCGCGATGGACTTCCCGCACCGGCCCGGGCCGGCCGACGCCGCGCGGGGCGGCGGCCGCGATCACCGCGATCCGCCGCCGCGCCCCGCCTTGCCGCCTTCGCCCGATGGCGGGCTGCGCATCAAATCGCGCAATTTCCATTGAGGCGCGGCATTGCGGGCATAAGGCGCGGACCCTAAACCGGGCGGTCCCAGCGGAGTCTCGTTCATGCGTATCCTCATTCTCGCCGCCGCGATCGCCGCCCCGGCGGCAGCCCAGCAACAGCCCAGGCTCGGCCAGCGCACCACCTCGCCCGAGGCGATGGTCGCGCAGATGAACCCGGCGTCGCCCGAAGACGAAACGCTGGCGCTGATCGCCGCCGCCGAAGCGCACCCGCTCGGCTCGGCCCAAAATCCCATCCGGGTCGCCGGCCCCCAGGGCGAGCGCGCCTATCTCGCGCGGCTTCGCTGCCCAGGCGGGGCCGCGCCGCGCATTGGCCCGCGCGGCGAGGGCGGCGTCGGCGCCTATGGCTCGGTCGTTTCGGCCTACGAGCTTTCCTGCGGCAACGCCGTGAGCCGACTGCTTTTCGACATCTATCAGGAAGAGCATGTCGAAACCCGCGCGCCCGCGGGCTTCAGCTACGTTCCCTAGGGACGCCCGAATGCTGCGGGCGGCGCTGCGCTGGCTGGGCAGGGGGCTGCTCTTCGCGCTCGTCGCCCTCTGCTTCGCCCCGGCGCTGGTTCCGCCCTTCCTCGACCGCATCTATTATCGCGGCCCGGCCAGCGGCCATTTCGACGGGCGGCACTTCTTCAATCCCGACCGTCCAATCGCCGGCCGCCTCGATCCGCAGCGCTTCCTGAACCGCTGGGCGAGCGGCGACCGCTCACCCTGGCCCGACCATATTCCGGTCACGCCCACCGTCCTGCCGCGCCGAGTCTACGGGCGCGAGATGCTGGTGACGTGGATCGGCCATTCGACCGTCCTCATCCAGACAGCCGGCATCAACATCCTCACCGATCCGATCTGGTCGGACCGCGTCTCGCCTTTCTCCTTCATCGGACCCGTGCGCGTCCGCGCGCCGGGCGTGCGCTTCGAGGATTTGCCGAAGATCGACCTCGTCGTGGTCAGCCACAACCATTACGACCATATGGACCTGCCGACGCTGAAGCGCCTGTGGGACCGCGGCCGGCCGGCGATCGTCACCAGCCTCGGCAACGACACCATCCTGCGGGACGCCGGGATCGACTCGGTCGCGCGCGACTGGGGCGGCGCGGTCGCGATCCGCCCCGGAGTCGAGGTCGTCGTCGAACGCAACCACCACTGGGGCTCGCGCTGGGGCTCGGACCGCAACCGGGCGCTCTGGTCGGCCTTCACCATCCGAACGCCGTCGGGGGCTATCTTCTTCGCCGGCGATACCGGCTGGGGAACGGGCGCCTGGGCGCGCGAGGCGGCGGGGCGCGGCCCCTACCGGCTCGCCATCCTCCCGATCGGCGCGTACCGCCCGCGCGAGATGATGCGGGAGAGCCACATCGATCCGCAGGAGGCCTTCCGCGTGTTCGAGATGCTGGATCCCGTCCGCGCGCTCGGCGTGCATTGGGGCACGTTCCAGCTGAGCTTCGAAGGGCCGAACGACCCGCCGCGCGAAATCGCGGCGCTGAATCGCGCCCGTGGCGCCGATCCGGCCCGCTTCGTTACGACGGAGCCGGGCCGGAGCTTTCGGGTGCCGGAACGATGAGCTTCAGCGCCCCCGGCCGGATTCGGTAGCGCAGCGGCAGCTCCATCCGCACGGTCTCGCCGTCGACGGCGATGGTCAGGGTCTCGCGGCTGGAGGAGACCTCCGCCTCCTTCACATAAGCGGTGACGAAGTCGCGCTGCTGGTCGAGCTTGCCGAATATGCCGCGGATTCCGGCCCAGAAGAGGTGGATGCGGCCGCGGGCTCGGATCGCGTAGAGGCACAGCTCGCCGTCGTCGAGAGTCTCGCGCTGGCCCAGAGCGAACAGGTTCACCTGGTAGCGGTTGTTGCCGACGAACAGCAAAGGCGTTCGCACCGGCGCTTCCAGCCCCTCGGCGCTGACCCACAGCCGAAGCCGGCGGAAGGAACGCAGCGTATCGAGACTGGCGGAGAGCATCGCCATCCGCTTCGACCTTCCGAGCCGCCCTTGCTCCACCTCGCGCAGCCGCACCATGTCCGGGTAGAGGCCGACCGAGCTGTTGTTGACGAAGATGCGCCCGTTCACCTCGGCGAGGTCGATCGCCTGCATGTGCCCGGCCGCGATCACCGCGGCCGCCTCGCCCAGGCCCGCGGGGATCCCGGCATCGCGCGCGAGATGGTTGAGCGTGCCCAAAGGCAGGATGCCGAGCGGGCGTCCGCTGTCGGCGAGATGGCCGGCGGCGCAGCTCAGGGTGCCGTCGCCCCCGCCGGCGACCAAAGCATCGAGCCCCGGAGCGCGCGCGCCCTCGCTCAGCGCGTCGAAAATATCGTCGGGATCCGTCATCCGGACGTCGGCATCGACGCCGGCCTTCTCGAACGCGGCGTTGATCTTCGCTTCGGCGTCCTCGCCGCCGGCCTTCAGGGTGCCGCCGTGCCGGTTGACGATCACCCTTATTTTCATCGAGACGACCCTTGCCGGTTAAGCGGGGCCAATCCGGAAGGCGCAGAACTTGTTCCCCTCGGGATCGCGGAAATAGGCGCCGTAAAAGGCCTGATCGCCTTCCTCCCCGCGAAGGCCGGGCGGTCCCTCGTCGCTTCCGCCGAGCGCGATCGCCGTGGCGTAGAAGGCGTCGACCTTGTCGCGGCTGTCGAGGACGAGCG
Organism: Alphaproteobacteria bacterium; assembly: GCA_005883305.1. Taxonomy (NCBI): domain Bacteria; kingdom Pseudomonadati; phylum Pseudomonadota; class Alphaproteobacteria; species Alphaproteobacteria bacterium. Next base: position 348,340 of record VBAC01000002.1, on the reverse strand, counting down.
CGGTCATGTTGCCGTTCCCGGGGCTTGCCGGCTCGCCATTATAGGGCTTGGTGACGGCCACCGCCGGACGGCCCCAGGCGGTGCCGTACATGGTGAAATTGTCGCCGAACTCCATCAGCCGGCCCGCGCCGATCGACCCGAACAGAGCGTCGTAATAAACGCGGGACTTGTCGAGGTCGTTGCTGCCCAGCGTCACGTAGCCGATCATTGCGCGTTGGTCCCTTCGGGCGCTGCGGCGCCGGCCGGACAGTCGCCGGTCCTTCGGCCCGTCACGCGCGCGTCGATCACCGAATCCCCCTCGGTGGTCAGATTGGTGCGAACGTTGCGGCTGAATTCGACGCTGTCGCCCTGGAAGGTGCCGTCGGCGGACATCATGATGTCGCCGGCGAGCCCGTCGCGGTGGCAGGTCAGGGTCACGTTCACCCGGCCGTTGCGGGCGTAATAATTGCCGTAGGTGCAGCGAAAGCCCTCGCCGGCGAAGAAGGCGCTCGGCACTTGGTGGCCCTCCGCGACGCAGACGCTGTTCGTCGCCCGAGTGCCGGCCGGCGTGTTGAGCCGGGGCGCTTCCGTATCGACCTTGGCCAGGCTGGTGACCTCGGAGCTCAGCTCCCACTGTCCGGCCGGAAGCTGGGCGGCGGCAGGCTCCGCCTTGTTTTCGGCCGGCGTCTCGCCGCACGACGCGGCGAGGATGATCGGAATCACTGCCAGTACACGCATCCCCCGTCTCCCCCGTTATTTGAAATCTATCCTAGCGGGCGGCGGGACGGATTTGAAGCGGGGACTCTCAGCCGGCGCTATTCCCCGAAGGAGTGGGCGCGGACGTGCAATCGCCCGTGCGCCGCCCGCTGAGATTGCCGGTCAGACGAACCGTCTGCGGCCCGGGCGTGTTCGGCGGCGCGTGGATCTCCTGGTTGATCCGCGCCTGCATGGTCGTTGCCGTATAGCTGCCGTCCATGTTCATCGTCATCGTGCCGCGCGGAGTCTGGCAGGACGCGTGGACTCGAATCGTGCCGCCTGTGAAGGTGTTCTCGCTGAACTGGCAGCCCTGGCTTCCGCCCTCCGAGTTCATCATCTTGTTGGTCGGATGCGCCGCTTCCTCGGGCGTCATGCACGCGGAGCTGGTCTGCGGCTGCCCCATCATCGCCCGCATCGGCGCGAGCTGGGCTTCGGGCGCGCCGGGAACCTCGATCGAGCTGAACTGGATGGTCGTCTCCCACTGGCCCGGCTGGAGGGAGACGGCGCTCCCCGAGCAGGCGGCGCACAGCACAAGCGTCGGAGCGACGACGGCAAGCTTGTTCATAATTCTCTCCCCTGTTCCGGTGGCCGGGGAATCGCCACCTGCGTGGAGTGTGTCCCAATCGGGCGGCCGAGGCAATCGAAGTTGCGGAGCGCGGCCCGCGCGACCATATCCGGCGAGCCATGGCGATCACCATCCGCACCAGCCTTGAAGAGCCCGAGACCGGACAGACGTTCGTGCCCCATCGTCCCAACCGGCCCGACAAGGCCGAGGGCGGCAAGGCGTTCAGGCTCGTTTCCGACTATCGGCCGGCGGGCGATCAGCCGCAGGCGATCGCCGAGCTGGTCGAGCAGATTCGCGACGGCGAAAAGACCCAGGTGCTGCTCGGAGTCACAGGCTCGGGCAAGACCTACACCGCGGCCCAGGTGATCGAGACTTTGCAGCGGCCAGCGCTCGTGCTCGCCCCAAACAAGATCCTCGCCGCCCAGCTCTACGGGGAGTTCAAGAGCTTCTTTCCCGACAATGCGGTCGAGTTCTTCGTCAGCTACTACGATTATTACCAGCCCGAAGCCTATGTGCCGCGGTCCGACACCTACATCGAGAAGGAAAGCTCGGTGAACGAGGCGATCGACCGGATGCGGCATTCGGCGACTCGCTCGCTGCTCGAGCGCGACGACGTGATCATCGTCGCTTCGGTCTCCTGCATCTACGGTATCGGCTCGGTCGAGACCTATTCGGCGATGATCTTCGACCTCAAGAAGGGCCAGAGCGTCGACCAGCGCGAGATCGTCAGGAAGCTCGTCGCCCTCCAGTACAAGCGCAACGACCAAGGCTTCGCCCGCGGCAATTTCCGGGTGAAGGGCGACAATCTGGAGATCTTCCCCTCGCATTATGAGGACAGCGCCTGGCGGGTCACCTTCTTCGGCGACGAGATCGAGCAGATCGTCGAGTTCGATCCGCTGACCGGCAAGAAGGCCGCGGCACTCGACTATGTCCGGGTCTACGCCAACTCGCACTACGTCACGCCCGGTCCGACGCTGAAACAGGCGATGGAGGCGATCCGCTTCGAGCTCGCCGAGCGCTTGAAGGAATTGCAGGCGGAAGGGCGGTTGCTGGAGGCGCAAAGGCTCGAGCAGCGGACCAATTTCGACCTGGAGATGATCGCAGCCACCGGCTCCTGCGCGGGGATCGAGAATTATTCGCGCTTCCTCACCGGGCGCCTGCCCGGAGAGCCGCCGCCGACCCTGTTCGAATATCTGCCCGAGAACGCGCTTCTGTTCGTCGACGAGAGCCACCAGACGGTGCCGCAGATCGGCGCGATGGCGCGAGGCGACCACCGGCGTAAGCTGACCCTGGCCGAATATGGCTTCCGCCTTCCTTCGTGCATCGACAACCGGCCGCTTCGCTTCAACGAATGGGACGTGATGCGACCGCAGACCGTCGCCGTCTCGGCCACGCCCGGCCCCTGGGAGCTCGAGCAGACCAGCGGCGTCTTCGTCGAGCAGGTGATCCGCCCGACCGGGCTGATCGACCCGCCGGTGGAGATCAAGCCGGTCGAGGATCAGGTCGACGACCTGATCGTCGAGGCCAAGGCGACCGCGGCGAAGGGCTATCGCACGCTGGTCACCACGCTCACCAAGCGGATGGCCGAGGACCTCACCGAGTTCCTCCACGAGGCGGGCCTTCGGGTGCGCTACATGCATTCCGACGTCGAGACCCTGGAACGAATCGAGCTGATCCGCGATCTTCGCCTCGGCGTCTACGACGTGCTCGTCGGGATCAACCTGCTGCGCGAGGGGCTCGACATTCCGGAATGCGGCCTGGTCGCGATCCTCGACGCCGACAAGGAGGGCTTCCTGCGCTCCGAGACCAGCCTGATCCAGACGATCGGCCGCGCCGCCCGCAACGTCGAGGGCAAGGTGATCCTCTACGCGGACCGGATGACGGGGTCGATGGAGCGCGCGCTGAACGAAACCAACCGGCGCCGCGAGAAGCAGGAGGCATACAACGCCGAGCACGGAATCACGCCGACGACGATCAAGCGCAACATCGCCGACATCCTCGCCGACGTCTCCAACCGCGACAGCGTGACGATCGAGACCGGCGACGAGGACGCGCCCAACCTCGTCGGCCATAACCTTCGCGCCTATCTCGAGGATCTGGAAAAGCGCATGCGCAAGGCCGCCGCGGATCTCGAATTCGAGGAGGCCGGGCGGTTGCGCGACGAGATCAGGCGGCTTGAGGCCGGCGAGCTGGGCCTCGCCACCGAGCAGAGCCGGGCGCCGGCGCTGGGCCATTCCACCGAGGGCAAGCCCGGGACGCGCAAGACCCGCTACGGCAAGCAGAAATCGATCAGGATGGGGCGGCGGACGCAATAGTGTCCGTCGGTCGTCCGGATCGACCAGGCAAGACGCCCGGCTAGCGCCGGCGGCGCCCGAGGTTCGGCTGCAATGGGGTTTCGCACAGGGACTGCGACCTGCCGGCATAGCCTTGGTTCCGGGCCGCGGACCGGCGGGCAATGACGTTGGCCGTGATCAGCGCCTTCAAGGTGGCCGGCAGGGTCTCGGCCGGCCCGTGGATGCTCCAATGACCCTCGCCGCCATGTAGCGGCGTATATTCGCCGACATAGCCGTCGGGCAGGCCGTCCACCGGGCCCTGCGTGCCGGCGTCGGGCTGGGACTGCACACCCTCGATGACGAACGCCACCTGGCATCTTTTGTTCGTCACGGCGAAATTCGCCAGTTCGAAGGTCGACAGGCCGTCCGCGTCGATCCGCCACTGGGCGTCGTTGACCAATGCGAAGGTGCCGTTCTTGTAAGTCGTCGCACGATAGACGGTGACGTCCGCCGGCGCCGCCGTGCTCATCAACAGGCAGGTCGCGGTCAGCAGGATGCGCTTCATGATCGGTCTCCTCAAGCGATGACGACCTCTTATTTGTCGAACGGCCGGGCATTTCGTGACCGTGGCGCGGCGGCATTTTCCCCGCCCGACGCGGAGACGGCTCGCGCGGGGTCGACGCCCCGTCTGGTGGCGGCCGGGAAAAACGCTAAAGGCTTGGCGAAGCCAAAAAGAAGGATTCGCTGATGCTCCGCCGCTTTCTGCCCATCCTCATCCTTCTCGCCGCCGGCTGCGCGCGGTCCGAAGACGCGACCCTGGTCGCCACGGACTCCAACCAGAGCGCGCGCACCGTCGAGCAGGTTCGCCCCGAGCGCGACGACGAGGAGCCGGCGCTCGGCCAGTGGCGCGAGGCGTTGCAGGGCGAGCAGCACGTCATCGAGTTCGGGCCCACCGGCGCCCCGCCTCTGTTCAGCATCGGCTGCGACTCGAGGCGCGGCCTGCTCGTCCAGCGGCACGGCCTCGAGCCGACCGGCGATCTGCCGGTCATGCTGGTGACCGCCGGCAGCGAGACGAGGCGGCTCGCGGTAACCGGGGGCGACGGGCCGATCCCGATGCTCCGCGCGACCCTGAACGGGGCCGATCCGCTGGCGGCGAACATGGGCCGGGCCGCCGCGCCGATCACCGTCAGGATCGGCGATTCTCCGCCCCTCATCCTGCCCCCCAGCCCCTTGGTCGGAACCTACGTCGCCCGCTGCTCCGGCGGCGAGCTGCCGGCTCCGGCGGCGGCGCAGGCCAATACGAGCGCCCCCGCCGCCGCCGGTCAGGCGACCGCCAACGCCGTCGACGCCGGCGATTGAGCCGATGAAGCGCATGATGCGTATCGGTGCGGTCCTCGCGGGTTTTGCCGCGCTGGGGGGCTGCGTTTCGCGGCCCGCGCCGCCCGCCCCGCCTCCGCCTGCGCCTGCCCCTCCGCCGGCCCCCGAGCCGCCGCCGCCGGCGCCCGCATCGTGGGAGGGGGGCACGCTGACGAACGGGGACTGGACCTATGTCCAGGAACCCTCGCCGCGAGCGACGTTCGGCGACGGCGCGCCTGTCCTGGCTTTCCAGTGCGCGGCGGGCCGGCGTATCGAGCTTGTCCGCCAGGGTGCCTCGGCGGGAACCGCGCTCGTCGTCCGCACCACGTTCGGCGACCGCGCCCTGCCGGCTTCGGCAGGGGAGCGCGCCGTCTCAGCGAGCCTCGCGCCCGACGATCCGTTGCTCGACCAGATCGCGTTCAGCCGCGGCCGCTTCCTGGTCCATCTGGACGGAGCGGCGGATATCGTCGTTCCCACCTGGCCGGAGCCGGCGCGGGTGATCGAGGAATGCCGCGGGCAATAAAAAACCGGCCCTCAGGACCGGCGCGAAGCATGGAATCCTAGCCCCAAAATATTTGAAATCAAGACTTGATCGTCGATTCGGCGCGACTCATACATGAGTCCTGTTCAACACAGCGAAAGGAGGTGATCCGATGTCTCATGGTTCAGCAGAGAGGTCGGTCAAGTCCGTTCGGGAGCCGAAAGCCTAAGCTTTCCAGTTGCTTCCGGGCAGTCGGCTTCCGGCCGCTGACCATGTCGAGAGGCCGCCGCGGAACCTTCGTGGCGGCCTTTCGCTTGTCCGGCGAGGAGCGCAGCGATGGACGACCGGAAAGAGGGCGAAGGCCGCAGCGAAACGGGTCACCCGCTGCCGCACAGCCCCGAAGCGAAGATCGACGAGGTTTCCGAGCATCTGGTCCGCGAGAAGGGCCGAGGCGACGACTCCGCCGAGCCCGCACAGTCGCAGAGCGATCTGGTCGGCCCTGACGGCGAGGCGTACGGGCTGAAGCGCGACCAGGCGGCGCACCAGGATCGCGGCCAGGGCTGGATCGAGCAGGACGACGAAGGGGCGTAAGGGAACTGTTCCCGGCCTGGCGTGTCTGTTACGGTGAAGATACGAACAAAGGAGCGTCTTCCATGGCCCAGAAGAAAGACACCCAAGGCTCTGACCGCATTCCGGACGCGCTGCGCGAAGCCGGCCGGCGCGCGGCCGAGCTTGCCCAGAACCCCTATGCCCGCAGCCTGCTCGCGGCCGGCCTGGTGACCGCGGCCGCCGCGCTCGCCGCCAACAAGAATGTGCGCGACACCGCGCGCAAGACCGCCCGTTCGGCGCAGGAGGCGGCCGAGGCCGCCGCCGACGCCGCCGCCGAGAGCGCCAACAAGATCGGCGCGGCGATGATCAACGCCGCGACCGAGGCGGTGCGCCGGATGATGGGCGATCTCGACACGGCGCAGCCCACGGCCGCGGGCGCCGCAAGCGCCCCTTCGGGACGCAAGGGCGGAGCGAAGAAGGCGGGCAAGCGCGGAGGCGCCAAGTCGGCGGCCAAACCAGCTGCTGCCAAGCCCGCTGCGGCGAAGCCGGCAAAGGCTCGATCGACAGCCGCCAAGAGTTCGCGCTCGAGCGCCAAGCGCGCCCCGGCCCGCAAGCCCGCTTCGCGCAAGTCGGGCGGCGACACCCCAGCCGGCGCGCCCTGATCCGCGCAACCTGCAAAGAAAGGGGCGCTCCCGCGAGGGAGCGCCCTTCTTTGTTCGATGGCGACCGACTAGCGGCAGTGGCGGCTGCTGTGGCTCCTCTGCACTTCGCGGCCGATCAGCGCACCGGCGGCGGCGCCGAGGATCGTGCCGGTGGCATGATGACGTCCGCCGTCGAGCGAATGGCCGATCAGAGCGCCGGCGGCGCCGCCGACGACGAGGCCGGTCGTGCCGTTCGAGCGGCGGCAATAATAGCGGCCGTCACGCCCGCGCCACGTCGGGCCGACATAATTGCCGTTGCGGTCGTAATAGCGGCTCTGCGCCTGCGCCGGCGCCATCGGCAGCGCGAAAGTGGCGGGAACCGCCATGGCCGTCGCGGAGACGGCGAGAATGAGCTTACGCATGATTTCTACTCCCTTTGAAATCGATCTATGTTCTCCAACGCCCCCGGGATGCGGGGAGTTGCATGAACCTGAAACAACGAGCGGGTCACCCTGCGGCAAGGCGTGGCTGGACGGAGACGGCGCCGCCGCGTAGAGGCGGGCGCGCACCCCCCAGGAAAGCTTCAGAGTGTCGAATGTAACCGTGATCGGCGGCCAGTGGGGCGACGAGGGCAAGGGCAAGATCGTCGATTGGCTGGCCAGCCGGGCCGAAATCGTCGCCCGCTTCCAGGGCGGCCACAATGCCGGCCACACTCTGGTCGTCGGCGATCAGACCTACAAATTGTCGCTTCTGCCCTCTGGGATCGTGCGCGGAACGCTTTCGGTGATCGGCAACGGCGTGGTGCTCGATCCCTGGGCGCTGAAGGACGAGGTGGAGAAGCTGCGCGGGCAGGGGGTCGAGATCACGCCCGGCAATCTTCAGATCGCCGAGACCTGCCCGCTCATCCTGCCTTTCCACCGCGATCTCGACGCGCTGCGCGAGGACGCCTCCGGCGCCGGCAAGATCGGCACGACCCGGCGCGGCATCGGCCCCGCTTATGAGGACAAGGTCGGCCGCCGAGCGATCCGCGTGTGCGATCTCGCGCATCTGGGCGCGCTCGGCCCCCAGCTGGACCGCATCTGCGCCCACCACGACGCGCTTCGGGCAGGCTTCGGCCGGAAGGGCATCGATCGCGCGCGGCTCGAGCGCGATTTGGGCGAAATCGCCGATTTCGTCCTCCAGTTCGCAAAGCCGGTGTGGAAGACGCTGGGCGAGGCGCATGGGCGCGGGCGGCGGATCCTGTTCGAGGGCGCGCAGGGCGTACTGCTCGACGTCGACCACGGCACCTATCCGTTCGTCACCTCTTCCAACACGATCGCCGGAACGGCCGCCGGCGGCACCGGCCTCGGCCCTTCGGCCGCGGGTTTCGTGCTGGGCATCGTCAAGGCCTATACCACACGCGTCGGCTCCGGCCCCTTTCCGACCGAGCTCGACGACGAGATCGGGCAACGGCTGGGAGAGCGCGGCCGCGAGTTCGGCACTGTGACCGGGCGCAAGCGCCGCTGCGGCTGGTTCGACGCCGTGCTCGTCCGCCAATCCTGCGCCGTCTCGGGGGTTACCGGTATTGCGCTGACCAAGCTCGACGTGCTCGACGGCCTCGAGGAGATCCGCATTTGCACCGGCTACAGGCTTGGAGACGGGACGCTCGACCACTTCCCGGCGCACGCCGCCGATCAGGCCGCGGTCGAACCGATCTACGAGGCGATGGAGGGCTGGAGCGAATCCACGGCCGGGGCGCGCAGCTGGCGCCATCTGCCTGCCCAGGCGATCAAGTACATCCGCCGCATCGAGGAACTCATCGCCTGCCCTGTCGCTTTGGTTTCGACCAGCCCCGAGCGCGAGGACACGATCCTGGTGCGCGATCCCTTTTCCCAGTGAGTGTATGATTATGCAGGCGTGTGAATGACTACTCGGGAGGCCACCTCGCTCCTGGCGCGCGTCGGCGACACCCCGGTGATCGGATCGGAAGGCAAGCGCCTGGCGGATTGGGCGGCAGTGCTCGCCTTTGGCGCCATCCAGTGGCCCTGGCTGCTTCGCAGCCTTCATGGCGGCCGCCTGCGGGATAAGCATGCACTTCTCGACCGGCTCGATCTCCCCTACGACGCCTTGCCTTATCTCGGCAGCTGGAAGGCGGACACCGGGCTGCTCACGCTGGTCGTCGACCATATCTTCGCGCGCAAGCCGCAACTGGTCGTCGAGTTCGGAACCGGCGCGTCGACGCTGGTTCTTGCGCGCGCGCTTCAGAAGGCGGGCGGCGGGCGGCTGATCAGTTTCGACCAGCATGAGGATTTCGTCGACGCGACCCGCGACTGGCTGGCCGATTACGGTCTGAAGGCCGATCTGCGCGCGGTGGCGCTGCGCCCGTCCGAGGACTGGCCGGGCCTGTGGTACGATCACGGCCCGCTGCCCCACGGAATCGACCTGATGCTGATCGATGGGCCGCCCTGGTCGATCCACCCGCTGACCCGCGGCGGGGCCTCCGCTCTGTTCGATCACGTCTCTGCGGGCGGAACGGTGATGCTCGACGACGGCGCGCGCCCGGGCGAGCGCTTCGTCGCCCGCCGCTGGCGCCGGATGCGGCCGGACTTCGATTTCGAGCTGGCCAAGACTGGCACCAAGGGCACGCTGATCGGGCGCAGGCGGGGCTAGGGGCGTATCAGCCTATCCGCTCATCCTGAGTAGGGACTGAGCTTGGCGAAGGCCCGTATCGAAGGACCGATTCCGTGCGTCCTTCGATACGCCGCTTCGACGTCGCTCAGCGGCTACTCAGGACGAGCGGGCAGGAATTGGCGCTAGACGGTCGGCCGGCTCTCGAAGCCCGCCGGCGCCTCCTCGGCGCTCTCTTCCACCTCGATCCGCTGGACGCGCGCGGCGCTCGGCCCCACCGGGCAGCGGGCGATCATCTCCTTCACCGCCTCCTCCTCGCCCGAGACCAGCATCTCGACGGTCCCGTCCCGCCGGTTTCTGACCCAGCCCGCGAGCGCCAGGGCACGCGCCTGCTCCACGCTCCAGCCGCGATAGAACACGCCCTGGACCTGGCCGTGGATGACGAGGCGGCGGGTCAGGCGCATCCCTCGATCAGCTGCACATAATCCCACAGGCCGACTCGCATCGTCTCCGCGCGCCGGGTCTCGTAATGGGTCTCGAAGATCATTCCATAGGGCTCGGAGCGGGCGCGATAGACGAGATAGTGGCCCTCCGGCCCGGTATAGGGGTGGGGCTCGACCCGCATCGCCGTCCCGTAGAGCGCACGCACCTCGGCCTCGCTCATCCCGACACGGGCGCCGGATTGGGTGCGGTAGGCGGGGCTCTGGACGTCGATCCGCACCACCCGCCCGCCGACCACCATGAAGTCGAGCCCGTCGCGGCCGGGCAGGTGCCAGAAGTCGCAGTCGCCCTCCTCAAGCGGGTTCGGATCCTTGATGCCGCCGCGCCGGCGAAGCTCGGCGGCCGGCATGCCGATCCTGAGGTCGCCGATCCCGTGCAAGGTGACGGGCGGTTCGGCGGCCAGGGCGAGCGCAATCATCGTCGCGATCATTCGCCCCTCCCTTGGCCGCATTGGGCGCGGTGAAGCAACTTGTGGTCCGCGAGGACGAGCGCCACCATCGCCTCGACCACCGGGGCGCCGCGCAAGGCCACGCAGGGGTCGTGTCGCCCTTTCACGCCGAGCGCGGGGACGGAGGAGGTCGGCTTGAAGGCGGCGCGAAGGACGATGGGCTCCCCGGTCGCGATCCCTCCGGTGATGCCGCCGGCAAGCGCGGGATCGGCATTGTCCTCGCCGCGCGCCCGCGCGGCATCGAAGCCTGCGCCGATCTCGACGCCCTTGACGGCGTTGATCGACATCAATGCCGCCGCCAGCTCGGCGTCGAGTTTTGCGTAGACCGGCGCGCCCCAGCCCGCGGGCACGCCGCGCGCGACGCATTCGACCACCGCTCCGAGCGAGCTTCCCGCCTCTCGCGCCTCGTCGAGCAGCGCCTCCCAATCGTCCGTCGAGCCGCCGATCTCGATCGGCCTCGCCTCAATGGCCACTTCCGGGACGACCAGCCGCGCCACCGCGCCCGCAGCGACCCGCGCCGCCGTCTCGCGCGCCGAAGCCCGGCCGCCGCCGCGCGGGTCGCGCACGCCGTATTTGGCCTGATAGGCGGCGTCGGCATGGCCCGGGCGGGGCGGCATGTCTTCATAGTCGGCGGAGCGCGCATCGACATTGTCGATCATCAGGCTGATTGAAGTTCCCGTCGTTCGTCCTTCATAGGTTCCGGAGAGGATGCGCACCCGGTCCGGCTCGGCGCGCGGGCTGGTATGGCGCGAGAGGCCGGGGCGTCTCTTGTCTAGCCAAAGCTGGATGTCGCCCTCGCCGAGCGCCAGCCCGGGAGGGCAGCCGTCGATCACCGCCCCGATCGCCGGCCCGTGACTCTCGCCCCAGGTGGTGACTCGCAGGACATGGCCGAAGCTGTTCACGCTCACGTACCCCTCTCCCTTTCAGGGAGAGGGAGGGGCCCGGCCTGCGCAGCAGGACGGGAGGGTGAGGGCACGCGGGCCTGGAGCTGGACACGGATGGCGGCAAGCACGGCCTCCAGCTCGCCAAGCACCTGATTGTTCCAGAAGCGGAGAATCTTGTAGCCTTGCCGGCCTAGCTGCTCCGACCGGGCGCGATCATGGCCAATCCGGTCGGCATGCTGCGATCCATCGACCTCGACGACCAGCTTGGCTTCCCAGCAGAAGAAGTCAGCGATGAAAAAGCCGAGCCAGACCTGGGATCTGAACTTGAAGCCGTCCAGGCGACGGTTCCGCAACCGGCTCCAGAGCAGCTTCTCTGCCGGAGTCATTTCACGGTGGAGTTGGCGGACTCGAGCCAAGGCTTCGGTGCCGTCGATCTTTCTCACGGTCGTGCCCTCACCCTCCCATTGCCTTCGGCAATGGGCCCCTCCCTCTCCCTGAACGGGAGAGGGGTCAAGGCTCACGTGGTCGCGATGTCAGGCGCGTCCTCGGCCTTCATTCCGACCACGTTGTAGCCGGCGTCGACATGGTGGATCTCGCCGGTGACGCCGGAGGCGAGGTCGGAGAGCAGATAGAGACCCGCGCCGCCGACATCCTCGATCGTCACGTTGCGCCTGAGCGGCGCGTTATATTCGTTCCACTTCATGATGTAGCGGAAGTCGCCGATGCCGCTCGCCGCGAGCGTCTTGATCGGACCGGCGGAGATGGCGTTGACCCGGATATTCTCAGGCCCCAGGTCCATCGCGAGATATTTGACGCTGGTCTCGAGCGCGGCCTTGGCGACCCCCATCACGTTGTAATGCGGGATCACCTTCTCGGCGCCGTAATAGGAAAGGGTGAGGATGCTGCCGCCTTCGGGCATCATCGGCCGCGCCCGCTGGGCGACGGCGACGAAGCTGTAGGCAGAGATGTTCATCGTCAGCAGGAAATTGTCGAGGCTGGTGTCGACGAACTGGCCGCGGAGCTCGTTCTTGTCGGAAAAGCCGATCGCGTGGACCAGGAAGTCGATCGTCTCCCATTTCGCCTTCAGCGTCTCGAACGCGCGGTCGAGATTGGCCATGTCGGAGACGTCGCAATCGATCAGGAAAGCCGTGCCCAGCTGATCGGCGAGCGGGCGCACCCGCTTCTCCATCGCCTCGCCCTGGTAGGAGAAGGCGAGCTCCGCGCCCGCCGCGGCAAGCTTTTGAGCGATTCCCCAGGCCAGCGAGCGGTCGTTGGCGAGGCCCATGATCAGCCCGCGTTTGCCCTTCATCAAGCCGGTCATCGCTCCACCTCTTCATGCCCCCTGACCGCCTTCTCGACGGCCTTGTGCTCCGCCTGGGCGGCCGCTTCCTCGTGAACCACCGCCTCGACGTCCTCGTCGGTCGGCATCGGGGTTTCCGCGAGCGCCGCGTTGAGCTCCGCGCCGATTACCAGACCGAGACCGATTATGAAGAAGAAAAACAGCGCGATGATCACGCCCGCCAGGCTGCCGTAGGTGAGATCGTAATTGGCGAGGCTCGAGAGCACGACCGGCAGCAGGGAGGTGGTCAGCACCCACCAGCCGGCGACGAAGGCGGCGCCGGGCCATTTGCGGCAGCCGGTAATCCTGTAGCGCTTGGGGGTCAGCGCGTAGAACAGCAGATAGAGCGACCCGAACAGGACCAGCGCCGGAGCGACGCGAAGCAGGGTGATCAGGCTGACGAGATCGTCGGCGCCGGGAATGCGCTCGACGAGGAAGTTCTGAACGCCCGAAAGGAGGATCGAGACGCTGAAGGCGATCATCGCCAGCACGACCGCGGCGATGATCATCCCCACGGACCCAAGGCGGTATTCCCAGAACGGCCGGCTGAAGGTCACGCCATAAGCGCGCCGGATGATGTCGCGGATCGTCTCGATGAAGCTGCCGGTGGTCCAAAGGCCGACGATGGCGCCGAGCCAGAGCAGGCTGCCCGATCGCGCCTCGATCACGTCGCGGATCGGAGTCTGAAGCACGTCGGCGACGTTTCTGGGCATCGTCTGGAGCAGCGCGTTGACCGCGTCCATGCCCTCGTCGGTCTGGCCGAACAGCCGGGCGATCGCCGCGGCGACGATGACGAAGGGAAAGATGGAAAGGAGCGCGAGATAGGCGAGATTGCCGGCGTGGATGAAACCGTCCGAATAGACTCCGATCGCGACCCGCTTGACCACCTCCCAGGTGCGCGAGCGCGAGACGTTCTCCCTGATCGTCCCGAAATGCGCCTTCGTACTGGCGAGCCTTTTTCGCCTGGCTTCCGGCGATTCTGGGGAGATGTCGCGCACGCGGCCCTAAACGCCGAGCGAGGCCCGCGGGTTCGTCTTGCCGCGCCCGCTCCAGCTTTCGAGAAAGCGGGCCAGATCCGGATCGTCGGGTATCTCGACCATCAGCGTGACCAGCTGATCGCCCCGCGCTCCGCCCTTGGCCGTGAAGCCCTTGCCCTTGAGCCGAAGCACCTTGCCCGAGCTCGCGCCCCTGGGGACGCTCAGCATCACCGGGCCGTCGACGGTGGGCACGCGTACCTTCGCGCCCAGCGCAGCCTCGTCGAGAGCGACGGGCAGGTCGAGGCGGATATTGTCGCCCTCCCGCCGGAAGAAGCGGTGCGGCTTGATGGTGATGGTCACCAGCGCATCGCCATTGCCGCCCGGCGCCGCCTGCCCCTGGCCCGTCAGCCGGATCTTCGTTCCGTCCTCGACGCCCGGTGGAAGCTTGATGTCGAGCGTCTTGCCGCTGCCGAGCGTGACCCGCTGCCCGGCCAGCCTGGCCGCGTCCTCGAAGGGCACCTCGAGCCGGTAGGCGACGTCGGCGCCCTTCTGGGGCGGCGCGCTTCGGCGCCCGAAGCCGGAAAATGGCCCGCCGCCACCGGAAGCGCCGCCGCCGCGTCCGCGCATGCCGCCGAACAGGCCTTCGAACAGGTCGGAAATGTCCGCCGCTTCGCCGCCGCCGCTGAACTCGAACGGCTCGCCGTTGGGACCGCGGAAGCCGCCGCCGCCCGGACGGGCACCGGGGCCAGCGCCGTAGCCGAACGGCATCTTCGGATTGCCTTCTTCGTCGATCTCGCCGCGGTCGTAGCGGGCGCGCTTGTCCTTGTCGGTCAGGATGTCATAGGCGCGCGTCACCTTGGAAAAGCGCTCGGTGGCCTTCGGATTGTCCTTGTTCTTGTCCGGATGCAGCTCCTTGGCGAGCTTGCGATAGGCCTTCTTGATGTCGGCCTCGCTGGCGCCGCGCGGCACGTTCAGCTCGGAATAGAGATCGGCCATGCGTCAAACATATCCTCAAGCGCGGTGCAACCGCGGAGAGATGGGCCATGTTCCGGGACGGTGCAAGGCGCTTGTGCCCGCGCCGCGGCGGCGGGTAGAGCCTCGGCCATGACCGACGATCCGCACGCCCTGTTCGACCGCTGGTTCGCCGAAGCCGGGGCCGCCGAGCCGAACGATCCGTCCGCGATGGCCCTCGCCACCGCCGACGCAGAGGGACGCCCGTCGGTTCGAATGGTGCTGATGAAGGGGCACGACGAGCGCGGCTTCGCCTTCTACACGAACAGCCAAAGCCGCAAGGGCGAGGAGCTCGTCGCCAATCCGCGCGCCGCTCTGCTGTTTCACTGGAAGTCGCTTCGCCGCCAGGTTCGCATCGAGGGGCGGGTCGAGCCGGTGAGCGATGCCGAGGCGGATGCCTATTTCGCCACCCGGTCGCGCGATTCCCGCCTCGGCGCCTGGGCCTCGGACCAGTCGCGGCCGCTCAGCTCGCGCGCGGCGTTCGAGGCGCGCTACGAGGATCTCGCCGCGGATTATGAGGGACGCGAGGTCCCGCGCCCTTCTCACTGGTGGGGCTACCGGCTGGTGCCCGAGCGGATCGAATTCTGGACCGACCGGCCGCACCGGCTCCACGAGCGCCGCCTGTTCACGCTCGGCGAGGACGGCGGGTGGAGCGAAGGCCTGCTCTACCCGTGAGCGAGAGCCGCGCCGCCTTGACCACCCGCGCCGCGCTGGCCAGCGTGGCGATGGCCCTGTTCCTCCTGGGCCTCAAGGCATATGCCGCGCTTGAAACGGGCTCGGTGGCGATGCTCGGCTCGCTCGCCGATACCGCGCTCGATCTGCTGGCGTCGCTCGTAACCCTGTTCGGCGTGCGGGTGGCGGCCATTCCCGCCGACCGGGACCACCGCTTCGGCCACGGCAAGGCCGAGGCGCTCGCGGCGCTGGCCCAGGTGGTGATCATCTCGGTCTCCGCGATCGGCATCGGCTGGCGCGCGGTCGATCGCATGCTCCACGGCGCTCAGACCGCCCATGCCGAATATGGCATCGCCGTATCGATCGCCGCCATCGCCGCGACGCTTGCCCTGGTCGCCTATCAGCGCTCCGTGGTGCGGCGCACCGGATCGGTCGCGATCCGCACCGACGCGGTCCATTACCAGAGCGACCTGTTGCTCAACCTCTCGGTGATCGCCGCCTTGGTGCTCGATCAGTATCTCGGCCTCGCCGGCGCCGACGCGCTGTTCGGGCTGGCCATCGCCTTGTGGCTGATTTGGGGCGCCCTGCGCGCGTCGAGCCATGCGCTGGACCAGCTGATGGACCGCGAATGGCCCGAGGAGAAACGCATGCATTTTCTGGCCGTCGCCTCCAGCCGGCCCGAGGCGAGGGGCATTCACGACCTTCGCACCCGAAGCAGCGGCAACCGCGATTTCGCCCAGTTCCACATCTGGATCGATCCCGAGATGAGCGTCGCCGACGCGCACGAGGTGGTCGAGGCGATCGAGGGCGACCTCGAGCGCGAGTTCCCGGGCTGCGAGGTCCTCATCCACCTCGATCCCGAAGGGCAGGTCGATCATCCGGACGATCCGCTGCGCGAGGTCGACGAGACCAAGGAGCCGATTCCGGAGTGACCGAGCTGCGACTCATCCAGGTCGACGCCTTTGCCGACCGTCCGTTCACCGGCAATCCCGCCGCCGTGATGCCGCTCGACGCCTGGCTGTCCGACGAGATTCTCCAGGCGATCGCGCTTGAAAACAATCTCAGCGAGACCGCCTTCACGATCCCGGACTCGAGCGGCGAGGCCGATTACGAGCTGCGCTGGTTCACGCCCACCAGCGAGGTGGTGCTCTGCGGCCACGCCACGCTCGCCAGCGGTCACGTCCTTATCGGCGAGCGTGAGACGGTGCGCTTCCGGACCCGCAAGTCGGGCATCCTCGCCGTCTCCCGCAGCGGCGAGGGCTACGCGCTCGATCTTCCGGCGACTCCGATGCGCCCGGCGACCGAGGCGGACATGCGCGACGTGATCGCCCGCGACGGCGCGGGCATCGTCGACATCATCATCCACGACGGGGCGAGCGATGCGGCGCCCCAGCTCTATCTCGACCGGTCCGGCGCCGACCAGAAGGCGATCCTGCTGATGGGCGACGAGGCGGCCGTCCGCCGCTGCCGGCCGGACATGGGCCGGCTGCGCGAGATCGACCGGATGGCCATCGTCACCGCCCGGGCCGATCCGGGGGCGGACTATGAAATCGTCAGCCGGGTCTTCGTCCCGGCATGGGGGGTGGACGAGGACCCGGTCACGGGCTCGGCCCATTCCGCGCTCGTTCCCTTCTGGAACGATAGGCTCCAGTGCGGTGACGCGATCCGCTTCTTCCAGGCGAGCAGGCGGGGCGGCCACCTGACGGGACGCCTCGAGGGCGATCGGGTCATTCTCGAAGGCCGCTGCGTCACCGTGATCGAAGGAACCATGCGCATTCCCTGATCCGGCGACGCCTCGGACTCGTTGCCCGGCTCAGTGAGCCGGCGCTGGAAGCAGACGCACGCTCTGGAATTTGTTGCCGGCCGGCGCGCCGGTCGGATAGATGTCGAAGGTCAGCACCGTCCCGGGGGTCGTCTGCAGGGAGAAGCTGCCGCTCCCGGTGCCGTCCGCGCCGGTCCGGATGGTGCCGATCTGGTTGTGGCACTTCCAATAGACGTTGTAGCTCGTGTTCGGCGTCCCGGCGAGCAGCGACATGTTCACCGTGGTCGCGCCGGCCGCAGTCTGAAGAGCGATCGCGTTGCCGCCGATCCGCGAGGGATCCGCGCCGCTGACGTTGCTGTTGCCGCAATCCGAAAAATCCTGGCGGATGAGCGGCCCGAAGCCCTCGTAATTGAGCGGGATCGGGGTGCTCTGGAACTTGTTTCCCGCCGGCGCTCCGTCCGGATACATGTCGAAGGTCAGGATCTGGTTGGGCGGGGCCTGGAATTCGAAATGGCCCTGGCCGAAGCCGTTGCCGTCGGTCCTGATCGAGCCGAGCTGGCGCTGGCACTTCCAGTAGAAATCGTAGGTCGTGTTGGGAGTCCCCCGAGTGACCTCCACGGTCGCGGTCGTCGCGCCTGCCGGCGTTTGGGTGATCGAGATATTGCCCCCGTCCCGCGTGGGATCGGCGGGGACGTTGCTGTTGCCGCAATCGGAGAAATCCTGGCGAATGAGGTCGCCGGAGCCCTCCAGATCGTCTTGAGCCCAGGCCGGACTCGCCGATCCCAGGCAGATCATGATCGAAGAAACGAAGCAGACGCACGTCCGGCGTGCGCCTTTACCCATATGTTGAATCATCGCGTGATCCCCCCTGTTGGTGTGAATTCCCCGCGAATGGCGAGGTCAACATGCCGCCGACTCGACGCAACAGGCCCGACGTCCAAAAGAGTAGAACCTTGTTCTTCCCGTCACACAAGCCGAAGGCTCGTCCGTTTCGGCCTGTCGCTTGCCAGGAATCGTTCGCCGCAAATTCGGCGCCGGGGGATTCCATCGCGGTCCCTTTCGGGAAAGAATCGAAGCGGTTGGGGAGGGTGCCAGTCCATGTTGCGTATCCTGATCGTCGAGGACGAGCCGTTGTTCGCCGAGACGCTCAGGCATCTGGTCGAGCTGAACCCGTTTTATGCGGTGACGGCCGTGGCCGAGGATCGGGTCGGCGCGCTTTCCGCCGTTGCGGAGCGCCGGCCCGATCTTGCCTTGGTCGATCTTAAGCTGGCCCACGGCAATACCGGCTTCGCAGTCGCCGCGAAGCTCAACGATCTCGGCATTCCCTGCCTCTTCACCACCGGAAGCGCTCCGGATTTCCCGCTGCCCGATCTCGCGCTGGGCTGCCTGGTCAAGCCGTTCAGCGAGGATGATCTCGTCCGCGCTCTCAAGGCCGCCGAGGACATTCTCCGCGACCGCCAGCGCGTCCGGCCGAGCCGTCCCGGCAATCTGCGCCTCTACGCCGAGGAAGCGGCCGCGGCGGCGGCAGCCGCGCCTGCGCTGCTACCGACGCCCGAGCGGTCCAGAGCCCGACGCAGCCTCAGCGCGCGCGCTGGACGCGTCTGGCGCAGGCTAAGCTTCAGCTAGGGTCCTCCTTTGAACGGAAGCCGGCCTATCCCCGCGCCCTCTCCGCCGCGATCCACGCGTCGATCTCGCCTTCGAGCACGTCGAGCGGCACCGATCCGTTGCGCAGCACGGCGTCGTGGAAGCGGCGCAGATCGAAGCGGTCGCCGAGCGCCGCCTCCGCGCGGTGGCGCAGCTCGATGATCTTCAAGCGCCCGATCATGTAGCCGAGCGCCTGGCCCGGCCAGGAGATGTAGCGGTTCACCTCCGCCTCGATGTTGGTGTCGGTCAGCGCGGTATTCTCGCGCATGTAGGCGATGGCCCGCGCCTTGTCCCAGCCGAAGGCGTGGATTCCTGTATCGACCACCAGCCGGCAGGCGCGCCACATCTGGTAGGAGAGCTCGCCCATCCGCCGCTCGGGGGTGTCGTAGAGGCCCATGTCCTCGCCGAGGCTCTCAGCATAGAGCGCCCAGCCTTCGGTGAAGGCGGTGTAGCTGGTGAAGTTGCGGCGAAAGGGCGCGATGTCCATCTCCTGCTGGAGCGCGATCTGCAGGTGGTGGCCGGGCACGGACTCGTGCAGCGAGAGCGCCGGAATCTCCCAGAGCGGCCGCTGGTTGAGCCGCGAGGTGTTGACGTAGTAGGTGCCGGCGATGCCGCTCTCGGGCGAGCCCTGGCTGTAATAAGCGGTGGTCGTGCCTTCCGCCGTCTCGGCCGGGATGGTTCGGATGGTGAAGGTTAGGCGCGGGAGCGTTCCGAACAGGCGCGGCAGCCAGCCGTCGACCTCCTTGTTGAGCGCCGCCGAGGCCTGGATCAGCTGCTCGGGCGTCGTCGGATAGTAACGCGGGTTGGTGCGCAGCTCCTGGATGAAGGCCTCGCGGCTCGGATAGCCGGCCTCGCGCGCGACCCGCTCCATCTCGGCGCGGATGCGCGCCACCTCCCCGAGGCCGATGTCGTGGATCTGCCGCGGGGTGAGGTCGGTGGTCGTGTTCTCGCGCACCTGCAGCGCATAATATTCGGCGCCGCGCGGCTGGGCCGAGATGCTGTCGGCGCGCGCGCAATGCGGCAGATACTGGTGCTGATAGAAATCGAGATGCCTGGCATAGGCGGGATTGATGACGTCGGTGATGATCGTCCGCGCCCGCGCCTGGAGCGCAGCCCAGTCGGCCTCCGATATGGTCGCCGGGCGGGTCGCGGCGAAGGGCTCGTAGAAGCGGGATTGCGCCGGATCGGCCGCGATCACGCCGGAGATCGTCCGCTCATAGCCGCCGAGCACCGAGCACGGCAAAACGTGGCCGCCGCGAACGGCGTTGGCGGTGATCGCAAGCGCCTCGTCGTTGAGCCGGGGATATTGGGCGATTCGGGTCAAATAGGATTCGTAATCGGCGCGGGTGCGAAAGGGGAGGCCGCGCGCGAGGCCGGCGAAGCCCTGGTGCCAGCCGTAATAGGTCGTGAACAGCATGTCGCGCTGGGGGAAGCCGTTCTCCTCGATCTGCTCGGAAAGCTGGCGGCGGAGGATCGCGCGGTTGACCCGGTCCCGGCCGGCAAGCTGGTCGGCCGGGATCGCCTCGAGCCGGGCCAGGAAAGCCTGCGCCTCGCGCGCGCGGCGGTCGCGCGCCGCGGAGCTGATGTCGCGGATGCGGTCGTCATAATCGTGGACTCCGAGCGCGGTCGCGTCGGTCGGGTTCTCGCGCAGCAGCCACTGGTAATGCTCGTCCAGCAGTCGGTGAAAATCGTCGGCGGGCGTCGCCAGGGCCGGCGCGGCGGTCGCCAGCAGAGCCGCGGTCAATATGGTCAGGCGCATGATGGTCTCCCCTGTCGCGGACACCCTATCGCGGCTGTTCGTTGCCGCAAATGGCGCTTCGTCGAAAAAGCGCTGGTGCGGCTCGCCTCAAACGCTAGCATCCCGCCGCCGCCAGAAAGGACCGCGCATGACCGCCGCCGATCCCAACGCCGAGGTCGAGCTCGCAGCGACCGACCGCAGCGACATCGCCTTCCTCGGCCATCCCAGGGGCCTCGGCTTCCTCGCCTTCGCCGAAGGCTGCGAGCGCTTCTCCTATTACGGCATGCAGGCGCTGCTCGTCCTCTACATGACGCACCAACTGTTGCTGCCGGGACATGTCGACAACGTCGCATTCTTTGAGCCCTTTCGAAGCATCGTCGAGGGCATTTTTGGGCCGCTCAGCCCGCTCGCGCTGGCGACCACGATCGGCGGCCTCTATTCGGGCCTCGTCTATCTGACGCCGATCCTCGGCGGAATCCTCGCCGACCGCCTGCTCGGCCGGACGCGCACGATCACGGTCGGCGCGGTGCTGATGGCCGCGGGCCATTTCCTGATGGCCTTCGAGGTCAGCTTCCTCATCGCCATGCTCTGCCTCCTGCTGGGCGTCGGCGCCTTCAAGGGCAACATCGCCACCCAGGTCGGCGAGCTTTACGGGCCGGACGATTTGCGCCGCGCCGACGCCTTCCAGATCTACCTGCTCGCCGTGAACATCGCCGTGATCGTCGCGCCTCTGGTCTGCGGTACGCTCGGCGAGAAGGTCGGCTGGCATTACGGCTTCGGCGCGGCCGGGGTGATAATGGTGATCGGCCTCGGCATCTATTTGTGGGGTCGGCGCTGGCTGCCGAGAGAGGCGCCGGCGGGCCGTGCCGGCAAGGCCGAGCGCGTGCCCCTGGTGAAGGGCGACGGCGCGAGGATCGCGGTTCTCGTCCTCATCCTGCCCCTGCTCGTCCTGTCGGCGGTCGGCAACCAGACGATCTTCGGCTCCTATCTCCTCTGGGGAGAAGCCAATTACGATCTCGTCTTCTTCGGCGAAAGCATGCCGGTGACCTGGCTGGTTTCGCTGGACGCGATCATCTCGACGACGACGATCCTGCTTTCGATCCTGTTCTGGCGCTGGTGGGCGAAGAGGTGGCGCGAACCTCAGGAAATCACCAAGCTCACCATCGGCGCCCTGATCTCGGCCCTGGCGCCGCTGGCGCTTGCGCTTGCCTCCTGGCAGGCGGCGGCCAGCGGCCTAAAGGTCGGAATCGTCTGGGGCTTCGCCTTCCACATCGTCAACGACATCGGTTTCGCCAACGTCTTCCCCGTCGGCCTCGCGCTCTACTCCCGCGCTTCCCCCAAGGCCGTCGCGGGAACGATGATCGGCGTCTATTACCTCCACCTCTTCGCCTGCAACGTGCTCGTCGGGAGGCTTGGCGGCTTCCTCGAGACGATGAGCGGGAGCCAATTCTGGCTGATGCACGCCGCTCTCGTCGCGGCGGGCGGCCTCGGCTTGCTGCTCGTCCGGCCGATCGTCGCCCGGATCCTGGCCCACCCGGAGCCCGAGCCCGCCTCCTAGGCGGGCGCCGCGGCCTTCGCCGGCAAGGGGAACAGGGTGACGAAGCGCTCGGCCAGCGCGCGGTCGCCTTGGATGGAAAGCGCCCCCTCGCGCTCCAGCTCGGGGAGCGGAACGCCGCCGTAGACCGCCGCGGCGATCGCGGCAGGGGTGCCGGTAAAGACCGCGTCCGCGCCCTCGGCGGGGCTGCGCGCGCTTACGACGGCGCCGTTCCGGATTGTCGCCCGGTAGGTTTCGCGGCCGAGGCGGAAGCCGATTTCGGCGTCGATGTCCTTCGGAAGGCCCGGCTGGCCCATGGCCATGAACGAGAGCATCAGCGAGACGGCGCTGAAATGCTGCCCGGGATCGTGCCCCGGCGAGCGGGTCGCCCAGCGGCCGAGGGCGCCCATGATCGGCAGCGACTGGTAGCCCCATTCGCTGAGCTCGTAGACCTGGCCCGAGGCGGGCGGGGGGAGACGGCGCCGGACGACGATTCCGTCCCGTTCCAAACCCTCAAGCCGCTGGGTCAGCACGTTGGCGCTGATCCCGGGCAGGTCGGTGCGAATGTCGCTGAACCGCTTTGGACCGAGCATGAGCTCGCGCATGACGAGCAGGGCCCAGCGCTCGCCGATCAGCTCCAGGGCATGGGCAGTGCCGCAGCCGTCCCCGTAGCGCCGCCGCGGCGGGCCGTGCGCGGGATCGGTTACATTATCTAACTCCACAGTTGTCTTTTCTAACGAAAATGGGCATCAAGGTCAAACCCCGAGTCGCAAATCCGGAGCAGAAAGATGAGCGACACCGCAACTCTGCCGCCCGAAGGAAAGCTGAAGGACGCCCGCCTGATGGCCGAGGCGCTGCCGATCCGCTGGGAGGGCGAAAGCGCCGAATACCGGCGGGCTCGTACGGCGCTGCTCGCCGAAGAGATCGCGCTTCGTCGCCGGATCCAGCGCGTCGCCGAGCAACGCCGCGCGCTCCCGCCCGGTCCGGTCGCGAAGGACTATCGATTCCTCGACGAGCAGGGCAACGAGATCGGCCTGGCCGACCTGTTCGGCCGGCACGAAACGCTCTTCACCTATTTCTGGATGTACGGGCCTCAGCGCGATCGGCCCTGCCCGATGTGCACGTCCTTCGTCGGCTCGCTCGACATCCCTGCGCCCGACATTGAGCAGCGCCTCGCATTGGCGATCGTCGGCCGCTCGCCGGTCGCACGACAGCTCGCCTTCGCCCGCGAGCGCGGCTGGCGGAATCTCAAATTCTACCAGATTGTGGGCGACGCCTTCGCCCGCGACGTCCACGCGCTGACCGATGACGGCGAGGGCGCGGCGGTGACCGTCTGGAGGCGCGACGGCGACGAGGTCCGCCTGTTCTGGGCCGCGGAGGGCGGCGCCGAGACCGCCGATGCCGGCTTCGATCCGCACTTGGCCCCCGATCCGACGCCGCTGTGGAACGTCCTCGATTGGACGCCCGAGGGGCGGGGCAAGGACTGGTACCCCAAGCTGACCTATGGAGAATGACGATGCCGCAGATGATCTTCATCAACCTGCCCGTCGCGGATCTCGCCGCCGCCAAGGCTTTCTACGAGGCGATCGGCGCGGTGAACAACCCGGCCTTCACCGACGAGACCGCCGCCTGCATGGTCTTTTCGGACACGATCCACGTCATGCTTCTGACCCACGAGAAGTTCGCCCAGTTCACGCCGAAGCGGATCGCCGACGCGCGCGAGACGAGCGAGGTGTTGATCTGCATCTCGGCCGAGAGCCGCGAGGCGGTCGATTCGATCACCGACAAGGCGATCGCCGCCGGAGGCCGCGAGCCGCGCGAGAAGCAGGACCACGGCTTCATGTACGGCCGCAGCTTCGAGGATCCGGACGGCCACATCTGGGAGCCGATGTGGATGGACATGGCCGGCTTCGAGGCTGCGGCGGCGCAGCAGGCCCAGACTGCGGACGCTTGAACCCATGACCAGGCCACTCGTCACCGCCTACAACTGGTCGCCGGACAAGGGCGCCGGCCTGGTGCGCGACATGCGCGTGCGCTGGGCGCTGGAGGAGGTCGGCCAGGCCTATGACGTGCGCCTTCTCGACTGGGGAGAGCAGAAGGAGCCGCCGCATCGCGCCCGCAATCCCTTCGGGCAGGTCCCGACCTATGAGGAGGACGGGCTCGTCCTGTTCGAATCCGGCGCGATCGTCCTTCACATTGCGGAGAAGTGGCCGGGCCTGCTCCCCGCCGATCCGGCTGCCCGGGCGCGGGCGATCGAATGGATGTTCGCCGCGCTCAACAGCGTTGAGCCGGGCATATTGGACCTGATCATCGCCAAGTATATCGACGCCAAGGAGGATTGGGCTGAGGCGCGGATGCCGAGCGTGCTGGGGCGCCTGCGCGTTCGGCTGGACGAGCTGTCCGCCCGGCTTGGCGAGAGCGAATGGCTGGACGGCGCGTTCAGCGCCGGCGACCTGCTGATGATCCAGGTGCTGCGCAACGTGAAGGTTTCGGGGATGCTCGACGACTGGCCCAATCTCGCCGCCTATGTCGAGCGGGGCGAGGCGCGGCCCGCCTTCGGCCGCGCGCTCGAGTCGCTGCGGGCGGGCCTGACCGGCAAGCCGCCCGCCGACTGGCCCTACTGACGAACAGGAGAGCGCAAATGACCTATGTCACAGGCTTCGTGGTGGCTGTGCCGACCGGGAACGAGGAGGCCTATCGCCAACATGCCGCCGATTTTTTGCCGCTGTTCAAGGAGTGCGGCATCGAGCGGGTGGTGGAGAATTGGGGCGACGACGTGCCGAGGGGCAAGATCACCGATTTCTACGGGGCGGTCCAGGCGAAGGAGGACGAGACGATCGTCTTCTCCTGGTTCGAATATCCCGACAAGGCGGCCCGCGATTCATCCAACGAGAAGATGATGAACGACCCGCGCATGCAGCCGGGCGAGCCCATGCCGTTCGACGCCAAGAGGATGATCTACGGCGGCTTCGAGGCGATCGTCGACGAGAAGGCGGAAGGCACGACCGGCTATACCGACGGCTATCTGGTGCCGGTACCGAGCGACAAGCGCGAGGCGTATCGAGAGCTGGCGCAGAAGATGGCCGGCAAGTTCCGCGAGCTCGGCGCGCTGCGCGTCGTCGAAGCCTGGGGCGACGATCTGCCCGACGGCAAGGTCACCGATTTCCGCCGCGCGGTGAAGGCCGAGGAGGGCGAGAATGTCGTCTATTCCTACGTCGAATGGCCCGACAAGGAGGTCCGCGACCAGGCCTGGCAGAAGATGATGGCCGATCCCGACGTGCAGCCCGGCGGCGACATGCCGTTCGACGGCAAGCGCATGTTCTGGGGCGGCTTCCGCCCGATCGTCGATCAATAGGCACAGGCTTTTTCAGGAGGAACACGACATGCCGGACTTGGCAACCGCGGACGCCGCGACATCCGAAGCGAAGGGCAGGACCGGCGAGTTCTTCTGGTACGAGCTGATGACGTCCGATTCCGACGCCGCAACCGCCTTCTACACCAAAGTCGTCGGCTGGGAATCCTCCGACATGCCGATGCCGGGCGGCGACGGCCGCTACACGATCATGAATGCCGGCGGCCGCGGCGTCGGGGGAATGATGCAGATCACCGAGGAGATGAAGGCGGGAGGCGCCGTTCCGGCCTGGCTCGGCTATGTGCATGTCGCGGACGCCGATGCGGCGGCCAAGGCGATCGGCGAGGCCGGCGGCACGGTGCTGATGGGACCCGCCGACATTCCCGACGTCGGCCGCTTCGCCCTGGTCACCGACCCAGGCGGCGCCGCTTTCTACGTGATGGCGCCGTTTCCGCGCGACGACGCGCCTCCGCCGCTCGCCCAATATGCGCCGGGCAATGTCGGCTGGCACGAGCTCTACGCCGCCGCCGGGGAAGCGGCGGCGATCGGATTCTACGGCGGCCTGTTCGGCTGGACGACGGCCGGCGCGGTGGACATGGGCGAGATGGGCACATACCGGCTGTTCGCCACCGGCGGCGATGAAGCCGTCGGCGGGATGATGGACAAGCCGGCGCAGATGCCCGCCGGGGCCTGGCAATATTATTTCAACGTCGATGCGATCGACGCCGCGGCGGAGCGCGTCGCAGCCGCGGGCGGCAAGGTCGTCATGGGCCCGATGGAGGTGCCGAACGGCATGTGGGTGCTCCAGGGCCTGGATCCGCAGGGCGCCCATTTCGCGCTCGTCGCGCCGCACCGCTGAAGAGATCGAAGGAGAGAGACGATGGCCGACAAGATGATCACCTGCCTTTGGTTCGACAAGGGCAAGGCGCGCGAGGCGGCGGAATTCTACGCCGCGACCTTCCCGGACAGCCACGTGGGCCCGGCGCACGAGGCCGCGACCGATTATCCCGGCGGCCATCAGGGCGAAGAGCTCACCGTCGAGTTCACATTGCTCGGGCGCGCCTTCGTCGGCCTGAACGGCGGACCCAATTTCACGCCCAACGAAGCGGTGAGCTTCATGGTCCTGACCGAGGACCAGGAGGAGACGGACCGCTATTGGGACGCGATCGTCGGGAACGGCGGGAGCGAGAGCGCGTGCGGCTGGTGCAAGGATCGCTGGGGCTTTTCCTGGCAGATCACGCCGCGAATCCTGCTCGAGGCGATGGCCGATCCCGATCGGGACGCCGCCAGGCGGGCGATGGAGGCGATGATGACGATGCGCAAGATCGACATCGCGACGATCGAGCGGGCCCGCGAGGGAGCCGAAGCACCGGTCGGCTAGAAGGAGATCGTCACCATCAGCGTGTCGTTGTAGGTGCCGGCCGGCACGTTCTGGCCGGCGAGGATTCGGCCGTAGATGGTCCCGGAGAAATGCCGCGTGCCGCCGGAGACGGTCCCCCCAATCAGAGTCTGGGTGATCGAGCCCAGGGTGCCGTCGCCCCAGACGATGCTGCGGGCGGCGCTGGTGTAGAGCAGGTAGCTCAGCGTCGCCGCGCCGTTGCTCATCCGGCGCGTGGCGATGGTGCCGTACAGGCCGGCGCCGATTTCGACGTTCGGCGCGTTGTCGGAAGGGTGACAGTCGGCCTGGACCGTGCCGCTGCTGTCGTCGGGCGTCGCGCTTCGCGGGTCGTAGGCGCCGAAGGCGACGCCCGTGCTGCTGACCGTGCATGCCGCGCGCGCCGCGTCCGGCGCAAGGACCAGCCCGAAAGCGGCCGCGAGCACGCGGAGATCAGCGCGCCGCATAATCGCCTCCCGAGCGGCAGATCAGGCCGCCGAGACGGGGCTGCGGGTCGCCGTCGTCGGGGACGAGCGCGGTCAGCGCGCAGGCGCCGCCCGGCCAGCTCGCCTGAAGGCGCAAGCGCCCGGCTGGGGCTGACGGCAAATAAACCTCGCCGCCGGTAACGGCGACGGCCCTGGCCTCGCTCTCCTCGATCCGCACTTCGGCGCCGGTGGGAAGGGGACTGCCGTCCTCGAGCCGCACGGTCAGCAGCACTCCGCGCTCGCTCTGCACGGCGAAGCGGACGACGCTGCCCGAGCGGGCGAAGGGGCGGACCGGCATTTCCTCGCTGGTGAGTGAAGCCTCGAGCGGGAGGTCCGCCGGATCGAGGCGGATCGTGTTGCGCTCGAACGGATGGAGCCCGGTGACGATGATCCGGCCCTTGCTGTCGGTGGTGCCGACCGGCTGGTCGTCGGCATAGACCCGCACGTTGGGGTAGCCGTCGATTCGGACCGCGGCGAAGCTGTCGCCCAGGCGCCGCGAGGCGAAGGCGCGGCCGTCGATCCAGCCGAGGCCGCCGCCGGCGGTGAGCCGCACGGCGCCGGCGCCGCGGGCGTAGCTCGCCTGGGCGCTCACGCTCGCGCTCGAAAAGTTGCGGACATAGGCCGCCTCGGCGCCGCCCTGCTCCCCGATCCGCGCCGTCGCGCGGAACCCGTCGCCGGGGCCCGGCGGCGGATCGTCCTGATAGGAGATGTAGCCCGCGCTGCCGCCGCGCGACTGATCGAAGCTGGCCGAGGCGCTGCGGCGCCCGTCGAGCGCGATCGCGAGGTGAGCGCCGAAATCGGTCTGGCTGCGGCCGATCACCGAGCGGCGGGCATAGAGCTGAAGCGACATTCGCGGGGCAACGCGCCACGAGACGAAGGTGGAGGCCAGAGTCTCGTCCGGGAGCGCGCCGCGCAGGTCGCGGTAGACCAGGTTCGCGCCGATCCCGCCCCATCGGAGGCCGAGATTGGCGAAGCCCTGGACCATCAGGTGGGGCGGAACGATCCTCGCCAGGCCGAGCGTCGCATAGTCGCGGCTGGCATATTCGGAGAGGAGGCCGAAGGAGAGGCCGGACGTGCGCCGCTCGATAGCCGCCGCGGCACGATAGCCCGAGCCGCGCTCGGTGTGGCTCGCGGAGGCCGAGAACGCGACCTGGGCGACGTCGAAGGCGATGGCGGTGACCGTCGCGCCGGCCATCTGGCGATGCTCGCTTACTTGCGCGGTCGCTTCGCCGGTAAGGCGGTCGGTGAAGCCGTAGCGATGCGTCGTCGATACGAAAAACGCGCCGTATCGATTGCTTTCGATCCCGAAGCGCCGGCGCAGGAATCCGGCCTCGTAGGAGAAATCGTGAAGGCCGCGGCGAAGCAGCAGGGTCGAGGCATAATAATTCTGCTCGGACACGATTTCGCGCCCGAGCAGGTCGCGGACGACGATCTGGACGGTGCCGTTACCCGACGGCACCGGCACGTTGCTGAGCTCGAATGGCCCCGGAGCGACCTGTTGCTGGCCCTGCAGGACGTTGTTGACGTAGACGTCGACGACAGAGGGCACCGCCGCGCTTCCGCTCGCCACCGGCAGCGGCATGGTTAAATAGCCCGGCTGAACCGCGAAGTTGCGCGCGAACTGGATTCCGGCGAAGCGCACCGGCGCCGCGCCCGGCCCTGCGGCCGAGACCGAATCGCCGATCCGGATGCTGCTGAGGTGATCCGGCCGGTCGATTGTCCAGGTCGTTTCCAGACGCGTCACGCGCGCCTGGCCGCCTCCGGCCGAGGCGATGAAGGTCGTAAAGCCCACTCCGTGGCTGGTGAACAGGCCGGCCTCGAAGGCGCCGGCGCCCTGGGTCTCGCCGCGCACATGCTCGACGAACAGGTCGTAATTCACATAAGCGCCGAACGCCGGCGCGGTCATCGCCATCTGCTCGCCCGCGCCGAGCGCTGCCGACTGCGTTTCGAAAGCGCCGGGGTCGGCGTCGATCGCCACGCTCTGCTCGGCCTCGGCCACGGTGATGCGCAGCGCGGGCAAAGCGGAAGCGGGGTAATAGGCCTCGCCCTGATAGGTCACGGCTCCGGAGGCCGGCACGCGGATTCGCCAGGCGCGCAGGGTCGCGGCCCCGATCAGCAGCCGGCCGTCGCCGTCGCGCAGGAAGGATTCGGGCGCGTCGCCCCGCTGCCCGTTCACCGACACGTCGAGCAAGGCGGGTTGCATCGCCGCGGCCGCGCCGATCGCCGGGCCCGAGCCCGGCGTCTCGCCTTTGGCAGCGTTGTGGCCGGCAAGGAGCAGAAGGCTGAGGCCAAGCCTAGCGGGCGTGCGGAGGAGGCGCTGCGCCATTGGTCCCGGACACTATTTGCTGGAACCGGGCGTCGTCGCCGATACGCGGATTGGCCCCGATCGGCCAGCGGCGGACGGAGCCCGGCAGAACGGTGCCGAATCCGAAGCCGCTTTCGAGGGTGATTCCTGTGGCGCGCTGCGCCGCGGCCGGGTCGATCCTGACCCAGCCGGCGCCGCCGTTGCGCGCCTCGAGCGCCCACTGGCCGTCGGCCAGCCGGGCGGCGCTCCAGGCGATGTCGCTCTGCGGCCCGGCCGCCAAGTTCCAGTAGAGCGGGAGGTTGAGCCTGAGCGCGACGCGGATGCCGTTTCCGGGCTGCGCCGCGGGCACCTCCTCGATGATCAGGCGATAGGATTGCGGCGCCGCGGAAGGCTGCCGAAGCCCGACGCGGACGATCTGGGTGCCGCCCGCGGGAATGGTGAAGACCGGCGGGGAGACGATCACCGCCGAGGTCTCGTCGTAGCGGTCCGCGCCATCCGTCTGGCTCCAGGCCAGGGAATAGGCGCGGATCGTCACCGGCACGTTCTCGACATTCTGGACGGTGACCGATCCGGCGCGGCGCGCCGTCCCGATCTCGACCAGCACGGGATTGACCGTGAGGGTGCCTGCGGCGGCCGGGGACAGCCCGGCCGCCGCACCAAGCGTCAGCCCGAAACGGACGAAAAGGGGGAGGATTCGCCGCATCTCGGCCTGCCGCTCGCTTAGTAGGTGACCGTGACGGCGACCGTGTCGGCATAGGCGCCGGCCGGAAGCGACGTCTGGCCCGAGCCGACGCGGCCGTAGACGGTGACGCTCTGCGCGGAGCCGCTTCCGGTGCCGCCGATCGTCGCCGTGCTGGCGGTGCCGTCGCCCCAGACGGTGGTCCGGGCGCTCGTCGTGTAGATGTTGTAGTTGAGCAGGTTGCTGCCGTTCGCCATCTTGCGGTTGGCGAAGGTCGCGCCCGTGCCCGTGCCGACTCCGGCCGAGGCCGCCCAGGCGGTGCCGTTGGTGCAGGTGACCGAAAGGCCGCCGGTGCTGTCCACGTTCGTGCCGGCGGTCACATCGACGTTGCCGAAGGCGAGAGCGCTGGTCGAAACGGTGCAGTTGGCGGTGACGGTCGCGCTGACCGCGAGGGTGCCGGTGGCGGTCGCCGCCGCGGCGGGGCTGGCTGCAAGCAAGCCGGCCGCAATCAGGGCCGTCCCCGAGGCAGCCGCCCCGGAAATCAGTGTCTTGAACATTGGATACGATCCTTCTTCCCGAATTGGGGCCAGGCCCGAAGGCCTGGCGCCCTTGCCGTGTCACGGAGAGGCTGGGGTCTCTCCGATCCTGCGGTTTTTACGGTGGGTCGGTTAAAGACCGGTTAAGGACGCTCGTTGGTCTTGATCGGGAGTTCCGTCACGGCGAATTCGGCCTGAACCGGCTGCGAAATTCGTCGATGTGGTGAATGGCTGACGGGTCCCGTGCTGGGGCGATTACCGGCGGCGGGTTAAAGTCTGCTTAAGCAGGGTCTTGCGTCTTGCGGGCGGCGATCAGCAGGACGGCGGTGACCGCGAAGGGGAAGGCCGCCGCGCCGCACAGGAAGCGGATCCCGTCGGCGGCGACCGCTCCGGCCAGCAAAGGGATGGCGGCGGCGAGATTGAGAAACGCGAGGCCGGGCGACCGCTCCCCGCCGGCCCGGCGCAGATTGACGAAGGCAAGCATCGTCAGCATCGCGAAGAGCAGAATCCAGCGCAGCGAGGCCGAAGCGTCCGGCGCGCCGGTGAAGCCGTCGCGGCCGGCGCTGAGGAATGCGGCGGAGACGATCATCATCACCACCAGCAAAGCCGCGAAGAAGGCGTTCACGATACGAAGCGTTCGAGCCATCGGCACAAACTGGCCCAGTTCGCGGGCCGTCGCTAGTGGGCAGAAACAAGTCGAATCTACCCGGGCTCGGCTGTCAGCCAAGCCGCCCATCTTGCCTGATCGAGATCGAACAGAGCCGTGCGACGGCGATCGAGGTCATGCCAGCACCCAGGCCGCTCGTCGGGGATCGCCAAAGCCCTGGCTTCGGGTTATCTCACCTGCTCGTTCGGCGGGCCGGTCACCACTCAGATGGCCGGTTACGCGCAGCCCGGATGGGTCCATTGCCCGCCTTAGCCGGCCCGGCTAGAGGTCGGCTCCAGCCGCGCGGAGGGGTCATGCTGCTTTCCTTGTTTTCGATCGTCGACTTTCTGCTTCAGGTCGCGAGCTGGGTGATCATCGCCCAGGCGATCATCTCCTGGCTGGTGGCTTTCAACGTCATCAACACCCACAACGATTTCGTCCGCCAGCTGCTCTACGCGCTCGATCGGATGACGGCCCCGCTCTATCGGCCGATTCGAAGGATCCTGCCCGACTTCGGGGGGCTCGATTTCTCGCCGATCGTCGTCCTGCTCCTGATCTACGTCCTTCGTATCCTTCTTTCGGGGGTGGCGATGGACGTCGCCATGGCCGGGTGACGGGGAAGCCATGAGCGCGGCGATCATCGACGGCAAGGCCTTCGCCTCCGCCTTGCGCGAGCGGATCGCCGACGCAGTCCCCGCCTTCGCGGAGCAGGCCGGCCGCGCGCCCGGCCTCGTCGTGGTGCTGGTCGGCGAGGATCCGGCGAGCGGGATCTACGTCCGCAACAAGGGCAAGGCGACCGAGGCCGCGGGAATGGCGAGCTTCGAGCATCGGTTGCCCGACACCGTCAGCCAGGACGAGCTGCTCTACCTGATCGGGCGCCTCAACGGCGACGAGCGGGTCGACGGAATCCTCGTCCAGCTCCCGCTCCCGAAGCAGATCGACGAGAAGGCGGTGATCGCGGCGATCGATCCGGCCAAGGACGTCGACGGCTTCCATGTCGAAAATGCCGGCCGCCTCGCCGTCGGGGAGCAGGGGATCGTGCCCTGCACGCCCTTGGGCTGCCTGATGCTGCTCAAGGACCGGCTCGGCGATCTTTCCGGGCTCGAGGCGGTCGTCGTCGGCCGCTCGAACATCGTCGGAAAGCCGATGGCCCAGCTTCTGCTGCGCGAGAATTGCACGATCACCATCGCCCATAGCCGCACCCGCGACCTTCCGGCCGTTATTCGCCGCGCCGACATCCTCGTCGCCGCCGTCGGTCAGGCGGAGCTGATAAGGGGCGACTGGCTGAAGCCCGGCGCGACGGTGATCGACGTCGGCATGAACCGCCTCGACGGGCGGCTGACCGGCGACGTGGATTTCGACGGCGCGCGCCAGGTTGCCGCGGCGATTACGCCGGTGCCCGGCGGGGTCGGGCCGATGACCATCGCCGTGCTGCTTCGCAACACGCTCGCCGCCGCGCATGCCCGCGCCGGCCTCGCCCCGCCCGAGGGCCTGTGATCGAGCTGTTCGTCTCGGCCTTCGTCACCTTCCTGGTGGTGATCGATCCGCCCGGCTGCGCGCCGATCTTTGCTGGCCTGACCAGCGGGGCCACGGCAGCTCACCGGCGGGCGATGGCGATCCGCGCCGTTCTCGTGGCGACCGGAATCCTCGTCTTCTTCGGCCTGCTCGGCGAAGACCTGCTCCACGCGCTCGGCGTTTCGCTCAGCGCCTTCCGAATCGCCGGCGGAATCCTCCTCTTCCTGATCGCGATCGACATGGTGTTCGAAAAGCGCACCGAGCGGCGCGAGAACCGGGCCGAGGAGCTCAGCGCGGCCCATGTCGAGGACGTCTCGATCTTCCCGATGGCGATCC
This sequence comes from Alphaproteobacteria bacterium, assembly GCA_005883305.1. Taxonomy (NCBI): domain Bacteria; kingdom Pseudomonadati; phylum Pseudomonadota; class Alphaproteobacteria; species Alphaproteobacteria bacterium. The sequence goes on along the minus strand of VBAC01000002.1, from coordinate 315,394 downwards.
CGATGATCGCCGGCCCGGGCTCGATCGCCTCGGTGATGCTGCTGATGGCGCGGATCGACGGGCTCCTGCCCTCTTTGCTGGTGCTGGGGGCATTGCTGCTGACCCTGCTGCTCACGCTCGTCGCCTTGCTGCTCGCGGGGCCGATGATGCGCCTGCTCGGCCACAGGATGGAAGCGATGCTGACCCGCTTGCTCGGGGTCATTCTCGCCGCGCTCGCCGCCCAGTTCGTGATCGACGGGATCAAGCAGTTCTTTACTTGACCACCCGCCACATCCGGTAGGGCGAATTGGCCGGCAAGGGTACCGGCGCGAGCCAGGCGGGCACCTTGCCGCGCAGCAATTGGGCGTAGAACCCGCCGGGCGCCTCGGCCCGGTAGAGCGTCGATTCCGACAGGTTCGGGCAGATCAGGACGTAATTCACGCGATAGCGTCGAACCGTCGCCAGCGCATTGGCCTCGGTGCCGCGCCAGGCGTGCATGACGTCGATGATCTGCCGGGCGTTGCGGTGATAGGGGCCGGTGATCGCGTCGTGATGGGTGACCGTGATCAGCCGGGGCCCAAGATCGACGAACGTCAGCACCATGCCCGCGGGCTGCCTGTTCACCGGAGTCAGGGCCCAGAGCGTTGGGCAGCGATTGTTGGCGACGTTGATCGTCCGGCGGAATTCGCTCAGCGGCTTGTCGAACAAAGCGGCGATGTTGCCGTTGGCGAGAAGGAAAACGAGCAGCAAGGCGGCCAGCCCGGCGGCCACCTGCCTGGCCAGGCTCTGCCACGAAAGCAGCCAGGCGATCGCCAGCCAGGCGAGCGCGGCGACTCCCGGAATCGAAAGCATCTGCGCCGCGGGGCCGGCGCGGGTCTGCCAGCAAAGCAGGCCCGCGGCCAAGGCGGCGAGCGTGGCGATCGCAGCCCAGCGGACCAGCGCCTGGGGATCGCGCCGGCTGCGCCAGAGCATCAGGCCGTAGCCGATCAGGCCGAAGACCGGCAGCACCACCGTCTGGATCGTGATGCTCGCCCCGTGGCGCCAGATCGGCATTGCCTCTCGCACCCGGGAAAGCCACAGCCGCTCGAGCTCGGGCGAGCTTTGCTCGAGCCTGCCGAGGCATTGGGGCGCGCCGTAGGCGAAGGCGGCGCCGAGGATCGCGCCGGCAGCCGCGGCCAATGCGAGGCGGGCGAGCGGCTTTTCGGGAGTGAGCAGCGCGAGGCCGGTTGCCGCGGCGCCGGCGCCGAGCATCGCCGCGAGCCAGACCGGCGTCAGCGCGTCGCAGAGCGGCGCCATGTTCGCCTCTGAGGTGAAGACGAGGAAGCCGACCGCCACGCCGCCGCCGAGGCTGACTCCGTAGGCCAGCAGGCGCCTCGCCTCCGCGCGATCGCGCACCCACATCAAGGCCGCGAGCACTCCGCCGAGCGCGAGATAGGGGATCATCTCCAGGCCGATGACCAGCGACAGCGCCGTGGCAAGCCCGAGCGTCGCTCCGCCCCGCGCGCGCTCGGGATCGGTGAACGAGGCCATCGCCCAGGCGAGCATGGCAAGCTGCCAGCCGTGGTGATCGATGCGCAGCGGCTGCCACATGCCCTTGGCCGATCCGGCGCAGGAGAGCAAAACGATCGCGAGGAAGAAGGCGCCGCCGCCGATCATCCGCTTAGCGACCACCGCCACCGCGGCCATCGCCGCCAGCATCGGCAGCAGCGGAGCCACGGCGACCGCGACCTGCTCGGCAAGCCGGCCCCCGATCAGCGGCGTGAACAGCAGCTTCAGCGCGGCGATCGGCAGGTCGACGAGGCGCGACCAGTGGATGTTGGAGCCGGCCAGGCGATGCTGGGCGAGGTCGTACCAGCCCTGTCCGCTCAGGAGGCCGCGGACCTGCATCATCCGCATATTGTCGTCGGTGTCGCCGAGCGCGAAGATGTGGATCGCGCCCCAGCGGTCGGCGAGCATCAATCCGCCGACCAGCAGCCAAAGGACGGCCAGCCACCAGCGCCAATACCGGTCGAGAAGCTGGAACGGAGATCCCCCGGCGGACGGCATAAGCGTTTTCTTTTCTTCCCAAGCCCAGCCTCGGGCATTAGTCGCTCCTCCCCAAAGGGCAAGCGGGGGCCGGACGCCGGGCGGATGAAGCAGGTTTTGGACGAACATCGCGAGATATTGGGGCAGCTGGTGCGCTATGCGCTGACCGGCGGGCTGGCGAGCTTCGTCAACTTCGGCGTCTATTGGGCGCTGGGCGCCGGCGGCATGGATCCGAACCTCGCTTGGACGGCCGGCTTCCTCGCCGCGGTCGCGGTCGGCTATGTCATCCACAGCCGATGGAGCTTCCAGGGCCACGGCCGCCGCGACAATCTCGCGCGCACGGGGGGCCGGTTCTTCGTCGTCGCCTTGATCAGCTTCGCCATCAACCAGCTGTGGGTCGGGATACTCGTCCGATATTTCGGCCTGCCGCTCTGGGCGCCCCTCCCGCTCGTGCTCGGAGTCACGCCGCTGATCGTCTTCTCGCTCAATCGCCGCTGGGTGTTCGCGTGAACCGCGCCCCGGTCCTCTCTCTGATCGCGCCGGTCAAGGACGAGGAGGCGGCGATCGGCCCCTTCATCGCGCGCGTCGCCCCCATTCTCGACGGGCTGTTCCCCGATGCGGGCGCTCCGTCGTGGGAGATAGTGTTCGTCGACGACGGCAGCGAGGACGGCACGATGGCCGCGATCCTCGCCGCCCACCAAAAGGACGCGCGAATCCGCGCGCTCTCGCTCTCCCGCAATTTCGGCAAGGAAGCGGCGCTGACCGCCGGGCTCGACCATGCCGAGGGCCAGGCGGTGATCCCGATCGACGTCGACCTGCAGGACCCGCCCGAGGTGATCGGCGCGATGCTGGCCAAGTGGCGCGACGGCTACGAGGTCGTCTACGGCGTCCGGACCAACCGCGAGACCGACAGCCTGCCCAAAAGGCTCACCGCCGACCTCTACTACCGCGCCCACAATTATCTCTCGTCGGACAAGATCCCAGAGCATGCCGGCGATTTCCGGCTGCTCGACCGGTCGGTGGTCGAGGTCATCAAGGCGATGCCCGAGCGCAACCGGTTCATGAAGGGCCTGTTCGCCTGGTCGGGCTTTCGTCAGGCGGCGGTCGAATATGCGCGCGCCGAGCGCGAGCACGGCAAGACCAAGTTCCGCTACTGGAAATTGTGGACTCTGGCGCTCGACGGAATCACCTCCGCCTCGACCATGCCGCTCAGGATATGGTCCTATGTCGGCGTCGTCATCGCCGGCCTCACCCTGCTCTACGCGGTTTGGGTGGTGATCAAGACGATCCTGTGGGGCAGCGACGTCGCCGGCTATCCCTCGCTGATCGTCGCCATCCTCTTCTTCGGCTCCGTCCAGCTCATCTCGCTGGGCGTGCTCGGCGAATATGTCGGCCGGATTCTGATCGAGACCAAGCGCAGGCCGCTCTACGTGGTCCGCAAGAAGGTCGGCTTCGGCGAGGACGGCGGCTGATGGAGCGCGCCGTCTTCGATCGCATGGCCGAGCACGACCAGGTCCACTGGTGGTACGTCGCCCGCCGCAAGATCCTCGCCGAGCTGATCGCACGGGAGGCGAACCTGCCCGAAGGCGCGCGGATCCTCGAGATCGGGTGCGGCACCGGCCACAATTTCGAGATGCTTCGTTCCTTCGGCCGGCTCGACGCGCTCGAAATAGACGGCGAGGCGCGGGCGTTCGCGAGCAAGCGGCTCGGCCACGCGGTCGGCGACGCCCCGCTGCCCGAACTGACGGGCGTTCCGGACCGGACCTATCATCTGATCGCCTTGCTCGACGTGCTGGAGCATGTCGACGGCGACCAGGCTGCGCTCGCGAGCATCGCGAGGAAGCTTGCGCCGGGCGGCCGGATCCTGGTCACCGTTCCGGCCTATCGGTGGATGTGGAGCGCGCACGACCTCGCCCATCATCACAAGCGGCGCTACTCGAAACGCGGCTTGCGGCGCGTCGCGGAAGCAGCGGGACTCAGTGTCGAAGACATCGGCTATTTCAACAGTCTGCTCTTCCCGCTCGCGGCGATGGTCCGGATCGCGGGGAATATCGCGGGGAAATCGTCAAGCGACGACACGCTCCCGCCGCGAGCGCTCAACGCGCTATTCGAGCGCATCTTCGCGCTGGAGCGTCACATGATCGGCAGGGTGCCGCTTCCCGCCGGGGTCTCGTTGTACGCCTTGCTTTCGACCCGGTAGAGCACGCTCGTCCCGCTGCGCCAGATCGGGCGCAGCCCTTCGGTCAGGCGCGGATCGTAACGCGGCGGATCGATCAGCCAGACATAATCGAATGCGTCGCGCGGGAAGACCGCCAGGGCCATATCGAGACTCCGCCAATATTCGTACGGGCATCGGCGCGCGGTGACGATCTGGGTGGCGTCGCGGATGAACGGCCAGCCCGGCCGGTAGTGGACCTCGAGCAACTGAGCGCCGGCCATTGTCCACTGGTCATTTGAGAACGCGTGCTTGCGAACGATGCCGATGCCAGGAAGGTGGAGCAGGCGGGTCATCGCCCAATTCTCGATGCAGGGACGGCCGACGAAGCTCACCATTCGGGCGCCGCGCGGCACATGATCGAGGGCGGCAAGCTCGCGGTCGTAGGTCCGGCCGTAGAGCGACATGCTGACCGTGGTCGCTCCGGTCCTCGCCAGCGTGAAGGCAAGCCCTGCGATCGCCAGAGTGCGCGCGAAGATCAGGCCGCTTCGCTCCGGGTAGCGGATGGCGATGACCGCGATCATGAACAGGTAGGGCGCGAGCCGCATGTCGGCGTAAGCCGATCCGAAGACGATCCTGGGCAGCAGGACGAAGACGATCGAAAGGAACAGGGCCGAGGCGAGCAGGTTGCGCGAGTAAGTCAGCTTGCGGCTGATCACTGCCCAGCCGATCAGCGCCAGCAGGAGGCCGAGCGAGGCAAGATCGAACGTCGCCCAGCGGTCACGCAGCGCCATTCGCAGCCAGTCCATTTTGGCGGTCCAGTTGAACCAGTCGGCGGTGACCCCGGCCGCGTTGCTGCGCCAGAGCAGCATCAGCGCGACCGGCGGCGCGAGCGAGAGGCAGTGGAAGGCGGCACGCGCGCCGGCGACGACGAAATTATGGCCGCGATCGTGCTGGCGCACCAGCTCGGCCGAGAAAGCGAGAACGCCGAGCGTGCCCCAGCCGAAGGCATGGCAGATCCACAGCGCGAAGGAGATGGGCACGAACACCACTGCCCTGAGGCGCAGGTGGCCGAGCCGGGCGAGCCTCAGCCACAATGCGAAGGCGAGCAAGGCGAGCGCCATCGACAGCGCGAAGTTCACGAAGCCGAAGAGGAACGGGAAGTTGTAGGCCAGCGGAATTGCGAACAGGGCCGTCGGCGGCACGCGCCCGTGAACCTCGCGTGCGACCCAGAGCATGCCTCCGACCGTGAGCACCGGGATGGTGCAGACGATCAGCTTCACGGCGGGCTCGAGGCCGATGATGGGCGCGAGGATCTGGACGAGCAGGTCGACGCCGAGGTTGCCGATCACCTGCCAGTGAAAGCCGAAATATTGCTGGAGATCGGGCGAAGTCGCGAGATCGAGCTGAACCCGGTATCGCCCCATGTGGCCGGGCAGATCGAGCAAAGGCGGGATATCGGGCCAGAGCAGGGGCAAGACCGACAGCAGCATCAAAGCCGCGACGGTCCATCTTTTCTCCCACCATTGGAGCGGATGTTGGGGAGCGTCGGCAGGGCCCGAGGTGAGGGTCATGGCGCTGCCTTACCCTCCAATTGCCCCACGTTCATCCCTTCCGCTGCCGCCCGCTATTCGGCGGCGCGGCTCAAATGCCATTCGGGCGGCACGTCGTTCGCGCGCAGCCGCTCCTCCTCCTCGAACATGAAGTCGCGGGTGATCGGGAGAGAGCCGCGCCGCTTCACATATTGAAGCTGCCAGTTGACCAGGCCGCCATAGCTGAACGCGGCCTCGGCGCCGGCGAGGTAGAATTGCCACATGCGGAAGAAGCGCTCGTCGTAAAGCGCCGTGATCTCTTCCTGGTGGATCATCGTCCGGTTGTACCATTCGGCGAGCGTATAGGCGTAGTGATAGCGCATCGCCTCGACGTCGGTCACGATCAGCCGGTGCTTTTCGGCCTGGGTCACGAGCTCCGAAAGGGCCGGGATGTAGCCGCCCGGGAAGATGTACTTGCGGGTCCATTTGTCGGTGACGCCCGGCTCGCCCATCCGCCCGCAGCAATGCGAGAACATCACGCCGTCGTCCTTCAGCAGACGGTGCATGTGGGCGAAGAAGCCCGGATAATGCGGCGTTCCGAGATGCTCGATCAGGCCGACGCTGGTGATCCGGTCGAACTGGCCCTCGACGTCGCGATAATCCTTGAGCTCGAACTTCACCTTGTCGGAGACGCCGAGCTCGGCCGCGCGCTCGTTGGAGAACTGGATCTGGTCCGGCGCCAGCGCCACGCCCAGCACTTCGACGCCGTAATGGCGGTTGAGATAGAGCGCGAGGCCGCCCCAGCCGCAGCCGATGTCGAGCACCTTCATGCCGGGCTTGAGATTCAGCTTGGCGGCGATGTGCGCCTTCTTGTCGAGCTGGGCCTTTTCCAGGCTGTTCGAAGGATCGCGATAATACGCCATCGTATATTGCCGGTCCTCGTCGAGGAACAGCTCGTAGAGGCGGCGGGTGAGGTTGTAGGTGTGCTCGGCATTGCGCCGCGAGCGGGTCTTCCAGTTGATCTGGTCGAGCCGGCCCAGCGCCTGGTTGAGCGTCTTGCGGATCGGCCCCTTGGGCTTCAGCGCGCCGCCCTTCTCGACCGGCGCGTTGTAGCGGATGAACAGGACGAGATCGCGGATGTCCCTGGGCGGATCGATCGTCAGCCAGCCGTTCATATAGGCTTCGCCCGCGCCGACGCGCGGATCCTTGGCGATGTGGAACGCGGCGCGCCTGTCGGTCAGCCGGGCGGTGATCGGGCCGTGGTTCGGATCGGGCGCGCCGTAGCGATATTCCTTGCCGTCATGATCGATGACGATGAGTTCGCCCTTCTTGATCAGCGGGCGAAGCATCTTGTTCAAAAGCCACATAGAAGGGTCCCTATTCCCTGATTTCGGCGCCACTGAGCATGGCTGGCCCGGCCGGGTCAAGCGCGGCCGCGTGAAGGCGCTCCTCCGCTTCGAACATATAGTTGCGGATCATCGGCGCCGCGTCCCGGCGCCTCAGATATTGGAGCTGATAGACGGTCATCCCGCCGTCGCTGAACATCGACAGGCCGGCTGCGAGGTAGAACAGCCAGAGCCGGTAGAAACGCTCGTCGTAGCGGCGGATCACCTCTTCGCGGCACGCCTTGAAGCGCTCGTACCAGTGGAGGACCGTCGGCGGATAATGGAGCCGAAGCGCCTCGCAATCGGCCATGATCAGCCGATTGACCTCGCTCGCCGAGACGATCTCCGACAGCGCGGGGATGTATCCGCCGGGCCAGATATATTTCTGGATGAACTTGTCGGTGGTGCCGGGCTTGCCCATCCGCCCCATCGTGTGGAGGAGCATGACCCCGTCGGGCGCGAGCAGCTCGCGGCACTTGCGGAAGAATCCGCGGTAGAAAGGCGGCCCGACATGCTCGAACATGCCGACCGAGACGATCCGGTCGAACGTGCCGGTCAGATCGCGATAGTCCGTCAGCTCGAACTTGACGCGGTCCGCTACGCCGGCGGCCTCGGCGCGCTCGCGCGCCAGCGCAAGCTGCTCTGTCGACAGCGTCACCCCGAGAACGTCCACGTCGGCGACGCGGTTCAGGTAGAGCGCCAGACCGCCCCAGCCGCAGCCGATGTCGAGCACGCGCTGGCCTGGCTTCAGATACAGCTTCGAGGCGAGATGCGCCTTCTTGTCGAGCTGCGCCTGCTCCAGGCTGTTGCCCGGATCGGTGAAATAACCGCAGCTATATTGCATGTCGGCTTCCATCCACAGCCGATAGAAATCGTTGCCGATGTCGTAATGGTGGGCGACGTTGCGCCGCGCCTGGCGCCGCCAGTTGAGATGGGCGAGCGGCCGGCCCAGCTTGCTGCCCTTGCGCAGGAACTTGCCCGGGCCTTCGCGATCCTCCCACCGGCGGTTGCGCCGGATGATCAGCACCAGATCGAGGATCTCGCCCTGCTCGAGCACCAGCCGCCCGTCCATATAGGCCTCTGCGGTGCCGACCGCCGGATCGCGGGCGACGCGCAGCGGAGTCATCCGATCGGCGATCCTTACGGTGACCGGCCGAAGCTCCGGGTCCGGCGCTCCGTAGCGGCGCTTACGGCCCTTATGGTCGATGATCGTGAGCTCGCCCTTGCGGACGTGCCGAGCCAGCATCTTGTCGAGTAACCGCATGGCCGCGCAGAATAGCCGGATGACGGCGGATGGCAATCGTAACGGCGGCGGCGGTTTCTACGCGAGCGCGGCCTGTTTCTCTGCGGCAATACGGTCGAGTTCGGCGCGGCTTTTCTTCTCCGCCGCGGATTTCAGCTGCCCGCAGGCGGCCATGATGTCGCGCCCGCGCGGGCGGCGGATGGGGGCGCTGATCCCGGCCTCGAACACGATGTTGGAGAAGCTGCGGATGCGCTCCTCGTCCGAACATTCGTAATCGCTGCCGGGCCAGGGGTTGAACGGGATCAGATTGACCTTGGCCGGAAGCTTGTAGCGCTTGATCAGGCGAACGAGCTCGCGCGCGTCCTCGTCGCTGTCGTTCCTGTCCTTCAGCATAACATATTCGAACGTGATCCGGCGCGCATTGTTGGCGCCGGGGTAGGCGGCGCAGGCTTCCAGCAGCTGCTCGATGCCGAACTTGCGGTTGAGCGGCACGATCTCGTCGCGCACCTCCTTGGTCACCGCATGAAGGCTGACGGCTAAGTTGACTCCTATCTCCTCCCCCGCCCGCGCCATCATCGGCACCACGCCGGAGGTGGACAGCGTGATCCGGCGCCGCGACAGGCCGAGCCCGTCGCCGTCCATCACGATCTTCAGCGCGTCGCGGACATTGTCGAAATTGTAGAGCGGCTCTCCCATGCCCATCATCACGATGTTGGAGAGCATGCGGCCTTCGGGTTGGGAGGGCCATTCGCCGAGGCTGTCGCGGGCGAGCATGACCTGGCCGACGATCTCGCCGGCATTGAGGTTGCGAACGAGCCGCATCGTGCCGGTATGGCAGAAGCGGCAATTGAGCGTGCAGCCGACCTGGCTCGAGACGCAGAGCGTGCCGCGGTCGGCATCCGGGATGAAGACCATCTCGAAATCGTGGCCGTCCGGAGTGCGCAGCAGCCACTTGCGGGTGCCGTCGGTGGAGACCTGCTCGACCACCACCTCGGGCCGCGCGACCTCGAACCGCTCGGCCAGCCAGGCGCGCTGGGGCTTGGCGATGTCGCTCATCGCATCGAAGGCGGTCGCGCCCCGGTTGTAGATCTGGTGCCAGAGCTGCTTGGCGCGAAGCTTGGCCTGCTTCTCGTCGAGCCCGGCATCCATCAGGGCCTGGCGGATCTGCGCCTTGGAAAGGCCGATCAGGTTCACGCGCGCGCCCGCGCCCGCCACCTCGGGGCGCGGGACCGGAACCGGATCGATGAGACCGGGAATAGGCATCGGCGCTGTCATGAGCGCGCCATGTAGGCGCTCGGCGGCCGCTTTTCTAGCGGCGGGGGATGCACGCGATCGCTGCGGCGTCCATCGCCGTCGCAGCGCCGCGCAGGCCGTAGCGGTCGTGCACCGCGGCGCCGTCCGTCGCGCGGGTCTCTACGACCATGTCGATGCCGGTGCGCATCGCCGACTGGATTTCCCGGTCGGCGCGGGCGTCCGGCGCCCATGCCTCCCGCCCGCCGCCGGCGAGCTGGAAGCTGACTCCGTCGATCTTCAGAAGCACCGCAGAGCCCTGGCGCTTCTCCCGGCTGAGGCGAACATGGAGCTGGCCGCCGGCGCTTCGTCCCGGCCAGTGGCCGACGGCGGCGAAGGGACGCCAGGGAGCCGCCGCCGGGACTTCAGCAGGCTGGCTGATCGCATAGCAGCGTCCGTCGCCGGCGAAGGCGCCCCAGCCGCCGAAGACTCCCAACGGTCGCGGCTGAGCCGCCGCGGCGGAGGCCAGGGCGGCGAAGACGAGCAGGAAGGTCCGGCCTCGGGGCATTTCCACCCTTTGTCGCCGCTCGGGCGGCGCGGTGGCAACAGGAAATGCGCGGGGAGGCCGGGCGACCTTGGCCCCAGACACCCAGGATTCTCCCCGGCGACTGTGGTAGTGAGGTAACACTCCTGATCAAAAGGCGGTGGGTCTGTGTTGCACTGCAACAAAGTCGCCCCTATCTGGTTGTGGTCCTTATCTGGACATTGTTTCAAGGAGATAACAATAATGCGTATCGTTTACGCCGCGGCTGTTCTCGCGGCTGCTTCTGCTGCGCCTGCGTTCGCGCACGCGGCCCCGGCACCTTTCGTCGGCGGCCACATCGAAGCGATCGCCGGCTATGACAGCCTTTCCGTGGACGGCGACAGCGACGGCGGCATCGCCTACGGCATCGCCGGCGGCTATGATTTCGCGCTGGGCACGAACATGCGCGCCGGCCTCGAGCTGGAAGCGGCCGAATCGACCGCCGAAGAGTGCCAGGCCAATGTCATCGTCGCCGGCGACCGGGCTTGCGCCGAAGCGCGCCGCGATTTCTACGTCGGCGCCCGCCTCGGCGGCGTGGTGAGCAACGGCGTCCTGCTCTATGCCAAGCTCGGCTACACCAACGCCCGCGTCGGCGCGGTCTATGACAACGGCACGACCGTCGTCAGCGACGGCGCGAATGCGGACGGCATCCGCGCCGGCGCCGGCGCGGACATCGCGCTCGGCCGCAACATGTTCCTTCGGGCCGAGTATCGCTACTCGAACTACGAGAGCGATTTCTCGCGCCATCAGGGCGTGGTCGGCCTCGGCTTCCGCTTCTAGGCGAAGCCGGCAGCCGGACGAAGAAGGCCGGGGCGGCGACGCTCCGGCCTTTTTTCTTGCCAGCCACTGGCGGGCCTCGCAACCATCGCTATAAGTTTTCCTCCAAATCACCAATTGCGTTGCAGCAGGGGTAATCGATGAAGGCGACGATCGAACGGGCCACCCTCCTCAAGGGCCTCGGCCACGTCCACTCGGTGGTGGAGCGCAGGAACACGATACCGATTCTGTCGAACGTCCTGATCGAGGCCGACGAAGGGGGCGGCCTCAGGCTCATGGCGACGGATCTCGACCTTCAGGTCAACGAGACCGTCGAGGCGGACGTCTCCGAGCCGGGAGCGACCACCGTGCCGGCGCACACCTTGTTCGATATCGTGCGCAAAATGTCCGAAGGCAGCCAGGTCGAGCTGATCGCGGCCGAAGGGCGGATGCAGGTCAATGCGGGGCGCGCCCGCTTCACGCTGGCGACCCTGCCGCGCGACGATTTTCCGGTCATCGCCGAGGGCGATTTGCCGACCAGCTTCGAGTTGCCCGCCGCGACTCTGCGCCAGATCATCGACAAGACCCGCTTCGCCATCTCCACGGAGGAGACGCGCTACTATCTGAACGGCATCTACTTCCACGTCTCGGACGAGGCGCAGCCGGTGCTCAAGGCGGCGGCGACCGACGGCCACCGCCTGGCGCGGGTCACGGTTCCCCGACCCGAGGGGGCGCAGGGCATGCCGGGAGTCATCATTCCACGCAAATGCGTCGCCGAATTGCGCAAGCTGCTGGACGAGGTCGACGGCACCGTTCAGGTCTCTCTCTCCGAATCGAAGATCCGGTTCAGCCTCGGCAACGCGGTGCTCACGTCCAAGCTGATCGACGGGACGTTCCCGGATTACAGCCGGGTGATCCCGACCGCGAACGACAAGCTGCTGAAGCTCGATCCGCGCAGCTTCGCCGAAGGGGTCGACCGAGTCTCGACCATCGCCAGCGAGCGCACCCGCGCGGTCAAGATGTCGCTCGACCGCGACCGGGTCACTCTGTCCGTGACGTCGCCCGAAAACGGCACCGCCGCCGAAGAAGTGTCGGCCGATTACGCGGCCGACGGCATCGAGATCGGGTTCAACGCCCGCTACCTCCTGGACATTCTCGGCCAGATCGAGGGGGACGTGATGGAGGTCCACCTGGCGGACGCAGCGGCGCCCACCCTGCTCAGGGAAAACGACAAGGCCCCGGCGCTCTACGTGCTGATGCCGATGCGGGTCTAGGAAGGGCCGGGAAGGCGCATTACATTGACTCCGAGGGCTCGCGCTGATAGGCGCGCGGCCTTTCCTGCACAGCAGCATTTCAAGAGTGGAGCAGCCGCATGGCGCGCGTTACCGTCGAAGATTGCGTCGACAAAGTCCCCAACCGTTTCGATCTGGTGCTTCTTTCGGCCCAGCGCGCCCGCCAGATTTCCGGCGGCGCCGAGTTGACCATCGATCGCGACCGCGACAAGAATCCGGTCGTGGCTCTGCGCGAAGTGGCCGAGCAGACGGTTCGCCCTCGCGAGCTCGAGGAATCGCTGATCGGCAGCCTTCAGCGCGTCCAGGTCGACGAGGACGACGTGGCGGACGAGGTCGGCTCGCTCAGCGCTTCGGCCGAGGCGCTGCGGCTCACCGCCGCCGCACCGCAGCGCAACAACAATGCCGGAGCTGATTACGACGGCTGAGCGAGTCATTGCGCGCTGCCAAGCTAGACGCGTCTTGACTGTTGTCGGTCCATCCGTGCAAGGTCGAATCGGCGGCGCTGGGGCGTGCGCCTGCAAGGGAGGCAAATGTGAAGGTTAATAGAATAACGATGATGCTGGCGGCGGCGGGCCTCGCGGCCGCGCCCGTGGCGGCCAACGCAGCCGCGCCGCTCAGCATTGCGCGCGCAGCCGCTCCGACGGTCAACGTCAGTCTTCTTCAGGACGAAGAGAGCAATCATGGCGGCGGCTCGACTGCGGTCATTCTCGGTGTCGTGCTGATCGTGCTCATCGGCATCGCGGCCATTTCGGGCGGTGGCGGCCCTAACAGCCCGTAAGCCAGTTCCGGGCGGCCTGCGGCCGCCCGGCCCGTGCGGACTCAGTCCCTGGGCGAAGGCAGCTCCGCCCGGTCGATCCATTCCAGCTCGCCGAGCGAGAGGGGGCGGCCGTCGGCGGCGCGAACCGCCAAAGAGGCCACCGGAAGGCGGCTGCGGCGATCGACCAGCACCGGGTTGCTGGGCACCCCCGAAATCCATTTCTCGCCCCACTGCCTCAGCGCGATCAGCGCCGGCAGCAAGGCCATCCCCTTGTCGGTCAGCCGATAGGCGACCTTGCGCCGATCGGACCGATCGGGCTCGCGCCGCAGAATCTCGTGCTGGACGAGCCGGCTGAGCCTGTTCGACAGGATATTCCGGGCGATTCCGAGCGTCCCCTGAAATTCCTCGAAATGGGCAAGGCCGTTGAAGGCGCCCCGCAGGATCAGGAAGGACCAGCGCTCGCCCACGGCCTCGAGCGCGCTCGGCAATGCGCATTCCACCAGTATGGCCGTTCGCTGATCGGGCCTCATGATGGGCAGACTAGCCCATTTTCACAGGTTGTCATCTGCAATCGATTTTCGGCGCCGCCGCCCCCGTTGCGCACTTTTCGTTTGCCCCTTGGGCCCCCGCGCCCCATTTTGACGGGGTGCTGAGACAATATGAGCTGGTCGAGAAGGTCCGGGGCTACGATCCCGATGCCGATGAGGCGCTGATCAACCGCGCCTACGTCTTCTCGATGAAGGCGCACGGCAGCCAGAAGCGCGCCTCGGGCGATCCCTATTACAGCCACCCGATCGAGGTCGCCGGAATCCTTACCGACCTCCACCTCGACGACGAGACGATCGCGACCGCGATCCTCCACGACACGATCGAGGACACGCTAGCGACTCCGGCCGAGATCCGAAAGCTGTTCGGCAAGAACGTCGCCCGGCTGGTCGACGGGGTCACCAAGCTCAGCAAGATCGAGGCGCAGAGCGAGAGCCAGCGGGCGGCCGAAAATCTGCGCAAGTTCCTGCTCGCAATGTCGGACGACATCCGCGTCCTCCTGGTCAAGCTCGCCGACCGGCTGCACAACATGCGCACGCTCCATCACCTGGAGGACCCCGAGAAGCGCCGCCGCATCGCCCGCGAGACGATGGACATCTACGCCCCGCTCGCCGAGCGGATCGGCATGTACGAGTTCATGACCGAGATGCAGACGCTCGCCTTCCGCGAGATCGAGCCCGACGCCTACGAATCGATCACCAAGCGGCTGGAACGGCTTCATCAGGGCGGCGGCGGCGACCTGATCCAGCGGATCGGCCGGGGAATCAAGGCCCATCTCGAGGCGAACGGGATCGAGGCCGAGGTTCAGGGGCGCGAGAAACATCCCTACTCGATCTGGCGCAAGATGGCCGAGCGCCACGTCAGCTTTGAGCAGCTCAGCGACGTCATGGCCTTTCGCGCCGTCGTCGGCAGCGTCGAGGAATGTTACCGAACGCTCGGCCTGATCCACCAGCGCTGGCCGGTCGTGCCGGGGCGCTTCAAGGATTTCATCTCGACTCCCAAGCGCAACGGCTACCGATCGATCCACACCACGATCATCCACGACGAGCAGATGCGGATCGAGATCCAGATCCGCACCCACGAGATGCACGCCCAGGCCGAGCACGGCCTCGCCGCCCATTGGGCCTATAAGGAGGGCGAGGTCGCGGCGAGCGCCGACCATCCCTGGATCAACGACCTGGTGGAGATACTCGACCATGCGGGAAGCGCCGAGGAGCTGCTCGAGCACACCCGAATGGCGATGTACCAGGACCGTATCTTCGCCTTCACCCCGAAGGGCGAGCTGATCCAGTTGCCCAAGGGCGCAACCCCCGTCGATTTCGCTTATGCCGTCCACACCGATCTCGGCGACCAGACGGTCGGCTCGAAGATCAACGGCCGCGTGATGCCGCTCAGGACCCCGCTCAACAACGGCGACCAGGTCGAGATCCTCGTCTCCAAGGCGCAGCACCCGCAGCCGGCCTGGCTCTCCTACGTCGTCACCGGCAAGGCGCGGGCCAAGATCCGCCGCTGGGTGAAATCGAAGGAGCGCGAGGAGACGGTCTCGCTGGGCCGCAAGATCTTCGACGAGATCGTCCAGCGCCTGCCCCAGCCGCTCGGCTGGGAGGCGATCGCCGAGGCGCTGCGTCGCCTTCATTTGCCGAACGACGAGGCGCTGATGGAGGCGATCGCGCTCAAGCGGGTCGACGACGTCGCGGTGATGGAGGCCCTGGTGCCGGGTTCGGCGATCAAGGACGGGGTCAAGCCGCCGCCCCAGCGCACCGCCATCTCGATCAAGGGCCTGACCCCCGGAGTCGCCTTCCAGCTCGCCGAATGCTGCCACCCGATCCCGGGCGACCGGATCGTTGGCCTGCGCCGCGAAGGCGAGGGGATCGAGGTCCACATGATCGGCTGCCCGAGCCTCGCCGACGGGATCGACGCCGACTGGGTCGATCTCGCCTGGGGCGACGAGGCCGATGGCGGCGCCACGCGGCTGTGCATCGTCATCAAGAACGAGCCCGGCTCGCTCGCGGCGGTCGCCGGCGTGCTCGGCAGCCACGGCGCGAACATCGTCAGCATGGACCAGACCTCGCGCGATGGGTCGTTCCACACCTTCCACCTCGACATCGAGGTGCACGACGTCCAGCACCTGATGCGCATTCTCGCGGCGCTGAGGTCGACCGACGTGGTCTCGACGGCGGAGCGCATCTAGAGGGCCCACAAACGTCGTTTTGCGCCGCTCCACGCGCATGATAGAGCCGCCTGATGACCGACAAGGCAGACATGACCTACGGGGGCTATCTGACGCTGGAGCCCCTGCTCTCCGCGCAGCATCCGGTTTCGGATCACCATGACGAGATGTTGTTCATCGTGATCCACCAGACCAAGGAGCTGTGGCTCAAGCAGATCATCCACGAGCTGGCGGTGGCGCTGGAGCTGGTGCGCGGCGACAAGCTGGTCGAGGTCCACAAGAATCTCTCACGGGTCACGCGCATTCAGGCGGTGATGACCCTGTCGTGGGACGTCCTCACCACGCTCACGCCGAGCGACTATATGCAGTTTCGCGACGTGCTCGGCTCGTCGAGCGGCTTCCAGTCGGCGCAGTTCCGCCAGTTCGAGTTCATGCTCGGCCTCAAGGAAGGCGCCCACCTTCGCCATCAGCCCGAAGGATCGCCGCAGCACGCCGCGCTTGCCGGTGCGCTGGCGAGCCCGAGCCTGTGGGACGAAGCCAATGCGGCGCTGGCGCGCGGCGGCTTCGATATCCCGGCGGAGGTTCTGGAGCGGGACTGGTCGGAGCCCTACCGTCCGAACGAGGCGGTCGAGGCCGCCTGGGCCGAAGTCTATCGCGACACCGAGCGCTGGTGGCGGTTCTACCAGCTCGCCGAGAAGCTGGTGGACCTCGACGACGCGATGGCCGCCTGGAGACACAAGCATGTGGTGACGGTGGAGCGCGTGATCGGCCTCAAGCGCGGCACCGGAGGGACGGCCGGCGTCCCCTATCTCCAGTCGACGCTGTCGAAGCGCGCCTTTCCCGAATTGTGGACCCTACGCACCCGCCTCTGACGGGATTCCCACGAGCAGGTCCGCTTCTCCGTCGAGCGCGACGGCGCCGCGAGCGGCCCAGACGGTGGCGGGTTCCAGCGGCGCCCCGTCGATCGTTCCACCGGCTGCCAGCGGCACCAGAACGCTGCCCGCGGGGAGATCTGCGCTCCGTGCGCCCCGCCAGCGCTCCAAGGCGAAGGCCCCGCCGCCGGCGAGCATCGTCCGGCCCGCCCCTGCCTCCTGGGGCGGAGGCGCGGCGGGGAAGGGGGCTGGGTTCGATACCGCCACCGCGTCGTCGAGGTGAAGCTCGCGCGGGCGGCCGTAATCGTAGAGCCGATAGGTGAGGTCGAGATTCTGCTGGACCTCGATCAGCGAGAGGCCGGCGCCGATCGCGTGGATCGTGCCGGCGGGCGAATAGAAGACGTCGCCGGCCGCGACCGGGCGCCAATCGAGCAAATCCTCGATGCTGCCGTCGAGCGCCGCGGCGCGCAGCTCCTCAGCAGTGACCCGCCCGGTAAGCCCGATGCCGATCGTCGCGCCCGGATCGGCATCGAGGACGTACCAAGCCTCGTCCTTGCCGCGCCGGTAGCCGCGCGCGCGGGCTGCGTCGTCCCCCGGGTGGACCTGGATCGAGAGGCGCTCGGAGGTGAAGAGATATTTGACGAGGAGCGGAGCCTCGTCCTCATCCTCGAACCAGATTTCGCCGATCGGATCGCCTTCGGTATCGGCGGCCGGAAAGGCGCGCGGAAGGTCGCGGCGCCCCCATATGCGCTCGACCTGCCTGCCTGGAAGCTGCCTTATCGTCAAAACGCCCTCCTTCGCCCGCGCCTATAGCGGGCGAAGCGAAGCAGGGCCATGCGGCAATGGAGCGACGACGGGCTAGTTTTGAGAGGGGAAAATGCCCTGCAGCGCGATGCAAAAATTGAGCGTCTGATAGGGCTGCCGGTTCTCGTGCGCCTGGCTGCCGCCCGTGTTGGTGATCACGGAAGCCGCCATGGCGCGATTCACCGGACCGGTGCCGTAGATCTGGGCGGCCGTGGTCTGGTTGTTCGGAAGGGAAACCCTGGCCTGGGCGAACGTCTTCGTCGCCGTGGGGATGACTCCGGCGGTTCCGGTGGTCAGCGCGTCGAGCTTGCTGCCCATCGCGGCGTGGTTGTGCGCGGCCATTTCGGACATGATGATGGTGTGCGCCTCCTGGCCCCCCTGCTCGCCCCGGTCATGGCCGTTGCCGGGGCCCATCGCGACGCGCCCGCGCAGATCGGGAAGAGCGAAGGTGGTCTGGCCGTTGCCGCCGAAGGTCGTGCCCAGCAGCGAAAAGAGCGCCTGATTCTGGTTGATGGGCATGAATTGGCCGTTGCACTGCGCCCAGGATTTGGGGGCGAAGCCAAACGACACGATCTTGATCTCGCCCATGAATGGTGTGGACATGACGTTCGCTCCTCGGGGCTCGATTATGGACGGGGCGGGAAGACGCCCTGCATGGCGATACAATAGTTCAAGGCCAGATAGGGCATCAGGTTGTTGTGCGGCAGGCTGGCGCCGCTGACGCCGATCGCGTCGGGCCGCATCGTGACGTTGGGCGCGGCGGTCTGGTAGAAAGCGGCCAAGCCGCCCGACGCTCCGTTGTCGTAGAAGCCCTTGCCCAGCACACCCTGGCTCGGATCGGCGCTCGTCCCGTTGGCGTTGATCGCCTGGAACGCGTGGGTGTGGAACGGGATTTCGGAGGTCAAAAGGGTGTGCGTATCCGCACCCTGCTGCTCCCCGATAAACCATTGCTGCAGGCCGGCGCCCTGGCCGGCGCTGGTCGGAACGTTGCCATCGAGATCGGGCAAGGCGAAGGTCGATTTGCCGTCCCCGCCGTAGAACGTGCCGAGAAGGGAGAAGAGGGCGGTGTTCTGGGAGATCGGCAGCAACTGACCGCTGCACTGCGCCCAGCCGGTCGGGGCGAAGGAGAACCCGAAGATGCGGATTTCGGCGACGAAGGGATCCATAAGACGACTCCGGCTAGCGGCGGCCCGGAAGGGCGCTGCCTGGGTTCAGTTTTGGGTGGGGAAAACGCCGAACAGCGAGATTATGTAGAGGATGCACAATGTCGGCTGGATATTGTTGTGCGGAGCGCTGCCGCCGGAGCCCTGGATCGTGGCCGCCACGAGCGCCGTCGAGGGAGGGGGGGCAGCGTAGCCGAGCACGCCGGCCTGGGTGCTGGTGACGGTCGCGAAGATCGCGTTTTCGGGCGAATTGGTCTGGCTGGTGTCGGTCCCGCTCACCGTGTGGTTGTGAACCGGGATCTGGTTGGTGGTGAGCGTGACGCTCTCCGTCCCCCCCTTTTCTCCGAGCTGGTAGTTGTTGCCGATGGTCGGGCCCTGACCCATATGGTTGGGAAGGCGCCCCTGAAGATCGGGCAGGCCGAACGTCTCCTGGCCGTCGCCGCCATAGGTCGTGCCGATCAGGGTGAAGAGCGCGTCGTTCTCCGAGATCGGCATCAGCTGACCCGAGCAGGTCGCCCACCCGGCCGGCGCGAAGCTCCCGGCGAACATCCGGATCTCGCCGATAAAAGGCTGTCCCATCGGCACGTACCTCCTCGTTGCGCCGCGCTGGCGGCCTTAATCCATCGAATGCGGAATTCCCCCCGGCCCTACCTGGCCGAACGCAATGGGACACCGACCCCCGGCAATTACGGTAGTTGTGTTCCCGTCCGGGCCATCTGTCAAACGCCGACTTCGCCAGATTCATCCAGTTCCGACAAATGCCCGAATCCATGAGAGATTTTTCCGCGGCACGACGCGACCGCCGGTGCGGTCGTGTGCGCCGCCGGCTCGCGACTCGGGGCAACCTAAGTTGGTGCCCCCCTTCAATTTCTCTTCTCCCGCCCTCCTTCCTGTGCCATGTTCGGAAATTACGGGGTGTCAGAGACTCAGGGGCGGACGCCCATTTTAAAAAAAGAGCGGGGATAAACACATGCCGACGACCCTTTCACGCGGCCAGGTTGCCATCATCGGAGTCAACACCGAGGACACCGGCAACCCGCAGAGGGATTTCATCTCCTTCGTCCTGCTCGCGCCGATCACCACCGGCACGGTGATATTCTTCACCGACCGCAGCTGGAACGGGACCGTCTTCTCCGCCAGCGGGGGCCTCGACGCCGGGGACGGGACCTTCACCTATACCGCGACGGGCAACCTCGCCGCCGGAACGGTGATCACCATCAACCAGGCCCAGCTCACCGCCGCCGGAATGGCGCTCGATAGCGACGGCGACACGATCTACGTCTATCAGGGCACGAACGCGAACACGCCGACGGTCTTCCTCCACGCGGTGGAGCTCGCCGACGGCAACAACACGTTCAACGGGAGCCTCGTCAACACCGGCCTCGTCGCCGGAACCTCGGCGCTGGCCATCGGCGACGACAATATCGAATATGGCGGGCGCACGCACAATGTGAACGTCGCCGACCTGTTCGTCCGCGCCAACGATTTCCATCGCTGGGTGCACAACGACAACAGCCCGCAAGACGGCACCGTGGGCCTCAACGCGGTGACCAATGCCGGAACGCCCGATCCCGCGTTCACCGCGCCCGACGCGCAGCTGTGGGTCGCCGCCTCCGGCGGCGGCGAAGCGATCGTCACGATCAACCTCGACGGCACCTACGCGTCGGGCTCGCTCGGCTACCAGCTCGTCCAGGCCTTCCAGAACGACGCCAACCTGTTCCACCCGAGCGACATCTCGCTCGACACGGTCCACGGCAAATTCTTCTTCGTCGATTCCGACGCGGTCGGGCACAACCGTATCGTCGAGGGCAATATCAGCCAGCTGCTCAACAATCCGGGCGACCCGGCGACCTTCACCATCCTCTATTCGAACGCCACGTCAGGAGCGAACGGCGTCATCGCCTCGCTGTCGGTCGATACGATCAACGGAATCATCTATTTCGATCTCGGCAGCTCGGCCACGGGCTCCAGCTTCGACAAGATCACCTACAACCTCAACGGCGCCTCGACCGCGAACCAGGTTCCGACCGTTCTCGCGACTCTCGGCAACGGCCATTTCGTCACCCAGATGACGATCGACTATGTCCACGGGACGGTGCTTCTCGGCACGAGCCGGATCATCGCCGCATTCGGCTCCGACATCGTCGAGCAGAATTACGTCTACCGCGCGACCGGCCTTACGCCGGGGTCCGCGTCGCTGGCGTTCACCCAACTGCCGTTCAACCCGGACGACAACGACGCCGGCGGCCCGAACAATCCCAACATTCCGGGCCTGCCGGGCGAGGCCTGGCCGGTCGAGCGGGGCACCATCCAGGGCATCGACATCGACGAGGTCACCCAGATCGCCTATATCATCACCGGCGCGGTGAGCCTCGACGTCAGCGCGGCGCAGGACGGGTCGCAGATGCAGACCTTCCCCGGCGGCATCTACAGCTACGCCCTGGTCGGCAACCCGAACGGCGACGTCGTCACCTTGTTCACCCAGAATTTCGCCACCGGCCCGGTCGGGCTGATGGACTATATCGAGGTCGACCACGCGACCGGCCGCTATTACCTGACCGACATGGTCGGAACGAGCGCCGATCCGGGCGACCAGTCCGTCTGGACCGGAAGCCTTACCGTCGCGCAGACTCCGACCCTGGTGGCCATCGTCGGCAACCTCAACGGCCTCGGCCCGCAGGGGCTCGAAATCCAGCACGCGCCGGTGCTGACTGGCGCAAGCCTCGCCGCGACCTTCACCGAGACGGCCGGCAATCCTTCGCCGAACGGAACGCCGGTCACCACCGGCAACGCCTTCAACTCGACCGACGTCGACAGCGGCGGCGCGTCCAACGGCGACGAGCTGGCTGGAGCGCAGGTGCGAATCTCGGGCAATTTCCAGTCGGGCGCCGGCCATGCCGACCAGCTTCTGGTCTCGACCTTCAACACCGGCACCAACCAGAACGGAACGATCGTCATCGGCGGCGACACTGTCAGCTACAGCTATAACGCGACGACCGGGACGATGACCTTCACCGGTGTCACCACGCTCGACAATTACGAGAATATCATCGCCCGGGTGCAGTTCCGCACCGACGGCGACAACCCGACCGCCTTCGGCAGCGCCGGGACCCGCACCATCTCCTATTCGACCTTCGACGGGCTGCTCTATTCCGACGAGGTCCACGCCTCCGTCACGGTCGTCGGAATCAACGACGCTCCGGTGAACACGCCAGGCGCGGCGATGAACTTCAACGAGGATACGACCGGAAGCTTCGGCGCCGAGGGGATCCCGCCGACTTTGGTCACCAATGCGGTCACCGGAATCTCGGTGTTCGACGTGGACGCCGATCCGGCGACCCAGGACATCACCGTCACCTTGTCGGTGGGCATCGGAACGCTCACCATCCGGACGAACGTGGCCGGCGGCATCCAGGCCAGCGACGTGATCAGCGGCAACGGCACCGGCACGATCGTCATCACCGCGACCCAGAACGAGATCAACACGACCCTGGCCGCGCTGAGCCCCGCCTTCACCGGCCCGCCCGCCGCCGCGGCCAGCGCGAACGGCCTGATCTATACCGCGCCGGCCAATTATAACGGCGCCACCAACCTCACCATCACCACCAACGACAATGGCTTCAGCGGCAACGATCCGGGCCTCACCGGGACCGGCACGTCCGAGCAGGACCAGGACGTCAAGGTGATCAACATCGCCGACGTGAACGACGCCCCGACGGTCGGCGGCGACGGCACCGAATCGGCGGCGACGATGCTCGAGGACACGCCGTTCAACCAGGCGAGCCCGGTCGTCGCGCCGACCGTGGCGACGCTGTTCGCCGGCCAGTTCGCCGACGCGGTCGACATCCAGGTCACCGGCGGCAACCCGACCGGCTCGGTCGGCGACACCTTCGCCGGAATCGCCATCGTCGCCGACGGCTCGGCCCCGGCGACCGGCCAGTGGGAATATTGGAACGGCGCGGCATGGACGGACATCGGCACGGCCTCCCAGGCGGCCGCCAGGACGTTCACCGCGGCGACCCAGATCCGCTTCAATCCCGCGCTCAACTATAACGGCGCCGCGCCGACCCTGACTGTCCACCTGATCGAGACCGGCGGGCCGGCGATCACCAACAACGGCACCGTCAATCTCAGCCCGGCCGGCACCGCGACCGGCGGAACCACCGTCTATTCGTCCGGCACCGTCGTGCTTAGCCAGACGATCACCGCCGTCAACGACGCGCCGGTCAACACGATCGTCGGCTCGCTGACCCTCGCCGAGGACAGCGGCGCGACCAACGTCACCGGAATGTCGATCGCCGACGTCGACGCCAATCCGGCGACCGACGTCTTCACCGTCACCCTCGACGTCCTCAACGGCACGCTCAACCTCTCGACCGTCGTCGCGGGCGGAGTGACCGCAGGCAACGTAACGGGCAACGGCAGCGCCACGATCACGCTCACCGGCACGATCAACCAGGTCAACGCGACTCTCGCGGCGGCCGGCGGCCTCACCTACACGCCCACCGCCAATTACAACGGCGCCGACCGGGTCCAGATCACCACCAACGACGGCGGCGCCACCGGCCAGGATCCGGGCCTCACCGGAACCGCGACCACCGAGCAGGACCAGGACAGCAAGACGATCAGCGTCACCGCCGTCAACGATCCGGTCACCGGCGCGGCGCCGCCCAGCGCGACCGTCGCCGAGGATTCGGCCAACGTCGCGATCTCCGGCCTCTCGATCAGCGACGTCGACGCCGCGCTGAACCCAGCGGGCGTCTACAACGTCACCGTGTCCTCGACCAACGGGACGATGACGCTGACGACTCTGACCGGCCTCACCTTCACCTCCGGGGACGGAACGTCCGATTCGACGATGACCTTCCACGGCACCCTCGCCGACATCAACGCCGCGCTGGCGACGGCCAATTACACGCCGACCGCCAATTATAACGGAGCGGCGACGATCACGCTCAACGTGACCGACACGTTCGGCGGAATCGTCGCGACCGGCACCGGCATCGCCACCAGCGACAGCGACGTGATCAACGTGACGGTCACCGCGGTCAACGATCCGGTCACCACCAATGCGCCGCCGACCGCGACGATGAACGAGGACGCCACGAACGTCGCCATCGCCGGCCTGTCGATCGCCGACGCCGATACCGCTCTGGCCCCGGCCGGAGTCTACGACGTCACCCTCGCGGCGACCCACGGAACGCTGACTCTGACCACTCTGACCGGCCTCACCTTCACCGCCGGCGACGGCACCGCCGACGCGACGATGACCTTCCACGGCACCCTCGCCGACATCAACACGGCGCTGGCGACCGCGAAATACACGCCCGATGCGAATTACAACGGCGCCGCGCAGATCTCGATCAACGCGACGGACACGTTCGGCGGCACCGTCGCCACCGGCACCGGCAGCGCGACCGCCGATTCCGACACGATCGTCGTCACCGTCAACGCGGTGAACGACACGCCGGTCGTGCCGGATTCGCCGACCATCGCGGCGACCGAGCAGGTCGCCATCACGATCAACTCGGGCCTCACGGTCAGCGACGTGGATCTCGACGCGCGCAACGGCGGCGCGGGCGATTATGGCGGGGCAAGCTTCCTGATGAACCGCTCGGCCGTCGACACCGACGATCTGTTCACGCTCGATACGACCGGGGCGCTCTTCACCATCGTCGGCACCGAATTGTTCGCGGGCGGCCTCAAGTTCGGCAGCTTCAGCAATCCGGCCGGCATGCTCAACGTCAATTTCAACAGCCTTGGCACGCCGGCGACCACCGCCCTGGTCAACGATGTGCTTCGCCACATTCAATATACCAACACGTCCAATACGCCGGACGCGTCGATCACCGTCCTCTACACTTTGGTCGACGGCTCGCCCGGCGGCGGCCAGGGCGCCGGCGGCGCCGACAATGACAGCGGCCAGGTGGTCATCAACATTACCGACACTCCTGAAAATCAGGGGCCGGCGCTCGACCTCGACGGCGACGACAGCGTTTCGGCGGGCACCGGCTTCAGCTCCGCCTATACCGAAGGCGGGGCGGCGGCGGCGATCGGCGACACCGACGTCACGATCACCGACCCCGACGCCGGCGACGACGTGCGCAGCGCGACCATCACCATCACCAACGCCGTGACCGGCGACCAGCTCAACGTCGGCGCACTGCCGGCCGGGATCACCCTGGACGGTTCGAGCACCGACACGGTCGTCAAGCTGCTCGGCGTCCCCGGCACCACCGCCGCGGACTTCGAGGCGGCGATCGAGGCGATCACCTTCTCGAGCAGCAGCGACAATCCGACGGCGCTCGGCACCAATATGTCGCGCTCGATTACCGTCGTGATCAACGACGGCGACGCGGACAGCAACGTCGCCACGGCGACCGTCCAGGTCACCGACGTCAACGACGCGCCGAGCGGATCGGACTCGACGATCACCGCGACCGAGGATTCCTTCCGCCTGCTCAGCGCCGCCGATCTCGGCTTCAACGACGTCGACGGCACGTTCGGAAGCGTCACGGTCAGCGCCGTCACCGGCGGCAAGATCTATGTCGACGCCGACGGCACCGCCGGCGCGGGCGTGCCGGTCGAGGCGACCCTGCCGGTCATCTTCACCAAGCAGGACCTGCTCGACGGCAAGGCCAGCTTCATGGCGGACCCAGACCTCAACGGCACGGGCGTCGCGACGATCACCTTCACCGTCACCGACGACGACGGCGCCGACTCGGCCAGCTCAAACACGCTGACGGTGAACGTCACGGCGGCCAACGATTCGCCCGACATCGACGGCGTCGGCAGTCCGGTCAACGCGACCGAGCAGACGCCCGCGGCGATCCTTGCCGGCAAGGGAGTCTCGGACGCCGATCTCGACGCCAGGAACGGAGGCCTGGGCGACTATTCGGGCTCGAGCTTCAGCATCGCCCGCAACCTGGCCGCCAATCCGCAGGACTCGTTCAGCCTCGTCGCCGGGCCGAGCTTCACCATCGACGGCAACGACCTCAAGGCCGGCGGGCTGATCTTCGGAACGATCACCACCAATGCCGGCGGTCAGCTCGTCATCGCCTTCACCAGCCTCGAGACGGCCGCCACCAGCGCGCTGGTCGACGAGGTGATCTCGGCGGTCAACTACACCAATAGTAGCGACAATCCGCCCTCCTCGGTGAGCCTCGCCTACACGTTCGACGACGGCGCGCCGGGCGGCGGCCAGGGCGCCGGCGCCATAGCCACCGACGACCAAATCGTCACGGTCCTGATCGCCGGCGTGAACGACGCGCCGGTGAATTCGCTTGGCGGAACGATCGGCACCGGCGAGGACGCGGTCGACGCATGGCTGAGCGGCATGTCGATCTCCGATCCCGACGCGGATCCCGCGACTGACGACTTCGTGGTCACCTTCGGCGTTGGCCACGGCACGCTCGACATCCGGACCGATGTCGTCGGCGGAGTCACCGCCGGCGATGTGACCGGCGACGATACGGGTACGGTCACCGTGACCGCGACCCTGGACGAGATCAACGCGACCCTAGCCGCCACAAACGGCCTGACCTATTCGCCCGACCTCAACTTTAACGGCGGCGACGCGCTGACCGTCACCACCGACGACGGCGGGGCCCGCGGCTCCGGCGGGGCCCTGCAGGATCAGGACACGCGCACGATTTCGATCAGCGCGGTGAACGATGCTCCGACCGTCGCCGGAGACGGCACCGAGGACGCACCCGACGTCGTCGAGGGCACGCCGAGCCCGACGGGCGACACGGTTTCGAGCCTGTTCGGCGGCCAATATTCCGACGTGGCCGACGCCCAGTTCAGCCTCGCCAATCCCGGCGGCTCCTTCCCGGGCTCCTTCAGCGGTATCGCGGTGGTGGCGAACGGCTCAAGCGGCGCCACCGGCCAGTGGCAATATTTCAACTCGACCACCTCGACCTGGGTCGATGTCGGCGCGGTCGCGGCGAACAACGCGCTGCTCATCGGCAGCGGGACCGCGATCCGCTTCAATCCCGCGGCCGGGTTCCTCGGCGCCGCGCCGACTCTGAGCGTGCACCTGATCGACAACTCGCTCGGCTTCGGAATCACCTTCGGCCAGCATGCCGACATTTCGGGCGTCGGGGCGACCGGCGGGACGACGGCCTATTCGACCGGCCAGGTCGTGCTCAGCCAGGACGTCATCCCCGCCAATCTCGCGCCCGTCGTCGATCTCAACACCGGCACCGGCGGGATCGACGATACCAATATCTATCAGGAAGGCGGATCGATCTCCGGAATCGGCGCCGCGATCTCGGTCACCGATCCGGATGCCGGCGACAATATTGAGAGCGCGACCGTCGCCATCAGCGATCCGGAGACCGGCGACATCCTGACGGTGAACCTGCCCCTTCCGGGCGGCATCACGGTCGACGCGCTGAACAGCACCGACGTCTTCCTGGTCCTGATCGGAACGGCCTCGCCCGCGGATTATGCGACGGCGCTCGGCCAGGTCGGCTTCTCGAGCAGCAGCGAGGATCCGACCGCGGGCGGAACGCATACGACCCGCGACATCGGGGTCACCGTCAACGACGGCACCGCGAGCAGCGCTCCGGCGATGATGACCATGACCGTGCTCGGGGTAGACGATCCCGCGGTGGCCAACGCGGATGCATTCGTCACGGATGAGGCGACCAGCGTAAGCGGCAGCGTGTTCTCCAACAACGGCTCCGGCGCCGACAGCGATCCGGATGGGCCTCCCCTGACTGTCACTGCGGTGAACGGGGTCGGCGCGAGCGTGGGTAGCCAGATCACCCTCGCTTCCGGCGCGCTGCTGACGCTCAACGCCAACGGCACGTTCGATTACGACCCGAACGGCGCCTTCGACTTCACACCCACGCCGGGATCGGGCGCATCCAATACGCCGAGCCACGACAGCTTCACCTATACGCTGGCGGGCGGCAGCACGACCACCGTCTCGGTCACGATCGGCGGCCTCGATACGAACGATTTGCTCTACGGCACGGCCGGCGCCGACATGCTCGCGGCGGGAAGCGGCAACGATTTTGTCGATGGGCTCGAGGGCTCCGACAATATGTCAGGCGGAACCGGCAACGACGCTTATGTCGTCGACGAGGGCGGCGACGTCGTGAACGAGTCCGTGGGTGAGGGCACCGATGTGGTCTTTGCCCAGGTTTCCTACGAGCTTGCCGGCGGCGCGGAGATCGAGATCCTGTCGGCCTACGATCAATCCGGATCCGGATCCTTGGTACTTGTCGGTAACGGCTTCGATCAGTTGATCTTCGGCAACGACGGCAGCAACTTCCTCGAAGGAAATGGCGGGGCGGATTATCTGATCGGCCTCGGTGGCAGCGATGTTTATGTCGTTGCTGGCAATGACGATGTGGTGGTGGAGGATGTGGGGGCCGGCGCCGACATCGTGTTCGCTCGCGACGACTACACGTTGAGCGCCAACGCGGAAGTCGAATTCCTGTCGGCCGTCAGCCAAGACTCGACGACGTCGCTGGCGCTGGTCGGCAACGAATTCGGTCAAATCATCTGGGGCAATGCCGGCGCCAATTTCCTCGATGGCGGTGGCGGCACGGATATTCTCGTCGGCCTGGCCGGCAACGATACCTATGTCGTCGATAGCGCGGATGATTATGTGGCGGAGGCCGCGGGAGGTGGCAACGACACGGTCTATGCCAGGGTGAGCTATGCGCTTTCCGATCACCAGGAGGTCGAAGTGCTGTCGACCGTTTCGCAATCGGCGACCAGCGCGATCGACCTCACGGGCAACAATCTCGCGAACGTCTTGTTCGGCAATGCCGGCAATAATGTCCTCGACGGCAAGGGCGGCAACGATCATCTGATCGGCCTGGGCGGCGCGGATCGCTACACCTTCTCGACGGCGCTCGGTGTCGGCAATGTCGATCACGTCTACGGATTCGAGATTGGAACCGACAAGATCGTGCTCGATCACACGGTTTTCGAAGGGCTCGGATTCGGGACGCTGTCCGCCTCGGTCTTCACCACAGGGACGGCAACGACCGATGAGGATCAGAGAATCGTCTACGATCAGACGACGGGTGCGCTCTACTACGACTCGGACGGCGCCGGCGGCGCCGCCGCCGTTCATTTTGCGACCCTGATCGGCGCCCCGCCCATCACCGCGAGCGACATCACGGTAATATAGTGGAATCCTGAAGGCCCAGGGGGCCGGCTGTCGACACGGGCGGCCCCCCTTTGCTATTCAGCGCGCAGACACCGATTACGAGTTCATCTTCCGATGCCCGTCGCATTCAGCCTCATCCTCGTCGTCATGGCGTCCGGCCTTCAGTCAGGCGGCCCGCTGATCCGCGAAAGCGTGCGGGGGCTGAACCGTCTGTGCTACTATCAGGATCTGGCGCAGAGCCGCCGCGCGCCGGCGTTGCTGGTCCAGATCGGGATGGCGGAGCCGTGCCCCTTCCAATATCCCGGGCCGGAGCGTCCGCGCCCGCAGAATATCCCTTCGCTTGCGCAACTGAAGATGCAGACCCGCGCCAACGGCGAAACGACGTGCACCTATGAGTATATGGGCGTGCGCTACAGCCGAACCCTTGGCGCCGTGGCAAATTGCCCTCTGACACCGCATTTCGGCGAGTGACCGTCTACGTAATCTAGCGCTTCCCGAAAAGGCCGGCCCGTTCCCGCCGCGCGACTTCGGCGAGTTGATGGTCAGAGTGGCGGGAAATGAAAAGGTCGTAAGCTTCGGGCGTGCCGGCGCGCCGTGCCGCATCGAGCTCTTCCTGAATTGCCACGTTGCCGTCACGCGGGGGCGGCAGATCAGTTGAGCGGTGAGGGGGGGGACCCATTTTTATTCCATTCGGTGCGGCCGCGGCCGTCAATGCCAGCGAAGTGAATGCAATCGCCCATCGATGCTGCATCGCGCCATCTATCAAAAGAAAAAGTCGTTGCTGGAAAGGGTTGTCGTATTGTTCACGATGATCTCCATGTCCGCGACCATGTCGCCCTCCAGGTCGACGAAGACATGGGCGTTGCCGCCGATCACCTCGTAGCGGAGCTGGCCGCCTGCGCTGGTGAATGGATCTGTTCCGATGAAGGTAAACGCGTTGTCTCCGGGGAGCCAAGACATCGCGTCAATCTGAACGAAAGACAGCCGGTCGCTGCCATGCGTGAAGTCAGTCACGGTATCAGCTTGCCCGGGCCGGGAATCGGCGATCGAATGCCACGTAAAGACGTCATTGCCCCCGCCTCCCGTGAAGCGATTGACTGCCTGGTTCGCGACTATTCCGTCATTCCCGGATCCTCCGATCACATTTTCGATCAGAGAGCGCGGATCGTCATTAAACAGCAACGCGTTGGCGACATTGCCCCGGGCGAACTGCCCGCCCGGGCCGAGATTGGCTCGCTGCACAGCGCTGAACAGCGACCATTCGCCCGGCCGAAGGTCGATCTGAAGATTTGAGCTGTAGCCCGACAGGTCGTAGGTGTCGTTGCCGCCGCCGTCCCAGACGGTCATGAAGATGCGGTTGGCCGAGCCGCCGATGCCATTGCCCGGGGCCCCCTGGCCAGCGCCGTTGATCGACATCTCGCCGGTCGACGGGCTCCACGCGTAGACCGTGTCGCTCCCATTGAACGCGTAATTGGCGCCGTAGATCTTTTGCAGGGCGGCGATGTCGTACATCATCAGGGTCTGCGGATAGCCCCACTCCTCGTTGCTGTAGCCGCTGAGGTCGTCACCGACGTAGGAACGATAGGTCATTACCGAAAATTCGACGCTGTCCCGGTCGGCACTGATCGCGAGCGGAAATTCATGCCCATGCTTGAGGCCCAGCGCGTGGCCTGTCTCGTGAAGGATGCCCATCCAGTCGTAACTTCCGCGCACCGGCTGGCTGAAATCCTGGTGGTTGAACCAGGCCGTTCCGCCGAGGCTGCCCGGGCCGTCATTGGTCGGATAATAAGCGTAGGCGGCGTCGGGCTCATTGCTCATCGCATAGCGCAAGTCAGCCTGGCCGGGATTTGCACTGTTCTCCGTAAAGGTCAGTGGAGTCACGTTGGCGACGAGCTGCAGCAACTGCCGGGTCGCATTCTGCTGGGCCGCGGTGAACGGTCCGAAGCCGTCATCCGGCTCCGTGAAACTCGTCGGATATTGGCTGGCGCTCGTAGGGAAGCCGTAGGTGAGGTTGGTGTGATTCCAGGACGCGCCGCTGACGAGTGCGTCGACGTCTTCCTTGATGAGTTGCTGGGCGCTGGCGCGCGGACCTATGCTGACATGCAGTTGGTAGCCGCCCGATGAGGTCGGCCCCTGATCGTCGCTGAACGATGCGACGGAGAAATAATAGGTGCCGGCGGCGCCGGCCCGGTAACGGATCTGCGAATCCGTATTGTGTCCGAACGGAGGATTGGAGCCGGTGTCGAAGGTTATCAGATCGTCGTTGTCGCCGATCAGCTGAAGGTTGCGATCGTAGAGCGCCAGGAAGGAATCGAGCCCGCCGGTCGTTCCGTCGATATCCAGCACAAGCAACTCGCCTGCTTCGAGCGTGATGCTGAAGAAGTCCTTGTCGCTCGGCACGGAAATGCTGCCGACGATCGTTGCGGAAGGATAGTCGTCTTCGAACAGATTGGGGTTGTTGCTGGGAACGAGCGTTCCGCGGCTGATCACCTGCGCCTGGCCGATCGCGTCGTTGGGCGCGCTCGTCTCGTTGATGATGGGGGTCGCGACCGTTTCGGTGACATCGGTGATCGTGAGGGTCACCGCCTTGAGCACGGTGGCGCCTGAATCGCTGGCAAGCACGTTGAAGGCATAGCTCGACTTGGTC
Organism: Alphaproteobacteria bacterium; assembly: GCA_005883305.1. Classification (NCBI taxonomy): domain Bacteria; kingdom Pseudomonadati; phylum Pseudomonadota; class Alphaproteobacteria; species Alphaproteobacteria bacterium. The sequence continues at coordinate 284,123 of VBAC01000002.1, read as the reverse complement.
TCGAAGTCGGGCGAACTGATCAGCCGCACCGCGCCGCTGGCGTCGATCGTCAGCCTGCTCGCGTCCGCGCCGGTCAGCGTCCAGGTGATGCGGTCACCGTCGGCGTCGGTCGCCGCCGCCTGATAGACGATCGTGCTGGTCGGGCTGTTTTCCGCGACGCTCGCGGCCGCCGCCGAGGAGATCACCGGGGCGTTGTTGGCCGCCCCGGTGACGAAGAACTGGCCGATGTTTATCGTCAATCCTGTGGGCAGAGTGGCGAACTGGACGGCAGCGCCTGCGCCGTTGCCGTCCGCATCGTAGAAAAGAGCGCCCGTCGCGCTGTTGTAGATCAGATAATCGTCGGCTTCGAGTGCCTGTGTTCCGGTTACGACGGTGCCGAACTGGAGCGTCCCCGTCGCCAGGGCGGCGAAGGGTTCGCCCGGACCGCCGGCGAGCAGGATCTTGTCCGCCATCCAGTCGAAATCGGCAAGCGTGTCGATATTTCCGCCGCCGAGCGCCGTGGTGAACGCGAAAGAATCCTCTCCCCCGAAGCCCAGCAGATAATCGGCGCCGGCACCGCCGTTGATCAGATTGGCTCCGGCATTACCGAAAATCTCGTTAGCGAATTCGTTGCCGACGATGTTGAGCGCGGACGTTGCTGCTTGGGACAGCGCGGCGAGCACTTCCACTTGTTGGCCGGCAGCCAGCGTGAAGCTCGTTTTGAGATAGGCCACGTCCCTGGTGCCTTCACCGGCGCCTTCTGCGATGAAGTCGGCCGCGCTGTCGACTATGTAGACGTCGTTCCCACCCAGGCCCGCAAGATAATCGGCGCCGCCGCCGCCGTCGATGAAGTTGGCCCCGGCATTTCCGTATATCTCGTTGGCAATCTCGTTGCCCGTCAGCTGGAGCGCGGTCGTCTCCGCCTGCGACAGGGCCGCCAGCACCTCAACGTAGGTGCCCGCGGCCAGAACGTAGTCGGCGCGAGCGAAAATGGCGTCGCGGTTTCCTTCGCCGGCCCCTTCGCTGACAATGTCGCCCAGCGTGTCGACGACATAGGTATCGTTGCCCCCGAAGCCGGCGAGATAGTCGGCACCGGTACCGCCGTCGAGGAAGTTGGCCTGGGCATTGCCGTAGAGCTCGTTGAACAGCTCGTTGCCGGTCAGGTCGATCGTCGTGCCGGCCCCCTGGGAGATCACCGAAAGGACCTCGACTTCCGCGCCGGCCGTCAGGGTGAAGCTGGTTTTCGCGTAGACCACGTCGCGGCCGCCGCCCGCGGCCTCGGCGATATAGTCGCTGCCATTATCGACGACATAGATGTCGTTGCCGCCGAGTCCGGCAAGATAGTCGGCGCCCCCGCCTCCGTCGATGAAGTTGGAGCCGGCGTTGCCGTAGATTTCGTTGCGGATGTCGTTACCGGTCAGCTCGAGCGAAGACGTTCCCGCCTGCGAGAGAGCGGAGAGCACTTCGATCTCCATACCCGCGGTGAGTGCGTAATTGCCCGTGGCATAAACCACATCCCGGCCTTCGCCGGCGGCCTCCGAGACGATGTCCCCCATCTGGTCGACGACGTAGGTGTCGCTGCCGCCGAAGCCGGCAAGATAATCGGCGCCGCCGCCACCGTCGACGAAGTTGGACCCGGCATTGCCATAGATCTCGTTGGCGAATTCGTTGCCGCTCAGTTCCAGCGGCGCCGTCGCCGCCTGCGAGAGGGCCGAGAGAACCTCGATCCGGCTGCCGGCGGTCATCACCCAATTCGCGTTGGCATAGACCACGTCGCGGTCCGCACCGCTCGAATCGAGCACAACCTCGCTCGAGTCGTTGACGTAGAAGACGTCGTTGCCGGCGCCGCCGATCTGAAGATCCTGAGGCGACGGCGCAGTGATTTTGGTACGCTTTGAAGGAATGCTGGACACGCGGAACACCCCGGATCAGGCCGCGGGACAGCCGCAGCGGCGCGTCCGGGTTAATCGGTAAATACCGATTTCGCCAGCAAAAACTTACACTTCGCCGGGTCGGGCGCGCCGATCAGACGCGCCCGAACAGTGACGGCATGCGGTTCAAATCACAGTGAAATCGCTGGCGGCAAGGTTGAGGCCGGGGGTCACCGTAGCGAACTGGACCGCTGCCCCGGCGCCGTTGCCGTCAGCATCGAAGAGCAGAGCGCCGGTCGCGCTGTTGTAGATGATGCGATCGTCGGCGTCGCCAGCGCTCGCGCCGGTCACGAAGGCACCCGCTCCCAGCGCACCGAGGCTTCCGATCCCGCCGAACACTGCGTCGTCGAGCGCGATCTTGTCGCCGCCGGCCGCGAAATCCAGTATCGCGTCGACGTTGCCGCCGCCGAGCGCGGTGGTGAAGGCGAAGATGTCGTTGCCGGCAAAGCCCATCAGATAATCGGCGCCGGCACCGCCATTGATCGTGTTCACTCCGGCATTGCCATAGATTTCGTTCGAGAAGGCGTTGCCGGTGAGGTTGAGCGCCCCTGTGCCTGCGGTCGACGCGGCGGAAAGGACCTCGACTTCGCTGCCCGCGCTCAGGCTGTAGGTCGCCGCGGCGTAAACGATGTCGCGACCGCCCTCTCCGGCTCCCTCCGCTACGAAATCGCCCGCATTGTCCACGACGTAGGAATCGTTGCCGCCGAAGCCCCGCAGATAATCGGCGCCGCCGCTTCCGTCGAGAAAGTTGCCGCCGGCATCGCCATAGAGTTCGTTGGCAAAGGCGTTGCCGGTCAGCTGGATCGACGAGGCCGCGTCCTGCGAGTAGGCGGTCAGGACTTCGATTTCGCTGCCGGCGGTCAGCACGTAGTTCGCGCGGGCATAGACGACATCACGTCCGCCTTCGCCCGCGCCCTCGGCAACGAAATCGTAGATGTTGTCGACCACGTAGCGATCGTTGCCGCCGAACCCGCGCAAATAGTCGGCCGCTCCACCGCCATCCAGGAAGTTGGCGCCGGCGTTGCCGTAGATCTCGTTGACCAGCTCGTTGCCGGCCAGGGAAAGCGGGTCCGTCGCCGACTGCGAAACCGCGGAAAGAACTTCGACGTACGTGCCGGCCGCCAAAGCATAGTCTCCACGCGCGTAGACTGCGTCCCGTCCTTCGTTCGCCAGCTCGACGACGACGTCACCGGTCGAATCGACCATGATAATGTCGTTGCCCGCGCCGCCGGCCGCCCGGTCGGCACCCGCGCCGCCATCGAGGAAATTGGCCGCCGCATTGCCGATCAGGACGTCGTTGCCGGATCCGCTGACAGCATTCTCGATGACGGCGCCGTTGGCGATGGTGAAGCCGCCGAAGATGCCGGTGGCATAGGACATCCATCCGCCGCCGCCATATTCATATTGAAGCGTCGCGGCGCGCAGATCGATATTGGCGTCACGGGCGCCGTAATAGACGATGCTGTCATTGCCGCCGGCATCCCAGATCGACGAATAACGGGTGCTCTCGCCCTGATAATAGCCGTCGCGCGTCGTCAGCTGATTGGTGGCGTCGTGCGTGGCCGGCTGCCCGGTCGCGGAATCGATATAGACCCCCCACTCGTTCACGTCCTTGAGGACGTAGGTGTCGTTGCCCGTGGCCCAATCCTCGTTGACGCCATATTTGTCCTGGATGACGGCGATGTCGAGCGCCATCAGGCTGCCGAGCCAGCCATAGCCCTCGTTGTTGGTTTCGGCCTGGCCGTAGGGCGATTTCTCCCACCCGTCATTGTAGGACATCATCGTGTAGACGCCCTGATTGAGGTCGAACGCTCCGGCCCCGCCATCGTCGCCGGGAACGCCGTTGGTCTGCACGCCCTGCATGACGCTCGAGCCGCCGCCGGTGTCGTGCGGATGGGCGAGGCCCATGCCGTGGCCGAATTCGTGGATCAAAGTGACGAAGGAGAAGCCGCCCGGCTGAAGCATCTGGGCGCTCCAGCGCTCGTCGGCGGAGTTGAACTGGGCGACGCCCTCGTCGCCATAATCGGGCGGGCTCATCGACCCGAGCAGGGAAATGACCGGCCCGGGCGTGCCGGGATAGGAGAAATAGAAGAAATCGGCGTCGAAGCCGTCGCCATCCACGCCGGTGGCATATTTGATGCCGGCCTCGGGCCCCAATGGTCCGGGCTTGTATTCGATCGTCGGGTCGCGCTCGTAGAGGTGGGTCGTCGTGTTCAATGTATAATTGGAGACGAAGACGACATCGGCGACCTTGGCGAATTCGTTCGCCGCGTTCAGCATGGCCTGGACTTCATACTGATACGGATTCTGGACCACGACCTGGGCCGGAATGGTCGAATCCGCATTCGCGTACAGATCGCCCTCGCCTGCGAAATAGAGGTAGATGACGTTCTTGCCCGGATGGCCGAGGGCGTTGCCCACGACGGTGGCCGGATCCGCCGGCGGCTGCCCGGACGAGCGCGGGCCGTCATTGCCGTCCGGATTGTGCACCGCGACATGCTCGCGGTTGACCATGACGCCGCCCCAGTCGATCGAATGGAGCGGGCTCGAAATGTCGTAAGGCGTGGTATAGGTGGGCCCGGTCGCGGTTTGGGCGAAAATCTCGTAATCGCCGGCGAAATCCCCGATCCCGTCGCCGGTATTGTCGTAGGAGGTGGCGTTGACATAGTAGGTGCCCGAATAGGTCGCCTCGAACGTCATGAGCGCGTCGAGCCCCTGCGGCGTGTTCGGCCCGCCGCCGTCCGCGATCCCAAGCAGATGGCCGGTGGAATCGTAGATTTCGAGATAGGCGTCGGCGAGCGGGACGCCGTTGCCTTCAACGCCCGGAATGCCGCCGACACGGGCATATTCACCGAACTGGTAGGTATGCCCGGCCGTCAGAGTGACCGCGAACCAGTCGTTGTCGCCGGGCGTGTCCAATGCCGCCAGGACGTGGTTGGCATCGTCGACCACGAGCGTGCCGGTGGTGTTCGGGGCGGCCGTATAGGTGTCGATGAGGGCGGTCGGGCCGGGGACGTACCAGGCCGATTCGACCGGCTGGTAATTGTCTGGAAGCCCCGAATCGCCGGCCGCGTCGGCCTTTGCGGGAATGTTGTCGGTGGCGGTCAGGACATTGGGCAGAAACGGCGGCCTGAGGTCGCCCGCGCCGTCGATCGCGAAGGCGGTGGCCGCGCGGTGCGCCGCCGGCGCGCTCGGGATCAGCGCGATGCGCAGAGCGTCGCTCTGGCGGGCGAGCTCGAAGATGGAGTCCTGGTTACGAGTACGGAGTGCCGACATGGTTCTGCTCCCTGATATCGTTTGAGAAGGAGAGCGGCAGGCGGCGGCGCAGGGGCGTGGGGAATTCGGAAACGCGCGACAGGCAACAGGCCGCGCAGCGGGATCGGGCGCGGGACGGCGCGAAACGGCTCCGCGCCATCATCCGATCTGTCTGCCGGCAAACAAGCTGTTGAAAACCCCTGCCAAAGGATTGCGGCCGCCAATGCCGCGGAGCAATCCTTAACCGGCTTTCAACCAAAAGGTTCCCCGGTCCGGCGGCGGCTCACGCTCCATTCTATTGCATCCGGATTCGAGTTGAAGCCTTGCCGGCCGCCTTGCGGAGGGGGGGACTCTAGCGTAGGGTCACGATATTCACGAAACCGGCACTGCAACCTGTATTTTGCGAGCGGCCGAAGGGGGCATCGAGCGCGTATCCATTTTTCGCAAAGACATAATGGGAGGACGACAATGAAATTCCGTACCCTACTTGCAGCGAGCGCAACGGTCATTTCGCTGGGCTTTACCGCTTCGCCGGCCGCGGCGCAGGCCACTCGCACCTGGGTTTCGGGCGTCGGCGACGACGTCAATCCCTGCAGCCGCACAGCGCCCTGCAAAACCTTCGCGGGAGCGATTTCGAAAACCGCCGCCGGTGGCGAGATCAACTGTCTCGATCCCGGAGGCTTCGGCGCGGTTACGATCACCAAATCGCTGACGATCTCGTGCCCCTACACCGAGGGCGGAGCGCTTGCCGGCGGGAACGGCATCACGGTCAATCTGCCGCTTACGAGCGATGTGGTCTTCATCCGCGGCCTCGATATCTTCGGCGTCAACCCGCCGAGCAACGGCATTCGCATGATCGGCGTCGGAACGCTCCATGTCGAGGATTCCGTTATCCGCCGTTTCAATGCCGCGAGCAGCGCGGGAATATCGATCGCTCCGACCGGAACGGCGACCGTGACCATCACCAATACGACGGTGGCCACCAACGGCAACGGCGCCACCGGGGGCGGCGTCGTGATCGCGCCGACCGGCGCGGGCGTCGTCAGCGTCTCTATCGACGACAGCCGGATCCTTGGCAACGCCAATGCCGGCGTCATCGTCTCGGGCGCTTCGACGGTCATGATCACCGATTCGACGGTCAGCCACAATCCGAGCTTCGGCATTCGCACCAGCACGGGTTCACCGACTGTCCGCGTGGGCACGACGACGATAACCGGCAACGGAACGGGGGTCTCGGTCGGTGCAGGCACGATCGAAAGCTATTGCACCAACCAGCTCAACGGGAACAGCGGCGACGGCGCTTTCTTCGGCGCTTGCCTCCCTCTGAAATAACCCCAATCCGTTCACTGCCTTTGCTGCCGGCGCCTTGCGCCGGCAGCTTTCTTTTTGGCATCGGGCACCGCCCGGCAACCATCGACGCGACCGGACGTCCTGACTCTCACCTTTCATTCAGCTAAGTGACGATAGATCTTCGTGATGTCTGAAAGAGCGCTCAAAGTCATGCGACACCTCTGGGCCCTGTTGCTCACCACGCTGCTCGCCGGGTCCGTCTCGCTGTCCGCGCAAGTTCCGTCCTGCTCCAGGCCGGTACAGCGTCCTTTCCGCATATTCGATGCCACCGCCTATATCGGCCGCCCGGATTTCTCCCGTTACGGCATCGAGCCGATCCACATCGTCGATCGCGGCATCTGGCCGGACGGCCGTCGATCGGGCCCGCCCGATCCGGCTCTCGTGAGGCGATACGTAGAGGGCCTGCCGCGGGACAACGCCCCGATCGTGCTGGATTTCGAGCAATATGACCTGACCGGGAGCGACCAAGCCGCAGGGACAGCCCGGGCCGATCTGACGGCGATCGCCGCCGCGTTTCGAGCGGCTGCGCCACGCCGGCCGATCGGGTTCTACAGCATCGTCCCGATCGCCGACAGCGTCCGGCCATTGGCCGGTGCCGGCTCGCCGCCCTATCGCGAATGGCAGCGCCAAAACGATCGAATGCGCTCGATTCAGTCGCGCGTCGATTTCCTGTTCCCGCCTGCTTACACGATCAACCAGGACCGCCGCTCATGGGAGACGATGGCGGCCAGCCAGATCTGTGAGGCCCGGCGGCTCTCCTCCAAGCCGGTCTACGTCTTTTTATGGCCGGAATTCCATGAAGCCTCGAGCCTTTCCGGCCAGTATCTGGATGCCGATTTCTGGCGGCAACAGCTCGAGACGGCCTATCGGCTCGCCGACGGCGTGGTGATTTTCGGCGGCTATGACATTCGCGCCAATCACCCGCGGCCGTGGAACCCGAATGCACCTTGGTATGCCCCGACGCTCGACTTCATCCGCGAGAGGATGGAGGCGGGACGCTAGCCCTTCAGCGGCGTTCAGCGGGACCCCATTCCGGTCAGCACCGTACGGGCGGTGCGGATCAGGATCAGGATGTCGAGCCAGGGCGAGTAGTTCTTGATGTAGTAGAAATCGTAATGGAGCTTGTGATTGACCTGATCGAGCTCAGCGACGTGCCCCTGGTTGACCTGGGCCCAGCCGGTGATGCCGGGCGGAACGATGTGGCGATAGCGGTAGAACGGGATTTCGTGCTCGTACCAGCGCGAGAGTATCTCCGCTTCCGGTCTCGGACCGATCCAGCTCATCTCCCCCTTGAGGATATTGACGATCTGCGGCAGCTCGTCGATGCGCGTGCGGCGCAGGAAGCGGCCCAGGCCCGTCACGCGCGGATCGTTTTGCTGGGTGATCGCCTCGTCGCGATCCGCGGCGCCGGGATTGTGCCGCATCGTGCGGAACTTCATGACCCTGAAGGGCAGGCCGCGGTAGCCCACGCGCTCCTGACGGAACAAGGCGGGGCCGGGGGAATCCAGCCGGATGAGCAGGGCGATGAACAGCAGGAAGGGCGCGAGAAGGGCGCCGACGACCAAAGCGCCGACGAAGTCGACGAAGCGCCGGATCCGGAGATAGGCCATGAACGGTATAAGAGAGCCGAGGCTGTTTTCCGACAGATGCTCGATCTCGACCATGCCGGTGATCGCTTCGCGCAACTGCTTGACGTGGAACACGGCCAGCCCGTCAATCGCGCTCTCCGCCAGGAAGGCCTCCCATTTCGCCGGGATTTCCGCGCGCAGATCGGCGACGAGGGCGTCGTAGCGCCCATTCAACCCCGGCTCCGTCAGCCATTCCCAAGTGAGGCCCCGAGCCTCGGGAAGGTTCTCCACGCTCCCGAACGGGACGACCCCGATCCGGGCGCCGCCGTCGCGCTCCGCCAGCACGTAGATGGCCCAGAACCACGTCACGCACAGCAGGAAACTGCTCAGGAACGCGCCGCGGCTGTAATCCAGGCGAAAAAAGAAAAACAAGGCGAGCGTAAAGGCATAGCTGGCGAGAAATGAAGGAACGACGTAGAAATTGGTTCGCATCCCGGGGAATACGGTGATGCTCCTCAGGAAATAATAGCCGAGGATGATCGATATAAGAACGCCGGTTCCGCTCTGCTGCACCACGGAAACCGGAATCTCTTCGGTCGTGTATCGCAGCACCGCTATGGGAATCGCCGCGGCGAACAAGAAGCCGCCGCCGAGCTGAACCCGCATCCGCGTCCACAGGCGCGCGGGCCTCACTCTTTCCTGCGCGACCATCAGCATCCCGAGTCCAGTCTCTTGTTCGCCATTCTTCCAACCGATCGCACTTCCCTCGCCCCGCGAGAGACGGAGGCGAATCGATCCGGCAGGCCGCGGGCCGCGCGACCCATTACCACAAGATCGAGCCGCTCCTGTCGCGCCCCCTGGCCGTCGGCGCCCGAAATCCGTTCGAGGCAGCGGGCCTGCCCTCAGCGACCCCACCGGCCCATGCGGGCGGCGTCTAGCTTCGGCATCGAGAATTTGCCAGTCAAAACTGAGAGATCGGCCTGCGGCTTGGGGGTTCAGGGCGCCATCCTGCGCCGCGGGCGCGGACGAAACCTATTGACGGAGCCTGCCATCCTTCGTGTATTCCACCCGAGTGACCCTGAGGCCGAAGTCGACGCGTGTCATCCTGGACGCGCCTGCCAAGATCGCCCTCGCGGTGATCGCCTGCACATGGCTGTTCGCCTGCGTCGCGGGGGGGTCGGCCCGGCCGGACGTTGCCTGGTTGCTCCTCGTTCGGCTGGCGGCCGTCATAGGGTCGGCGCTTCTCCTGCTGGTCGTGCCGTGGGGCCGCCTGCGGGCACAGCGGCCGTTGCTGCTTTTCACCTTCGCGGCGGCGGCCGTCGTCGCGCTTCAGCTCATCCCGCTTCCGCCGAGCGTCTGGGCTGCGCTGCCGGGCCGGGGGGCCTATGCAGCGCTCGGCTCGGGCGATCTGGGCGCGCCGGTCTGGAGACCCATCAGCCTCGCTCCGGATCTCACCTGGAACAGCCTCCTGTCCCTTTTGCCGCCTTTGCTTTTTATCCTGGCGGTCCCGGCGCTCGATCTGCATGCCCGGCGCTGGCTCCTGGTCGCGCTCTGGATCACTATCCTGCTCAGCGGTCTGCTGGGCCTTCTTCAAATGGCGGACGGCCCTGACAGCGCGCTGCGATTCTATCGATACACCAACGCCGACTCCGGGACGGGCTTCTTTGCCAATCGCAACCATCAGGCCGCTTTTCTGGCCATGGGCATACCCTTGGCCGCCTGGTGGGCGGGCCGAAGCGACGTTCCCCAGCGGACGCGTCGCGCACGTTGGATGATCGCCGGCTCCTCCTTACTCTTCGTGCTGACGGCGGCGGTGATGACTCAATCCCGAATGGGCGCGGTGGTCGTCATTCTGGCCCTTTTGCTGACGGCCGCCTTCATCATTCGCAGCGCCGGACTTCGCAAGGCAACGTTGGTTGCGCTGACCGCGGCAGGCCTTGCGGCATCCGGCCTCGGTGCATTGGCGCTGACCACCTGGTCGGACTCGCGTTCCGACACTTCAGTCGTCGGGCAAGATCTTCGCATCAAGGTGCTGCCCGAGACGATCGACGCCGCCAAGGCATTCTTTCCCGTCGGCGCGGGTTGGGGAAGCTTCACCTCCGTCTATCCCCGTTTCGAAAGCACCGAAGACCTGTCACCGCAATATCTGAACCATGCCCATACGGAGATTACGCAGATCCTGATCGAAGGCGGCGTGGCAGCGATCCTGCTGCTGATCGCCTTCCTGGGCTGGTATGCACTGTCCGTACGGCGCGCCTGGTCCCGACGCGTCACGCAGGGGGCCTCGGATGGGCGACTTTGCACGATTCTGGTCGCACTGCCGCTGATCGCGAGCATTACCGACTATCCGTTGCGCACGCCGCTGATGGCATGCGCGCTCGCCGGGGCGGCAACGATACTGGCGATGGTCGTGCGAGAGAGCGCGGCGAGCCGACCGGCGGCGGCGGAATGAGGGGTTTCGAGTTCCACTATTGTAGGTTCTGCCATAGTTGCTTTATGGCGCGCGCCGGGGGCTCGTCGAACGCTCGGCCGGCAATCAGGAGAATTTGTTCGTGCGTTTCAAGGCATTGACGCTGCTTCTCGTTGCGGCTTTCACAACGAGCTGTGCGCACACGCCGCCACTTTCCGGCCCGAGCCTGGCCGTGCTGCCGGTCACGGAATTGCCGCCTCCAACGCCGGCTATGGCCGACGGGTCCGAGCGGCCATATCTAATCGGCCCCTTCGACAAGGTGGAAGTCGATGTATTCGGAGTGCCGGAGCTTTCGCGTCGGGAAATTCAGACGGACGCGGGCGGGCGGATATCCTTTCCGCTTGTCGGCACCATCGATGCGAACGGAAAGACGGCTGAGCAAGTTGCGACCGAGATCGGCAACCGCCTTCGCGGCCGCTATGTCCGCGACCCCCAGGTCACGGTCAACCTAACGGAATCAGTGAGCCGCGTCGTGACCGTCGACGGGGAGGTGCGTGAACCTGGCCGTTACCCTGTGGTCGGACGAACAACGCTTATGCGTGCGGTCGCCCTTGCCCGGGGGACCACGGAATTCGCCGCCCTGAGCGAGGTCGTGGTGTTCCGCGACGTTGGCGACCAGCACATGGCCGCGCTTTACAATCTCGGAGCGATCAGAAACGGTCAGTATTCGGATCCGGAGATTTTCGCTGGAGACGTGGTGATGGTGGGCAATTCGCCGGGACGGCGACTGTTCAGAGATATTCTCCAGGCGGCGCCGCTGATCACGACACCGATCATCGCGCTTCTACAGAACAACAATTGACGCAGGGACGGCTGATACAAAGCTCATGAACGAAATGGCATCCACGTCCTCTGCTACTATCGGCCGCGTGAACGGCGGCGCCGGCGACGCATCTCTGCTGGTAATCCGCGACGTGCAGGAAAACTCGACGCTCGTGCGCTACGGCCGCATCGCGCGCCGCTGGAAATGGGTCATCATGGGGTCGATCGCGGCCGGCGTCGCGGCGGCGCTGATCGTCACGTTCATGATGACTCGGCAATACTCCGCGACGACGAGAATCGAAATCGCGCGCGAGGAGGCGCGGATCGTCAACATCCAAGGCGTCCAGCCCGAGGCGGGCACCGTGGACCAGGAATTCTATCAGACACAATATGGTCTGCTGAAATCGCGGGCGCTGGCAGAGCGCGTAGCACGTGAGCTGTCGCTGGCCGACAACCGCGCTTTCCTCGACCAGCACGGGATCACCGACACCCCCGGTTCGCTGGTCAACGAGCGACCGCTCGACAACAGCGCAGGCGCGCGCCAGGAGCGGCTGGCGCGGGTTGTCGGCCTGTTGCTCGACAAGGTCTCCGTTTCCCCGCTGCGTGCGTCCCGCCTCGTCGACGTCACCTATACCGACCCCGATCCCGCGGTCGCTGCGCGCGTCGCAAATGCCTGGGGCCGGCTGTTCATCCAATCAAACATAGAGCGACGCTTCGAGGCGACCGCTTATGCCCGCAACTTCCTTGAGCGGCGGTTGGCCGAGCTTCGGCAGAGACTCGACGAATCCGACCGCGCGCTCGTCGGCTATGCTTCCGCGCAGCGGATCATCAATATCAACACGCCCTCCGGAAACGGGGTGACCGGGGAACGGCCGATTACCGCGGACGATCTCGTCGCATACAACACCGCACTGGCGGAGGCGCGCAACCAGCGGATCACGGCCGAAAGCGTGCTACGCGGCGGGGCCGGTGCCGAGCAGAACGTCAACAACCCCACGCTCGGCGCCTTGCGCCAGCGCCGGGCCGAGGTCGCGGCCGAGCATGCCAGGCTGCTGACCCAGTTTGAGGCGCAATATCCAGCGGTCGAGGCGCTTGCGGCGCAGCTGCGGCAACTCGACCGGACGATCGCCGGTGAAGAGCGCCGGGTCATGACGGGCCTGCGCAGCCAAGTGACCCAGGCCGCGGCGCGGGAGACGGAGCTCGCCGCCCGGGTGGAAGCGCTGAAAACGAGCCTCATCGACCTGAGGCGCCGCAGCATCCAGTACAACATCCTTCAGCGAGAGGTGGATACGAACCGCACGATATATGACGGTCTGCTCCAGCGCTACAAGGAGATCGGAATCGCGGGCGCCGTCGGCACCAACAACATTTCGATCGTCGATCAGGCGCGCGTTCCCGAAGGTCCGTCCAGTCCCCGGCCGCTGATCAACCTGCTCCTCGGACTCATGCTCGGTGCCGGCCTCGGTGCAGCGCTGGCCCTGGCGCTCGAGCAGATCGACGAGGCGATCACCGATCCGGGCGAGATGGAGACGCTGCTCGGCGTGCCGAGCCTCGGCGTCGTGCCGAAGGTGGAAACCGGAGACCCGATCGAGACGCTTCAGGATCGCCGATCGGCCCTGACGGAGGCCTATCTCACCATCCGCACCAATTTGCAGTTCGCGACGCCGCACGGAGTCCCGCGCTCGCTGATGATCACGAGCACCCACGCCGCAGAGGGCAAATCGACCACCGCGCTGGCGCTGGCGCTCGTACTGGCGCGGCAGGGCCTGCGCGTCCTGGTCGTCGACTCCGACATGCGCTCGCCCTCGCTCCACCACCGCTTCAAGATCGGCAACGAGAAGGGGCTCAGCAACATTCTCAGCGGCAACGCGCGCTGGAATGAAGTGGCGCAGGATGCCGAGTTCGCCGGCGTCAAGGCGATCACGGCCGGGCCGCACCCGCCCAACTCCGCAGATCTGCTGTCGGGTCCGGGCCTCGGGACCTTGCTCGCCGAATTGATGGGTGCCTTCGATCACGTCATCGTCGACGCGCCGCCGATGCTTGGGTTGGCCGACGCGCCCTTGGTCGCGAGCAAGGTCGGCGGCGTCGTTTACGTCGTCGAATCTTTCGGGGTGCAGTCGCGCTCGGCGCGCATCGCGATCAATCGGCTCCGCAATTCCGGCGCACACATTCTCGGGGCGGTTCTGACGAAGTTCGAGAGCAAGAAGGCGGCCTATGGCTACGGATATGATTATGGCTATGGCTACGGCAACGACAAGGAAGCCTAAGGCCTCCTTCGGCACGGCCGGCTGATCGGGCCGAGGGTGCGCAAGGCGCTGATCCGGGCAGGCATTGTGCTGGGAGCGCTGGTCCTGGCGTGGCTTTCGGTTGCCGTCACTTTGTCGAATGCGCTGGCGGCCGCGGCGCCTTCGCTCGCGCTGCAGATCTGGCCCGGGCACGCCGCAGCTCACGCTCGGGCGGCGGACACGCTGATCGGTGCCGGCCTGCCAAGTGCAGCCAGCGAACAGCGGGCGCGCATTGATCAGGCGGCGCGAGAGGCTGCCGCTGCGCTTCGCCGCGACCCTTCTTTGGCAGGGCCGGCCCGAATTCTGGCGCTGCAGGCCGCCTTGCAGGGGAATGCGCGCCGTTCGGAAAGGTTGATCGAATATTCCGAGCGAATGTCGCGGCGCGACATTCCCACTCAGTTCTGGCTTATTGAAAATCGCGTTGCGGCCAATGACGTCCGCGGGGCTCTCCGTCATTTCGGCATTGCGCTGCAGGTGGCGCCGAGCACCAGGGAGGTGCTCTTTCCAGTGCTCAGCTCCGCGTTGACTCACGCCGATCTGGTGGGCCCGATCGCGGATCTCGTTCATCGCGGCGATTCATGGCGCTCGGACTTTCTTTATCACGTAAGCCAGAATGCGGATCCAGCCAGCGCGGGATCGCTCTTCCTGACTCTCGCCCGGCTCGGCACGCCGCCCGCGCCCCCTCATCTGCAAGGGTTGATCGAGCGCCTCGTGAGGGGAGGCAACTTCACCGGCGCGGCACGGATTTATGCTCTCGTGGACCGCCGTTGGCGGCTCAATGATCCGCCAGCCCAGCTCGACGGCGATTTTGCCCGGGAGGGGGATCTTCCCCCGTTCGGCTGGGAACTCAACCAAAACGTCGCCTGGCGCGGGGAACGGCCGGATCGGCCCGGAAACCCCTCGCTGCTGATCAACATGCCTGGAACCGGCGAGGATTGGGCGGCGCACAAGCTGCTGCTTCTGCCTACCGGGGTGTACCGGCTGTCCGCCTCATACGGCGTTTTCGAAGGCCAGGGAGGAGCCCTTCGCGTCGAGATTAGCTGCTCGCGCGGCGGGACGGTGGCCGCCGTCGTGTCCGCTCCGGCGAACGGACCCGTCGGCACCCTGAGCGGAGTGCTCGCAATACCTCCGGGATGCACCCAGCAATGGCTGACGATTCAGGCCATCGCGGCGGCCGACGCGACGGTTCCAGCGAAGCTGTGGCTGGACAATCTCGGTCTGGCCCGCTCAGCCGGGTAGAAGGCGCTGCCGCCAGCCGGCCTCAGGCAACCGCGGCCAGCACGCGTTCGGGCAAGTCGCTGAGCGGGAACCGATCGATCGAGCCCTCATTCTCGAGACCGCTGTCGGCGAAGTAGCCGATTCCGTTATGCGCCCCGTTCTTGAGGGCGACGAATACGACGTCGTCCTTGAGGCCGGAAAAAGTCTCGTTGCCGACTGAAAAAACGAAGTCCTCCGCGATGTCGTGGGAATAGATCAAGCTCACGAACAGGCTGTCGCCCCGATTGTCGCATTCGAACAATGCCTCGCCCTCCGGCCCCCGCGCGGCGCCAAGCCGCCGTTCTGCGTCCCGCGCCTCGGATGCATCACGAAAACTGACGAGGAAATCCCGCGACATGCGAGGTGCCACCTCGGCGAAGGAAACCCCGATCCGCCGCAGGAAAGCGGCATGGTCCCGCAGCCGCCAATAATAGGTCACTTCGGGATGAGGATCCTGATGGAGGCCTGTCGCCAGCATGATCCGGTAGTCGGGGAACGCCCGCTGCACTTGCCCCAGCACCCGGTCGTACAATGCATAGACGTCGAATACCGGATCCTGACCTTCGGCGATGTACCATTCGGGGTTCCGCAGCGGACCCCGGTAGACCGTCGAGGAGAACATATAGTGGTGCTGGATATGCGCCGCGCCGTTCAGGAACAGAGTGGCGAAATCGGGCTGGGTCCGGCGCACCAGGCGAACGAACAAATCGGCGAGCAACTGATCCAGAAAGGCGGCGCGAAGCCAAGGCCGCCGCCGGGCAGCCGCCGCATAAGCGAGATAGTGCCCGTAATTGACGGGTCGGGCCGCCCGGGCCGCACCGCTGATGAGGTGGACCAGCGAGTGGGCGTCGAGCCTTGCCTCCGCATTGTCCGATACGGCCTGGACGATAGCCGCGTACAGTCGCCGATAGGCTGGAGGCGCGTCGACCCGCGTGCGCGTCCAGGGATCGGGGACGAAGAAGGCCGGGGACTTGAGGTTGTTGCGGGCGTTCATCGGGCTGATCGCGCCCACCTTGCGGCCCGCCTGCTCAAGCCGTTCCCAAATCTGAAGATGATCCGCCCCGGCCATATCGCCGAGCCGGAACACCCGATGGTCGCCAAAGGGCAGGCCCGTATGGGCGGTTACCCACTGGATCCACGGCTCAAGCAGCTCATACGTCTCTTCAGATATCGTCTCGTGATAGCCGTGCGCACCAAGGAAAGCAGCCAGGTTGGGCAGCTTTCCTTGGGCGACATAATCCTCGATCGCGCCGAAATTCACTTCATTCAGCTCGAGAAACAGCAATTTGCGTTGCACGGCGCTCATCTTCACCTCTTTCGCGGCGCTGTTACCATCCTACCGGCCGCTCTTCAAAGGGGGGTGCCTCGTGCGTTTGGCCGGCGAAGCCATTCGACGTCGATTCCGCTTTTCGGCCAGCGATCCACGCCGTTCAGGCGGCGCCAAATCCGCAACGGGAAGCGAAGCAGCGTCCGCGCCGGGGCCGCAGAGTAACCCAGCGCCCGGATGGACCTTTGCTTGTCCGCCGAGATCCGCCTTATCGATTCAAGCCCCTGGGTCGAAACGCCGCCCTGCCGGAAGCAGGTGAGGATCCGCCCGGCTACCAGCCACCGCGCCCCGCGTCCAAGGATCAGGCGGGCAATCAGATCGAAATCAGCGCCGACCCGGAAGCTGATGTCGAACCCGCCCGCCGCCAACAAAAGCGCGCGCCGGGCGTAGAAGGAAGGATGGGGCGGCATCGCCCCGATCGTCAGCCACCAGGAGCGAAAGCCGCGAGCCGAATAAATATAGGGCGTCGGCCTGCCATCGGAATCGACCAATGCGGTGTCGCCCAAGATGCAATCGGCGCCGCTTTCGGCTGCGCGGGCGATGAACCCGAGGGCGTCCGGTGCGGCCAGAAAATCATCCGCATTGAGAAAGCCGACATAGTCGCCCGTGGCCAAATGAAGACCCTTGTTCATCGCATCATAGAGACCGTCGTCGTGGCCGCTGACGAACCGCAGTCGATCGTGCCGCAGGCGCTCGACCAACGCGGCCGTCCCGTCAGTCGAGCCGCCATCGACGATGATATGCTCGAAATCGGCCCAGTCCTGGGCGGCGACCGACCGGATCGTATCCTCGATCGTCCGCTCGGCGTTCAAGCACACGGTGACGACGCTGATGGTGGCGCCGCTGGCGGCTCGATCCCCTTTCATCCGCGCGCGTACGCCTCGCGGAAGACGTCGGCCAGCGCGCGGCCGAAACCTGCATGGCGCGCTTGGGCCCGGAGCCGGGCCTCGGGGCGATCTCCCACCAGATCGGCCTCGTCCATTCCCTCCACGACTGCCAGGTGGCGGCACAGCTGGTCCGCGTCGCGGGGATCGAAAAACAGCGCATCGTCCAGCGCCTGCTCGCGATGGACTTCTATGTCCGAAAGGATCATCGGCAGGCCGATCGATTTCGCTTCCTCTACGGTCGTGCTCCATCCTTCGAACAGGGACGGATTGATCAGCACCGCCGCGCTGCGCATGAGAGCCTGGAGCTGATCGTAGGGCACCGAACCGAGAAGCCGGACCTGCTGATCCAGACCGTTCTCCGCGATCACATCCCGGATCCGGTCCAGGTGGCGTGGGGCCCGGGGATCCACCCCATGACCCGTCATGGCGAGGACCAGCCCGCCGCCCTGGTCGCGTAGCTTGGTCATAGCCTCGACCGCGAGCAGATGATTTTTGTGCACCCAAAACTGATTGGGAAGCAGCGCGAAGCGGGCCGGCAGGCCGAGCGGCGCGATGCGCTCGCGGGCCTCACCGTAGCTCAACGGCGGCGGTGCCGGCACAGCGAAACGCACCACACGCGTCCGCCCCCGGCTCGCCGGATAATGATCGACGCAATCCGCTTCGGCGCTGGCGCTGCTCAGCATGATCGTACGCCCGGAAAGGATCTGCGCACGAAAGCCCAGGCTCCGCCGCAGCCGCCCGCCCCGGGAGAACAGACGCGGCAGGTGCAGGTGCTGGAAATCGGGCATCCAGGCGACGGCCGGCAGGGGAAAGCGCCAGCCGAAGAAAGTGGCGGGCTCGAAGACGACGTCGATCGCCTCGCGGCGGAACAATGCGAGCGCCTCCCGGTCGAGGCCGGTCGCCAGGGCGCGGACCAGGCGGGCGGATTTGCGGGCCGCATCGAAGACCGGATCCTGCACGATCCGAGTCCCCGGCAGAGTGGCGATGGCCGCCAGCCGGGCAGGCGCCACGTCGGTTCCGATGAACAACACGGTTTCGACGTCGTCGCCGCCGCCGCGGGACAAGGCCGCGACCATGTTGAGCATATAGTGCCAGCCGCCAAGCCAATGATTGCCACCGATCGGTGGAATTCCGATCCTGATCACGCGCCGGCACCCGTCCTGCCGCGGAACCAGCGCACATAATCGGCGATTCCGGTTTCGGGCGTCACGTGCCAGTCGAACCCCCAATCGTCGAGCCGCTTGCGACCCGCTACCAGGCTGAATGGGTCGCCGAGGCGGCGCTGCCCGTCGAACGAAACGTTCGGCCCGTCACCCCACGCGGAGCGGGCCATTTCGGCGATCGCGCGTACCGTGACGCCTTCCCCGCGGCCGCCATTGGCCAAGGCAACGTCTTCCGACGCGCGCGATGCTGCCTCCCGCAACAGCCGGGCGACATCATCGACGTGCAGCCAGTCCCTAAGCTCCTCGCCCGAGCCGCCCAGAGTGACGGGCTCGTCGCGCTCCAGCTTCAGGCAGAGTTCCCACAGCAACTGCTTGCTGAGCTCCCTGCCGTACACGGAAAAGGGTCGTACGATCGCGATCCTGAGCCCGAAATTTTGCGCGAAGGATCGGCAAAGCTCCTCCATCACGACCTTGTGGGAACCGTAAGGAGAAACTGGGCGAAGAGCAGCATCCTCATCGATCGGCCCGGCATGGCCCTTGCCGTAGACCGCGGCGGAAGACACAGCGACAATCGCCGCGGACGGAGCGTTCAGCCGGGCCCATTCGAGAAGCGCGGCGGTCGAATGCGCGGTCCGGCGAAAGTCTTCCAGCGGCGCCACGAGAGACTTCGCCACCGACGAGCCGCCGGCGAGATGGTAGATCGATTCCGGCGCGCCGCCGAGCGCGGCGAGGCGCTCGAGGCTTGCCGCATCGACTTCACCCTCGACCCAGGCGCTCACCCCCCACCGGGCGGATTCCGCCTTCGGCCAAGCGCCGTGACCGATGCCCCCGACCTCGTCGCCGGCTTCGGCAAGGTGCTTGGCCAGATGCCGTCCGATGAAGCCGTGAGCGCCGGTGATCCACGCCGTTGCCATCAGCCGGCCGGCGCTTCGCCGATCCTGTCGAGGTCGGCAACGGTCAGCATCGAGCCATTGGTGACGTCCTCAAGCGGCATGTCGGCGATGATCGCCCTTCGCTCGGATTCGCGCGGAAAGGTCAGCGCACCCGACCGGTCTCTCGCCTCGCGGAACGGGGTCGGACGGAAGGTTGCGCCGATACTCGCAGGACGGACGACATCGTTCAGCAGGTCGTCGCGAACGAAGAAGGCGTTGCTGCCCGCGGAATTGCCGCCCACGAGGCTGTAGCCGCGGCGCCGCGCCAGCCAATCGAACGCCCCGAGGCTGGCGCCGTAATAGATGTTCGAATGGTGCGCACTAGTCCGGAAGAAGGCCGCGTCGTAGGGCACGGTCACGGTCGCCGTCGGGCCGAACACCCCGTTATATTCAACGATCAGAATGGCCGGGCGAAGGTGCTCCAGCGCAGCGAGCACGTGCCAGTCGACGCCATCGATGTCGACGGAAAGGATGCCGATCTCGTCGAAACCGGAAGTGGCGATAAGCTCCGCGATGTTTTCGCGCGTGATGAAGGCGTTGATCGCCCGCAAATCGTGCTTCCAGAAATAGCTGCCGGACCTCAGGCGCGCGATATTCTTTTCGGAGCCGTCGATAACGAAGCCGCGCCAATTGTCCTTCATCATCAGGAAGCGGCAATTGGATTCGGAAAAATCCTCGACGCCGAATTCGACGAACGTCCTGTCCGGGATGTCCAGATTGGCAATGAGGTGCTGGATGATTCCGTCCTCGCCCCATTGTGAGAACACCTTGAATTCGTAGTCGGCAAGGGTCTCGCGGCGCGCGCTCCGATTGAGTTCGGCGAGGATCCGCCCCTGGTTGATGCGTACCTCGTCGAGATTGCGCTGCAGCAGGCCGATCGACCTCAAATGGCGCCAGGCGCTGGCTATGCTCGTCGGCAACTTAAGATCCCCCTTCCGAGCGGCCTAGTTCGGCCCGCTTACTTGTTCCGCCGCGGCAGAGATAACCATGACGTAGGTCATCATATGGCTGGCTTTGTAGCCGAACAGCTTGCGAACGGTCTTGCGGATCAGGCTCTTGGCGGTCCCGATGGGGCGCCCGGATATGTGGCGCTCATAGGCGGTCGAAGACGGATAGACGTCATGCGCTGCGACCGAAAAGCCGCTGGTTTCCAAGAGATTGATCAGCGTCATCGGGTGATAGTAATTGATGTGCCCCATCCCGCGATAGACGCGACCCCTGGCGCCGCCTTCGAGCGGGGCGACCAGATAAAGGTGCTTCGCCACGCGGGCGACCTCCCGCAGGAACAGCCGTTCGTGCTCGACATGCTCGATGACGTGCGCGCACACCGCGGTGTCGAAGCTTCGGTCCGGGAAAGGCAGTTTGTAACCGTCGAATAACTCCGCCGAGCGCAGCGATGGAAGCTTGCGATCGAGGATTCTCGCGATGCCGGCCTTGGAAATTTCGACCGCAACGATCTCGCTGGCGAGGCCGCGCCGGTCAATCTCGGTCGAGACCGCTCCCTCACCGGCGCCGACGTCGAGCGTTCGGCCGAGATTCGAGCCGCCGAGCCGGACGATCTGGTCGACGCTGTCGCGCGCGGCCAGGTCCCGCTTCAGGTCCTCGAAGGGATCCGGCTGGTAATAATCCTCGTAGAGATCCGAAAGGTGGGGCGATACGTTGGACAAAGGGGAGTGCTTTCCGATTGCTGCCGCTGGGGCTGGCTTAGCCGCGGGCCGCGCGGACGATGGTCGCCGGGTTGCCGGCGACGACCGCGTCCGCCGGCACGTCCTGCCGCACGACCGAGCCGGCCGAGATGATTGCCCTGTCGCCGATATTGACTCCGCGCATGATGATCGCATTGGCTCCTATCCAGACATCGTCGCCGATGACGACCGGCCGGTCCCCGAGATCGACCGTCTGGCCATGACGATTACCGATCGTCGCCTGAGCGTGGGCGCGCCGGGCCAGATGGTCGATCGGATGCGTGAAATTGTCCATTATCATCACATTATGGGCAATCAACACATAGTTGCCGATGGCAATTGACGCTCCCGACCAAATTCGGCTGTTCTGGCCGACATAGCACCATTCCCCGAGCGCGATTCGGCCGCCATGGCCGAAAGTCATCAATTGCCCGAGCACGAGACTGTTGGCGCCGATCGAAATCGCCTCGCTGCTCGGCTGGTGGTTGGCAATCTTGGCTTCCAGGGCGAGGCGCGCGCCTTCGCCCAGCCGGCACGTCCTGCGGCCCACCAGTCGCGCCTTGACGATCGATGGGTTGATGAAATTAGCTATTCGCACAGTCTCTGAAACGCTTCCCATTGGGCGGATTTGCTATAGCGGGTCGAAATCATCGCGTGCGCGCGCCGGGCCATGGCTTCACGCTCCCCATCCCGTTCGAGCAGCTGCTCTATCGCCGCGATCATCTCCCGCTCGTCGCTATAGTCGAGGAAGGTTTCCCCCGCCACCATCCCTTTCGGATAGTCCCCGGCATCGCTGACGACCGCGGCCCCGCAGCCCATTGCCTCCCACATGCGCATGTTGCCTCGCGCCCGTCCCGCCATGTCGATCGCGCCGTTGAGCACCAGCTTGGCCTGGCCGATCATCGCATAAAGGTCGCGCCCGTAGGCCGGGGCCGTCGCGACCGAGCGGATCTCGGCGGGGCGCCGATGGCGGCGCAAGGGGCCGGCCAGGCCGAGCGGGGTTTCGGCAAGCCGGGTCAGCCGCGAAGGATCGAGGCAATAGACCACGCGATAGCCGCCACCGATAGTCGCGGCCCGGCGCAAGGCTTCGGCCCGACCGCGGTGGTGGCGCGAGAAGCCGCCCACGAACAGCAGGTCGACCGGCCGTTCGTCGCGCGCCGCGTAGGTATCCATTTCGGGATCGTGACCCGGCGTGAACAGCTCGGCGCGCACGCCCTGGGCGCGATACTGGTCCAGCAGGCTCGGGAAGTTGTTGACGATAATGTCGTGATCGAGAAAGTCCGCCCCCTCTGACGGCGCCGCGCGCCAGGCGATGGTCCTGCGGACCGAGCCCGGCAGGCGTCTCAGAAACGCGTTGCCGAAATTCACTGGATCGCAATTGTAGAAGACCTCCGTCCGGTGCGCCTCGATCTGGGCGAGCAGGATGTCGTCCGGCCGCGCCGTGCCCGGAAGGCCATTCTCGCGAGCCCACGCGCGCTGCAGGTCTGTGTCATTGCCCGCCGTCAGGAAGGCGGAGGGATCGCCGGCGAGGCAGGGCTCCAGCAAATGGATCGCGCCGAACCGGTCGTCCAGGAGTATTGCGCGCATCTCGTCAAACGACGCCGCGCCCCGGCGCAGCGCGCGCAGGCGGGGCTTGTAGCTGGCCTGGAGCCCGTAGGTCTGGAAAATGCGCATGATCGCCCGGGGCCTTGTCGGCGCGTCAAATGGACGGCGCGTGCCGCGCCGGGCCGGCGGCCGCTGTCGCCGCGTCCCGCCGCACCCAGACCAGAATCAGGCCGATCATCGTCAGCAGGCTGCCATGGCCCCAGATGCTGCCCGAAAATTGCGCCGCCATGAAGAATTGAATGACGAGCAGGGCGACGAGCAGCCGGCCCTGCCTCATTCGCGCCACGGCGGTTCGAGCCGCCTGGAACGTGAAGATGAATAGCGGGATGAGACCGGCAAGACCCATCGCCATGGCTGCGTCGAGGATCAGATTGTGCGGGTAATCGAGCGTTGCGAGCTCGATATAGGCGTTGCCGACGAAAGGGTGGTCGAAGAAATCGGCGATCGCATAATCCTGGCTGAGCAACCGTTCCGAGACTGACGCGTCCCAGCCGACTGTCGAGAAGCGGTCGAGGATCACAAGCTGGTCGGGCGAGGATCGCAGCGCGACCGCCGCCACGGCGGCCAGAGTCAGCAGCACCACCCCCCAGCGGCGCGCGATGACGCAATAGACGACCACGCAAACGCCGACCGCGACGAACGGGCCGCGCGATCCCGCTTGGATCATGGTCGCCACCCCGATCGCGGCCGCGACGGCGATGAGGATCTTTGGCACCAGCCGGCCCGGATGGTACCAGGCGACGACGCAGGAGATCAGCAAAGTCGCTCCGACGTGCCCGATGCTGATCGCGTTGACGGTCTCGAGGCTGAGCCGGCCGCCGGTCTGCTCGAGCGAGTTGACGATCTCCGATTCCAGGCCCAGCAGGCCGATCAGCAGCAGCAGGGTGGCGGCGACCAAGGCGGCGGCGAATGTCGGCCGGATCAACTGATGCTCATCGAGCGTCCGGCCTGCGAAGAAGACGGCGAGGACCGGCGGCAGCACCCCGCCAACGTAGAATATGATCGCCAGATCGGCGCGATAGATGCCGAAGGCGAAATTGTCGACGTAGAGCCGGACGAGATAGGCCAACAGAAAAACGGTGAGCGCCATCGGAAATATAGGGGTTTGATTCCGGACCAGCGCGGCCACGATCGCGAGCGCCGAGAGGGCGGCGACGATGCCGCGATAGCCGTAGGTGACCGTCGTCGGCTCGACAAACGGCACGAAGATGGTCGAGGCGCCGGCGATCGGATAGCCGACGATGACCAACGGAATGAACCAGGCCATCAAGAAGGCGAGAGGGTCCCACGCGACGCGGCCCCCCTTGCGGCCCGGGATGTCGGCGCCGTCTGCGGATGGCGCGGCCGGGAGGGCGCCCTGCTCCATCATGCCGCCTCGCTCCCGCGCGGCGCTCTCTCGCGCAGCCAGCGGCGGATGGACATCATGCGCGAATGGAACTGGCGGTCGCTTTTGTAGGCGCTGTGCGGCACCGGCGGGGAGGCGAGCAGCCCGGCGAGCTCCTCGGCGGTGATGCCGAGCTTCTTGGCCACGAACCGCATGTCGAGCCGCGCGTGGCGCTCGTCGATCGGCGGTCGGGCGACTTCGTCCAATGCTTGCTCGCGCGTCATCTGCCCCGAGACGATCAGGCTGGAGAGCTGGAGGCGGCGTTTGTCGACCATGTGCTTCCGCGGCAAATAGATTTCCTGGTAGAATTTTGTGAAGCGCGATTCGCTGTGCTTGCTGCCATAATCGCGCCACCCGTAGCGCGCGTCGAGCACTCGCTTGGCCTCCTCCTTGTCGTAATCGAGGAAGTTGAGCGGCTTTTCGATCACCGGCCGGCGAAGGACGCGGGTCGTCCACAGATATTCGCTGATGCGCATGACCGGATAGGTCTTGAGGGGGACCGTCCCGAATTGCCTGTGAATCGCGGCAACGTGGGTGCCGTCGATCGACGGGGGCGCGTCGATGCCGGGGATCGATACGGATTCCGACGTGAAGTTGACGCCGCTGAGAAACGTGCGGATGCCGAAGCGCCGCGCTGATCTGAACAGAGTGGCGAAGAAGGCGTGATCTTGCGGGAAATCCTGGTTCAGTACGCCGGCGCGCAGGAACGCGAGCTGCAGATCGCGCATCTCCTGCCATTCGATCACCTTGGTATGCAGATCGAGATCCAGGGCGCGGACCAGCGTCTCGATGTTGCGCACCGCAGGGGCGCTGTTCCATCCTCCATCGACGTGAACCGCCAACAGCCGCAGCCCATATTCCGTGACCATATGATGGACCAGGTAGGCGCTGTCGATGCCACCGCTGAGGCCGACCATCGCATCATAGCGCCGGCCTTTGCCTTCCGCGCGAAGGCGTTCGACCAGCCGCTTCATGCGTTCGGCGCCTTCGGCATCGGGCCACCATTCATGCGGGCGGCGTGCGAGTGCCTCCCGGCAGCAGTTGCACTGCCCGGTTTCGTCGAAGCGAACGCCCCCTTCGCTTTCATCCATTATGCAGAAGCGGCAGACCTGAAGATTGGTGGGGCGAGCCTTCATGATGTGGCCAGCTCCACCGCGTCGGGATAGCTGATCAGCACGGCGCGCAGTCGCCCGATGAAAGCAAAAGCGCTGCCAGAGGCCGCGGCCGAGGCCCCGGCGCGTAGAGCGTCGAGCAAATGGGGGGTCTCCCCAGCGCCGCCAAGGGCCACTAGCGGAACTGGAAGAGCGCAGGCTATTTTCTCAATCAGATCGAGGTCCATTCCTGCGCGCGTGCCATCGAGATCAATCGATTGCAGGATGATTTCGCCCACGCCCGCCTCAACCAGACCGCGGGCATGATCCAGCGGATTACGGCCAAGTGGGATTTGGCCGGACTGGGTGTAGCAGACCGCGGCGGTTCCGGGGCGACTTCGATAGTCGACGCACCCGACTACGGCTTGCTGACCGAACACCGCTGCCATCTGGCTGATCAGCCCCCGGTCGCACGTTGCCGAACCGATCACGAACTTCTCGACCCCCGCCGCGGCCAGCGCCTGGCACGGGCCGAGCGAGGTGAGACCGCCGCCATAGGAGAGCGGCATGAAACATTCCGAAGCCAGCTCGGTGACGAACCCAATGTCGGGTCCGCGCCCATCGACGGCCGCGTCGATATCGAGGACGCAGATCTCGTCCACTTCCTTTTCGTTGAACAAGCGCATCACGTTGAATGGGTCACCGATATAGGTGCGCTCGCCGAATCCGACGGTCTTCACCAGGCGGCGATCCCGATCCACCAGAAGGACGGGAATCAGGCGAGGGCGGCGCGCAATCATAAGCGTGCGAAGGCCGCCAACAGGCGCATGCCGAACCGGTGGCTCTTTTCCGGATGAAATTGGACGCCGTGGATGTTGCCGCGCGACACAGCCACTGTCACCGGGCCGCCATAATCGATGGTCGCGGCGATATCCGACCGGTCGTCGCAGGCGAGATGGTAGGAATGGACGAAATAGAAGCGTTCCCGGGCGCCTGCATCGCGAAAAAGGGGCGCGCCGGGCGTTGAATCGAGTTCCGCCCAGCCGATGTTGGGTACCTTAAGGCCAGTATTCGGATCGGGAGACAGCCGCCTGACCGAGCCCTCGATCAGGCCCAGACCCGGCATTGCACCCTCTTCGCTGGCACCGGCAAGCAGCTGCATGCCGAGGCAGACGCCGAGCAAGGGCGTGCCGCCCTCCGCCGCCTCGCGTAGCGGATCGTAAAGGTCACGCTCGTTCAGGGTGGACATGGCCCGATCGAAGGCGCCCACGCCCGGAAGGATCAGCTTTTCGGCCGACGCGAGTTCCTCGGGCCGGCTGACGATGCACGCATCCACTCCCAGATAATCGTACATGTTTTGCAAGGAGGCGACATTCCCCACTCCGTAATCGACGATCGAGATCATCTCACGCGGCCTTGGTGAAGATAGCGTCGCCCCAGCACAATTCGCCGCGGTGATTATGGTGCAGGTCGTAGAAATTGTGCAATTGGTAGCCGTGGGCGCGCAGCTTGGCGATGACCTGATCCGCGTGCGCGGCGCCCTCGTAGAGCTCGGCGAACTGGATCTCGGTGTAAATGAGGCCAACGGCGCCGCCGGCGAGCATCCTCTCCGCGCCTTCGAGTACCAGCAGCTCGGCGCCCTGGGTGTCCATCTTGAGCAGGTCGATGCGCTCTATCTCGTGACGCAGGCAGAAATCGTCGATCGTATCCGTCTCGACGTCGATTGCGCGCGACGAGGCTTGGTATGCGTCGAACGTCGCGCCCGTGGCGCGCGGCTTTAGGAGCGAGCTGGCATCAACCCAGTTGGCGAGGTTGAATCGCGCAGTGCCCTTGCGGTTGCTCATTGCGCAGCGGTGGCCGTGCAGCCTCGGGTGCCGGGCCGCATGCTCCATCACGCGTTCGAAGCTTTCCGGCACTGGTTCGAACGCGTGAACGTCCGCCTCGGGATACCAAAGTGCATATTGCGCTGCGTCCCGGCCATCGGCGGCGCCGACTTCAAAGATGGTGTGGACGGGCGACGAGAGCAGTCTCCGTTGCTCCGAGGCGGCGTCGTCAATGACGACGCCGGGGTCTAGCCGGCGGATCTGATAGCCCGCGCGATTGGCGAGCGATTGGATGAACAGCTTCAGGGCCCCGGCTGCCATAACTTTCAATCCTGTCCCGGCTGGATAAGGGGCTCGGCTACGGTGTCGCCATGCTTTTGCAAGGCGTAATAAGCCATTGCGAGATATGCGACGCAAGATCCGCTGGTGACCAGCGAATGCAGAATGACCGCTGTCATGGCCGAAAGGCCAAGCAGTGGCACGGCCGTCCAGAGCGCGAGCATCGCTACGAGACGGCCAACCTCCCAAGCCATTTGCGTCTTCTGACGGCCAAGCAGCATGATCGTCATATTGACGGCGCCTGAGATCAGCAGCAGCCAATAGGCTGGCGCCAGGATCCTCGCGAACTCGCCGGCGACCTCCCATTGCGGGCCGAATGCGGTCGTGAAAATGATCGGGCCGAAGGCGAGCAACAAGAAGACGGGGAGAACGCCGAGCCACGCCATTCCCACCACCACCTTGCGGAATTGTGCCGGGGCCGACTGGGCGGGGTTGCGAACGGCTTCTGCGAAACCCGCCATGTACACTTGTGAGACGGCGGTGATGATGAGCGCGATGGGGATGGTGAGGCCGCGTTCGACCAACCCGAACTGTCCCGAGACGAAGGCCGAGAAGCTGGCATAGATCATCATTGGCGTCAGTACGCCGCCAAGCGTATTAACGATGCCGCCAGGGACGGAGATGAGCGGAAATTCCCGAAATTTCGAAGCGGCTGCCAGAATGTCGGCCTTGCCGACGGGCGCGAACAGGCGGCGGTCTCGCCGCCACGCCCATCCAAGGAGGAAGGATGCGAGCGTAAAGCGGCCGAACAGGTCGGCGAGGATGATGCCCGAGGTGATCGGCGCCGCCGCGCCCAGCCCCGTGCCGGCCGCAGCATAGGCGCCGCTTTGCGCAACCTTGCTGTTGGCGCTAACCGAGAATGCGGATTCTCGCGTCACCAGATAGCTCATGCACTGCGCTGTGCCGCCAACCAGCAAAGCGACAGGAATGAGCCATATCGTGAAGGGAAGCGCCGCCGCGGAGCCCGGCCATCCAGTGGCGGTGATCAGCCCGGCCGACAGGGCGACGAGGACAGTCATCGACAGGATGACGCCGAAGCACAGCCGCAGCAAGGCGCGAAGCTCGCCCTCGTCTTCGGCCCGCAGCAAGGCGACCTCGAAGCGCATCGAGGCGACGACAAGGAGTATCGCGACGATCGACTGGAACAACTGGTACGCGCCGAACGCCTCCGGGGCGAACAAGCGCGAGAGGATCGGCAGGATCAGGAAGCCGGTTGCCTGGGCGATGACCGTCCCGCGCAGGACGATGGCGATGCTCCTCAGCATATCCCGGCCGCAATCCGGGCCCGCACGCGATCAACGAAAGGCTCCGGAAGCGAGCCGCCGAACGCCGACTCCACTTCCATCGCGGAGTCGGAATAGGCTCGGACGATCATTTGCGCGGGATGGCAAAGCCGCGGCGCCCCGCCCAGGAACGCACCCCAAAGGCTGAAGCCCGACCCGGACGATATCACCGCGCTTCCCCGGCCGATGTCGAGCAGATCGGTAACCGACTGGCGCCCGCGAATGCGCCGAACGCCCGGCTCGGCGAGGATCGGCCGTAACTCCTCGTCGCGACCATCCGAAAAGAGTACCGCCGGAACAGTCTCTCCGATAGCGGCGCGGAGCGCCCGCAACCGATCCGCATACCAATCGACGGGAAGGCGCACGTTGTTTCGCCCCCCGAGGATCGCTGCATCGTCCGCCGCGGAGAAGTCTCCGGCGCGAACGTGAATCGCGATGAACGGCCCGGCGTGGGGCTGAGGACGAAAGCGGGGGCGGGTCATCGCCTCCAGCCGCTCGCGCAACAGCGCTTCGTAGCCGACCACCTGGTCGAAGGACTTCTTCTCATTGTCGGCCAGCGCATTGAAGAAGCGAACCACCAGCGGCCGCCCGTGGGCGGCCATGCCGGGCGTTGGGCGACCCTCGTGGACATCGACCGTGCGCGCTGTGGCTAGAAGCCAGGCGCGCTTCATCCCGGCCAGGTCGCCGGCCGGACGGAACAGCCGGTGGTAAGCGCGCTTGTCGAGCTCGCCGCGCAGATAGGGACCGATTCGTGGCGTGAACCAGACGGGCGCGATCATCTTCGCTCCGCTCTCGCGGCACCAAATTGTGCAGCGCGCCCAGGACAACATCGAATGGGCAAGTCCGGTGCGTCCGATCACCGGGAAGCCGTAGAGATTGCCCCTCGGCACGGTCAGCCCCTGCAGAATCGGCCGATCGAGGTCGCAACACGTTCGATCTGCTCCTCGCTGATCTCGGCGAAGATCGGCAGCGACAGAATTCGAGACTGCATCGCGTACGAATGGGGGAATTGCTCCGGATGATGATCGAAGCGGGCATAAGCCGGCAGGAAGGGTAAAGCGGTCGGGTAGTTGATCACCGTCTGAATCCCATCCGCCTTGAGGTGGGATGCGAGGCCGTCGCGGTCCTCATGCTCGATCACATAAAGGTGGTAGACGTGCTCGCGCCCCGCTGCGACGGGTGGGGTGCGCACCGCGTTGCTGGCGAGCAGGGCGTCGTAGCGTCTCGCGGCGGACCGCCGCGCCTGGGTCCAGCGGGCGAGATGGGGCAATTTGACACCAAGAATGGCGGCCTGGAGGCCATCGAGCCGGCTGTTGATCCCCTCGATCTCGTGCACGCCCTTGATCACTCCGCCATGGCGGGCGAAGCGGGCCATCCTGCGCGCCAGATCGGCGTCGTCGGTGGTGATCGCGCCGGCGTCGCCCATGGCGCCGAGATTCTTGCCCGGGTAGAAGGACCAGGTTGCCGCATCGCCGAAGCGGCCGACTTTCTTGCCCTGGTAGGTGGCGAGATGAGCCTGGGCGCAATCCTCGATCACCCAGAGGTTGCGGCGGCGAGCGATCTCCATGATCGGAGTCATGTCTGCGGACTGGCCGTAGATGTGAACGGGAATGATCCCGACTGTTCGCTCGGTGATCTTTTCTTCGATCCGTGCCGGATCGATCGTGTATGTTTCCGGATCGATGTCGACGAACACCGGCACTGCGCCATGCTGGCTGATGGTCTCGGAGGTCGAGATCCAGCTGTGAGCGGTGGTGATCACCTCGTCGCCCGGGCGAATGCCCAAAGCGTGCATCGCGATGTAGATTGCCGCGGTGCCGTCAGCACAGGAGACGCAGTGAGCAGCCTCCATCGCCTTTGCATAATCCTCCTCGAACTTTTCGACGAAAGGGCCGCGCACGAAGGCCGAACGCGCGATCACGGCGGCGATCGCCTCGTCGATCTCATCCTTGATCGACAGATATTGGGCGTGAAGGTCGGCGAACGGAACGATGGTCATTCGGAAAAAGTCCTGATTCAGGGAAGGTCTTTGAGGAAACGCGCCGGGTTTCCGGCGTAAACGCCGGGCTTTTCAATCGACCGGGTGACCACGGCGCCGGCCCCGATAACGACACCGTCGCAAATCGTCACCGGCATGATCGTCGCGTTCGAGCCGATCGATACGTTGTCGCCTATCACGGTCTCTTCCCAAAGATCGCGGTTGCCACGAGCGGGACCCCCTTGCGTGAAGCGGTCGTTGACGAACATCACACCGTGACCGACGAAGCAATCCGCGCCGATCGTAACGAGTTCACAGACGAAGGCGTGGCTCTGGACCCTCGTGCGGGCGCCAATCTTCACATCCTTCTGGATCTCGACGAACGGGCCGATGAAACAGCCGTCGCCGATTTCGCAGCCGTAAAGATTGCTCGGGCCGATGACGCGCACGCCCTCGCCAAAGATGACGTCCGCGATTCCCGCCTCGCCGCTCTGGAAGGAGCAGCTCACCTGCCCGCGCCCAGCCGGCTGTGCCGCGCGTTGAGCCTCAGCGACACCTCCTCGCCGGTCTCGATCGATTCGTAAAGGGCGGTGATCAGCTCGAGGCTGCGCCGGCCTTCGAGCCCGTCGACCAGAGCCGCGGAATCAGTCTGGAGGCAATGAACGACATGCTCATAATAGGCCTGGTGACCATAGCCGTAGACGTTGGGCGGGTTGACCGAAAAGTCGGCCAGGACCGAGCTGTCTTCGGGCCTGTCTTCGGCGAAGCGCCATTCGAGCATCTTGTTGACCGCGAAGCCTCCGATCACCACCGTTCCGGTAGCGCCGAGCACGGATAGCGACCCTTCGAGATCCTTTGGACGGGCGGCGTTGGTGGCCTCGATCACGCCGAGTGCCCCGTTCGCGAATTCCAGCGTGGCCACGGCCGTGTCCTCGGCCTCGATCTCGACC
Organism: Alphaproteobacteria bacterium; assembly: GCA_005883305.1. NCBI lineage: Bacteria > Pseudomonadati > Pseudomonadota > Alphaproteobacteria > Alphaproteobacteria bacterium. Next base: position 252,819 of record VBAC01000002.1, on the reverse strand, counting down.
AATGCGGTTTTGGCGCGGGCGTGAACCGACCGTACGGGGCCCATGAACCATTCGAGCAGATCGATATGATGACTGGCCTGGTTGGAAAGGACGCCGCCATCCTGCGCCCAGGTGCCGCGCCACGGATCCTGATCATAATAGGCTTGGTCGCGGCACCAGCGGACTCGGACGGTGCCGAGGACGAGTTGACCGAAGCGGCCCTGCTCCAACGCCTCGCGCGCCTTCATCACCGGCACATTGAAGCGATTCTGCTTCACCACGAAAAGCTTGACCCGCGCGGAATCACAGGCACGGATCATGGCGTCGGCGTCGCTCAGGCGGAGCGCCATCGGCTTTTCGACGACGACGTGAAGGCCGGCCTGCGCCGCGCGGATCGCATGATCGGCGTGCATCCCGCTGGGGGTGAGGATACTCGCCACGTCGCTCTCGACCTCGGCAAACATCCGCTCCATGTCGGTAAAATGGGCAACGCCATATTGCGCGCCGAACGCCGAGGCCCGCGCGGGGTCGACGTCGCATACGGCGGCGAGCCGGGCGCCCGCGATCTGCCCCTTGCCGAGGAGTTCCGCATGCCGCTTGGCAATGCGGCCACATCCCACCAAAACGAATCGCAGCATCTAAACTTGCCCTACCTCAAGCGAAATGTCGGCCGGCAGGTCCCGGCCGAAGGGTCGCCCCGCGCGACGCCTTGCTTTTGCCGTCTCCTGAAACAAGAAAGCCTCGCATACAAGGCACCAAGCGGAGCCGGGATAGTCCTCAATCGAGCAATCGGCTCGCGGCCAGCTCGTCCCAGGTTCTCCTGATCCCATCCTCGAGCGAGATCGAAGGGCTCCAACCAAGAGCGCGGATCTTTCCGACGTCGAGCAACTTGCGGGGCGTTCCATCCGGTTTGGTCGGATCGAGCTCGATTCTCGGCTCGATGCCGGCGATACGGCAGACGAGGCGGGCGAGCTCGACGATCTTGATATCCTCGCCGGTACCGACATTGACATGTTCGTCCCCGGAATAGTTGCGCATCAGGAAAACGCACGCATCCGCACAATCGTCGGCATGGAGAAATTCGCGCCGCGGCTCCCCGGTGCCCCATACCGGCAGCTTGTCGGCCTGCCCGGTCTTGAGTCGATGCGCTTTGCGGATAAGCGCCGGGAGGACGTGGCTGCTGGCAGGGTCGTAGTTGTCGCCGGTTCCATACAGGTTGGTCGGCATGGCCGAGATGAAATCGCTGCCATGTTGGCGCCGGTAGGCCTGAACCAGCTTGATGCCGGCTATCTTCGCGATCGCATACCACTGGTTGGTCGGTTCGAGCGGGCCGGCAAGCAGCTCGCTCTCCTTTATCGGCTGCTCCGCCAGCTTGGGATAAATGCAGCTCGATCCGAGGAAGAGCAGTTTCTCGACGCGCGACCTATGGGCGGCCTCGATGACGTTCGCGGCGATCATCAGATTGTCGTACAGAAAATCGGCCGGATAGCTGTCGTTGGCCAAAATTCCGCCGACCTTGGCTGCCGCGAGGAAAACCAGGTCGGGCTTCTCGCGCGCCATCCAGGCCGAGGTAGCCGCGGGGTCGCGCAGATCGACCTCGTCGCGACCGGCCGTGAGGATGGTGCACCCCTCGCCCGAAAGCCGGCGGACGATGGCGCCCCCGACCATGCCGCGATGGCCGGCGACATAGACTCGCTTGCCGGCGAATTCCGTCACCTCAGGCTTCCTTCATCACCGCGGCGGTCTGCATAACCATCAAGTCTGCGCGAACCATTTCACGGGCGAGGTCTCGGGCGTCGGTCTCGTGACGCCAGCCGAGTTTCTGGTGAGCCTTACTCGCATCGCCAAGCAGCAATTCCACCTCGGTCGGGCGGAAATAACGGGGATCAACCTCGATCCGACACTGCCCCGAGCGCGCGTCATAGCCTTTTTCCTCGACGCCTTCGCCGCGCCACTCGATCGGAATGCCGACATCCTCAAACGCCCATTCAACGAAGCTGCGAACCCGGGTGGTGACCCCGGTGGCGAGGACGTAATCGTCGGGCTGGTCTTGTTGCATCATCATCCACATGCCGCGCACATATTCGCGCGCATGGCCCCAGTCGCGCTGCGCATCGAGATTGCCGAGGTAGAGCTTTTCCTGGCGCCCCAGGCTTATGGCGGCGGCGGCGCGAGTGATCTTGCGGGTGACGAACGTCTCGCCGCGCAGCGGGCTTTCATGGTTGAACAAGATCCCGTTGGAGGCGTGCATTCCATAGGCCTCCCGGTAATTGATCACGATCCAGTAGGCATAGAGCTTCGCGGCGGCATAGGGCGATCGCGGATAGAAAGGAGTGCTTTCGCGCTGCGGCACTTCCTGGACCAAGCCGTAGAGTTCCGACGTCGAGGCCTGGTAGAAGCGGCAGGTTTTCTCCATTCCGAGGATTCGGATGGCCTCCAGCAGCCGAAGCGTTCCAAGCGCGTCCGAATTGGCAGTATATTCGGGCGTCTCGAAGCTCACCATCACATGGCTTTGCGCGGCGAGATTGTAGACCTCGGTCGGACGCACTTCCTGCATGATCCGGATCAGGTTGGTGGAATCGGTGAGATCGCCATAATGGAGATGGAAGCGCGCATGTTCGACATGCGGGTCTTCGTAAAGATGCTCGATGCGGCCCGTGTTGAACGATGAGGACCGGCGCTTGATCCCATGTACGTCATAGCCCTTTTCAAGCAAAAGCTCGGCGAGGTAGGCGCCGTCCTGGCCAGTCACACCGGTGATCAAAGCAGTCTTAGCGGCAGCGTTCGTCATAAGAATCCAGCAACTCCAGTCGATCTCGAGATTTCCACGGGGAAAGGCCGTGTTCACGGCCCCTTGTCGCCCGTGCCGCAATCAGGGAATGGCGCTCTTACAGGCGCGGCGGCGCCTGTTCAACCGGCGCGCCGCTGCTCGTATTCGCGATACCAATCGACAAATTTGGGTATGCCGACTTCGACCGAGGTCGCCGGGGTGAAGCCGAGATCGCGCTGGGCCGCATCGATGTCCGCATAGGTTTCGGGCACGTCGCCCGCCTGCAGCGGCTCCAGTCGCATCTCCGCTTCGCGGGCGCAGCTCCGCTCGATCAGCGCGATCACCTTCATCAGTTCCTCGGAACGGTTGTTGCCGAGATTATAGATCCGGTGGGGCGCTTCGCTGCCCCCCGCCTTAGGCAGGCGGTCGTCGGCCGGCGGACGATCGAGTGCAGCCAGAACGCCACTGACAACGTCCTCGATATAGGTGAAGTCGCGTCGCATCCGGCCTTGGTTGAAGACCTCGATCGGCTGCCCGGCCATGATCTTTCGGGTGAAGTCCCACACCGCCATGTCCGGTCGCCCCCACGGCCCGTAGACCGTGAAGAAGCGAAGGCCGGTCATCGGAATTCGGTAAAGATGGGCATAGGCTTCGCTCATCAGCTCGTCCGCCCGCTTCGTCGCGGCATAGAGGGAGACCGGTCGGTCGACCCGGTCCTCGACCCGGAAGGGCAGGCTGGAATTGCCGCCATACACCGAAGACGAGGAAGCGTAGACGAAGCTGGCGACCCGGCGCGCCCGGCCGACCTCGAGCAGATTGAGGTGGCCCATCAGGTTGGCCGACACGTAAGCGCGGGGATTCTCCAGAGAATAGCGCACTCCGGCCTGGGCTCCGAGATGGACGATCCGGTCGAATTCGGCGCCACGCAACGCTGAATCGAGCGCCTCCGCGTTCGAAAAGTCGAGCTTCTCGAAGCGAAAACGCCCCGTTTCGAGCCCGTCCAGCTCGGCGAGACGGTCAAGCTTCAGACGCGGATCGTAATAGGCGTTGAGATCGTCAATACCGACCACTGCCTCGCCGCGTTCGAGCAGAGCGCGCGACACATGATAACCGATGAATCCGGCGGCGCCGGTTACGAGAATGCTCATGGCGTGTCCTTAGACGTTCGCCGTGGCGCTTACAGCTTCCATCTGTCCATGCCCCCCGGGAAGGCGTCATCGGGCCAGATGCCGTGGAGATCGGCAATCAGCCCTCCGGGGCGGGCGAGCGCCGCTGCCTCCTGCGCGGTCATTTCACGATAGCTGCGATGCGCCACTGCGGCGACGACGACGTCATACCGACGCGAAAGTGCGTCCGGGTCGATCGCAAGGCCGTATTCATGGCGGGCAAGATCATCGGAAGCCAGCGGATCGTGGATGGTCACCTGGTGGCCGAGCCATTCCAGCCGCCGCACGACATCGACGACTTTGGAATTCCGCAGGTCCGGAACGTCGGGTTTGAAGGAAAGGCCGAGGACGAGAATGTCGCCGGGCCGGCTGTTCCGGCGGCTGTGGATCTGATCGGCGATCCAACCGCCCATGCCATCGTTGATCGCGCGGCCGGCGAGGATCACGCGCGGCAAATGTCCCAGGCTTTGGGCGCAGTGGCTGAGATAATAGGGGTCGACTCCGATGCAGTGGCCCCCGACCAGGCCGGGCTGGAAACGCAGGAAGTTCCACTTCGTCCCGGCTGCGTCCAGCACATCGAGTACCGACAGGCCGAGCTTGGCGAAAATCTGGGTGATTTCATTCATGAAGGCGATGTTGATGTCGCGCTGGGCGTTCTCGATGACCTTCGCGGCCTCGGCCGTCATGATCGACTTGGCGCGGAAGGTGCCGGCCGAGGTCACCCGATCGTAGATGGCGGCCACGCGGTCGGTCACTTCCTCGCTCTCGCCCGCGACGACCTTGATGATCCGCTCCACCGTATGCTCGCGGTCGCCCGGATTCACCCGTTCGGGGGAATAAGCGAGGAAGAAGTCGGTTCCCCGCTTCAGCCCGGAGGTGCGCTCGATCAGCGGGCCGCAGAGGTCCTCCGTAACTCCGGGATAGACGGTGCTTTCGTAGATGACGATCGCGGGGCGGCCAGGCTCGATCAGGCGTGCTACCGATTCGGTCGCGGCGAGCAGCGGCGCCAGGTCGGGCCGGTTGGCGTGGTCTACCGGGGTTGGGGCGGTGACAAGATAGACGTCCGCGCCCCGCGCCTCGTCGGGCTGGTCCGTCACGCTCATGCGCGAGGCCTGAAGGCGGTCGGTCGACAGCTCGAGCGTGCGATCGTAGCCGCGCTTGAGCTCGGCGACTCGCTGCGGATCGATGTCCAGCCCGATCGTCGGGAAATGCTCGGCCAGAGCGACCGCCAGCGGCAGGCCGACATAGCCGAGGCCGATTACGACGATTCGGGGCGTTTCCGGGAAATCCATGCCGCCCCATAGGCGCACACGCGTAAAGCCGCGGTTAGCGCGGCATCTTCCGAAGGCAAAAAAATAGCGGCCCGAAAGCCGCTATTTTTCAAATTCGCGAACCGAATCAGGGGCTGTGCGGGCCGTCGCCGTTGCCGCCGGTCAGCGCGAGAAGGCCGAGGATGACCGCAATGACCGCGATCACCGGAATGATGAAACCGCCGCGAATATCGTTCGAGTCGGCGGTGGTGGCGCCAGTGCGCGCGGAGACGGACAGCGGGGCCGCCGACTGCGCAAGGACGGGCGTGCTTGCCATGGAGACCGCGAGCGCCGCAGCCACGGTTGCCTTCTTGAAACTCATCTTGAACTCCCTGTTGAGCTGTTCGGCCTTGGCAGTGCCACAGTGATACAATGTTGACAACCCCAAATTTGCCGCCGGTTTTGCGCCTCGCGAGTGACTGTTGCCCATTTGCCCCTATGACTGTTGCAGGACGATTCCGCAATTCAAACGGCCGGGTTTGAACTTCATGCCGGTTGGCGGTTACCAGCCGGTTACCGGCGCCGATTCCGCGCCGATGCGAAGAGAGGATCGATGCGCAAGCTGCTCGTTGGATTGATCGGCGCCCTGGCCGCGGGATCGATCCCGCACGGCGCGGCGAGAGGACAGGCCGCCACCGAGCAATCGCTGGTCGCGATGCGCGCTCTGGACCAGAGGGTGGCGACGATCGGGCATCGCCTCGCGGTCGCCAATCTCGACCTCTGCCGGCAACGGATGAACCTGCCGGGCTTCGCCGTGCACGACCTCAGCCAATACGGGCCGGATTTCCGCGCCGCGGCGATCGCCGCCTTCGGGCTGGACGCCGGTCCCGGAGTGCTCGCGCTGGTCCCGGACTCCCCCGCGGAGCAAGGCGGCCTGCGGCTCGACGACGTCCTGCTCGGCATAGACGGCCGAAGCCTTGCCGGCGCCGGCCCGGCGAGAAGCAGGACGTTCGACCGCATGGCCGAGATTCTCGATATCCTGGAGGCCGCGTTCGCCGATGGATCGGCCGATATGCAGGTGAGACGGGCGGGCGCGTCCCTGTCCCTCCACATCGGCAGCGCCGCCGGATGCGCGACCCGCTTCCAGCTGATCCCCTCGCGCCGGCTGAACGCCCAGGCCGACGGCCGCTACGTGCAGATCACGACGGCGATCGCCGACTATGTCGCCGACGACGACGAATTGGCGGCAGTGATCGCGCACGAATTCGCGCACAATGTCCTCGGCCATCGCGTGCGGCTCGATCGGGCGCACGTCTCGCGCGGCTTCTTCGCCAATTTCGGCAGCAATGCGACGCGAATCCGGGAGACCGAGGCGGAGGCCGACCGGTTCAGCGTCTATCTCCTCGACCGCGCCGGCTACGATCCGGAGGCGGCCGTGCGTTTCTGGGAGCGATTCGGCCGCAGGGGCCTCAACTTTCTGGGCAGCCCGACCCATCCCAACTGGCAGCGCAGAATCTCTATGATCCAGGCCGAGATAGCCGCGATCCGGGCCGCCCGCGCGCAGGGGCGGATACCGGTGCCGCCGCTCTCTGCGCCGGCGGAGTGATCAGGTCGACAGGTACCAGCGCTCGTCGCCCTCAAGGCCGATCGCCGTGAGCTTGCCGGAGGCGAAGGCGCCGGTGTCGATGCCGATGCGGTTGCCGCGTTCGTCGATTTCGTCCGTGATGCTGTGGCCGTGGACCACGATTTTTCCGAAGCTGGTTCGGCAACGCAGGAAGTCGTCACGGATCCACCGCAAATCGGCCGGCTTCTGCGCCTCGAGCGCGACGCCGGGCCTGATGCCGGCATGCACGAAAAGATAATCGCCGGCCTCGATCCAATGCTCGAAACCGGCCAGGAACGCGATGTGCGCGCGGGGAACGGCTGCACGGAAGGCGGCCATCAGTTCATCGTAATCGAGGTTCCGGTAATCCTCTTCGGAAATCCCGTAGCTGAGCAAGGTTTCGCGCCCCCCGATCCGGATGAGGAAACGCAATGCTTTCAGATCACCCTCCAGCGCCCGCAAAAAGACCTCTTCGTGATTACCCATCAGAAAGCGCGTCGCACGCTGGCGTGCGACAGCCATCAGCCGCTCGACCACGCCGCTCGACTGCGGGCCGCGGTCGACCAGATCGCCCAGGAAGATAAGCTCGGTCTGGACGCGGCGTCGCCGCGAGTCGTCTTCGTCGATCATCGCCAGCAGCCGATCGAGCAGGTCGAGCCGGCCGTGAATGTCGCCGATGGCGTAGATTCGCCGGTCGGGCGGAATCGAAAGCGGCGCCGGCTTGGCGCGCGATACGAGATTGAGGAGGGTCCGAACCGGCATTTTCCTCGAGCGTCTCAATGGTTCAGGCGGGGACGGGCACATAGGGGGCGGCGCGTGCGACTTCAATCCGCTGGCCTTCTCGATGGAGTCGGGACGGATGGGTTGATCGACCGGCGCGAGCCGACTATCCGGCTGGAAACTCTAAGAATCGGATGGATTGATCGTTGACTGAAGAATGGTTGTGGGCGGCTTGTATTTGTGCCGTTCCGTTTATCGCTTTCGCTGCATTGGAAGCTGCGGGGGCGGTCAAGCGCCGCCGGATCGAGGCGCTGGGCCGGCGCTCCAAATCCCGACATCAATGGTGATGCCAAGACCGGCCTGGTTTCGCCTGTGGCTGCTCGCGCTTACGCTATTCGTTTTCCACGCGCCCGCCGCCGCGGCCGTCGAGATCGCCTTCTATTCGCGCGAGCTCGGCGGCAACAATTTCCCGCACGCTTTCGTCGCCCTTCGCGGCACCGTCGACGCGACCGGGGAAGCGGTCGACACGAGCTACGGCTTCACCGCCAAGGCGGTGACTCCGGCCCTGCTGTTCGGCTCGGTCCCGGGCGAAGTGGTCGTTGAGGGCGAGCGGCAGATCGCGCGGAGCGACCGCCAGTTCGCGCTCACGCTCTCCGACGAGCGCTACGCCGCGCTGATGGCCGTGATCGAGCGCTGGCGCGACGCGCCGCAGCCCTCCTACAACCTCAACCACCGCAATTGCGTCCACTTCGTCGCCGAGCTCGCCGAGGCCGTGGGCCTCAGGGTCGAGCGGACCGAGCGGCTGATGAAGCGGCCGCGCTCCTTCCTGCTGCATGTGCGCGAGCTCAATCCCGGGCTGCCGCCGCCGGTCCCCACCACGCCCCCGACAGATGCGGCTCCAGCCAATTAGGCCCCGGCTCCCCGGCCAAGTTTTTCAACGCGTTGAACTTTCGCGCTCGTTGCACGTTCGAAACGGGTTGTTGCCCTTTGTGAGAGTGGGCGGGGCTGTTTGAAGGAAGCACGACTCCTGGTTGCGGCCTTGGCCGGCGCCCTCGCGGCGCCCGCTTTCGCGCACGCCCAAACAGCGCCCCCGCCGCCGCCGGACGATCGGCCGATCGTCCCGGATTCCCAGTTCGAAGAGGCGCTGCCGCCGCTCGATCCGGCGTTGAACGCCCCGCTCGAGCCGATCGATCCCAACGCTTCTCCGTTCCCGCCGGTGCCCGGACCGGTCGAGGACACCCCGCTGGGCGACCCGGCCCTCAGCGAGCCGCTGCCGCCGATTTCCGGCTTCGACGTGCAGCCCGCCCCGGCGGCCGAGGCGGCGCAGGGAGACGACGACCAGCCGCCTCCGGTCCGTTACGCCCTCGTCGTCGAGGGGATGGCCGATACCGGGCTGGAGGGCCGCTTCCGCGATCTTTCGGCGCTCGAGGACGCCGAGGGCGAGGCGGTGAACGGGGCGATGGTCGCGGCGCGCGCGCGCGAGGACGAGGCGCTCGCCGTCCGCCTGCTGCGCTCCGAGGGCTATTACGACGCGGTCGCGACCTCGGCGATCGAGCAGGCGGCGGACCAGCCCGGCCGCCTGACCGTGACCATCACCGTCGCCGCCGGCGCGCGCTACACGCTCGGCGCCATCGCGGTCACGGGGCCGGACACCGTCCCGCCCGGCATGGCGCGCGACTTCCTCCGGCTCAGCACCGGCCATCCGATCCGCGCCCTCGATGTCGAGGCGGCGGAAGCGAATGTGATGCTTCGCCTGCCTCAGGAAGGCTATCCCTTCCCCGAGCTCGGCCTTCGCGACATCCTGCTCGATCCGCAGACCCATGTGGGCGACTACACGCTCCCGCTCGATCCGGGGCCGCGCGCGCGCTTCGCCGGCTTCACCACCGAGGGCGATCTGGCGTTCGACGCGCGCCATGTCGGCGTTCTCGCCCGCTTCCGGCGCGGCGATCTCTACGACCGGCGCAAGGTCGACGACCTTCGCGAGGCGATGGTCTCGACCCGGCTGTTCCGGACCGTTTCCGCCGAGCCGGTGCTGACCGGCGAGACGGCCGAGGACGGCACCCAATATGTCAACGTGCTGGTTCGCCAGGAGGCCGGCCCGCCGCGGACGATCGACGCCACCGCCGGCTACAGCACCGGCGAAGGAGCCCGGGTCGAGGTGGCGTGGGAGCATCGCAACCTGCTTCGGCCCGAAGGTTCGCTGCGCATCGCCGCGGTCGCCGGCACTCAGGAACAGGATCTCAACGTCCGCTTCCGCCGCAACAATTGGGGCAAGCGCGACCGCGCCCTTCTGCTTCAGTTCGAGACCGGGCGGCGCGATTATCCGGCGTTCGAGGGCTACACGACCCGCCTCTACGGCCTGATCAGCCGCGAATCGACGCCGATCTGGCAGAAGCGCTGGACCTACGCCTATGGCGCCGAGATCCTCGCCACCAACGAGAACCGGGTCGACCGGGCGCACGTTTCGCTTTCCGACGCCTATTTCATCGGCGGGCTGATCGGGCAGATCGGCTACGACCGCTCGAACAGCCTGCTCGATCCGACCCGCGGCTTCCGGCTGCTCGCGCGGATCAACCCGGAAGGGTCGCTCGGCAACGGCACCGATTATTACATCCGCAACCTCGTCGAAGGCAGCGTCTATTATCCCGTGGGCGAGAGCTTCGTCCTTGCGGGACGGGCGCGGTTCGGATCGATCTTCGGCCTTCCGCGCGACGAGCTTGCGCCGTCGCGCAGGCTCTATTCGGGTGGCGGGGGATCGGTGCGCGGCTTCGGCTTCCAGGAATTGGGGCCGCAGGAGATCGTCGCCAATCCGGATTTCGACCCCGACCATCCCGAGGACCATCCGGCGACGATCCGGGTGCCGCTGGGAGGCCGCGGCCTCGCCGAGTTCGCCGCCGAGGGACGCTACCGTTTCGGCAATTACGGCGTGGTCGCCTTCGTCGACGCGGGCTCGCTGACCGAGCGGGAATATCCGGACTTTTCGGACATGCGCTTCGGCGTCGGAGTCGGCGCCCGGCTCTATACCAATTTCGGGCCGATCCGGCTCGACGTCGCCACCCCGATCGGTCGGCGCGAGGGCGAGGCCCTGGTCACCGTCTACGTCTCGATCGGGCAGGCCTTTTAGATGGCCGGCGAGGAGCAGGTGGTGGTCGTCCGCCGCGGGGGCTGGCGCAGGGCGGCCAAATATGCGGCCTTCGCGCTGCTCGGAATCGTGCTGCTGCTCGCCGCCTTCCTCGCCTGGCTCAACACCGACCCGGGCAGGCGGTTCATCGTCCGCCAGATCAACGCGTTCGAGACGGTCTCCGGGCTCCAGGTGCATGTCGGCCGGATCGAGGGATCGGTGTTCAGCCGGATGCGGCTGGTCGATCTCAGCCTCGCCGACCCGCAGGGCACCTTCTTCCGCGCGCCCGTGGCCGACGTGGAGTACCGGCCGTTCGCCTATCTGCGCAATCATATCGACCTTCGAGAGCTCGACATCCCGGCGGCGCGGATGAACCGTCTGCCGGCGCTTCGCGCTGGCGACCCCAACGCGCCCTTGCTGCCGGACATCAGGATCGACGTCGGCCACCTGCGGATCGGGCGGCTGCTGATCGACCCGGCGGTGACCGGCCGGCGGCACCTGCTCGGCCTCGACAGCCGGATCAGGATCGCCGAGCGCCGCGCCCAGATCGGGCTCAACGCCCGGACCATCGCCGCGCCGGGCTTCGCCGGCGGCGACCGCGCGATCCTCAACCTCGACGCGGTGCCGGAGGCGAACCGGTTCGACGTCGCGCTGGCCCTGCGCGGCCCGGCGGACGGCTTCATCGCCGGGCTGATGGGGACGAACAGGCCGGTCGCCGCACGGATCGCCGGACGCGGCGACTGGAACAGCTGGCAGGGCCGGGCCCAGGCCGCGCTCGGCGGCCAGGGGCTCGCCGATTTGGCGATCGGCGGACGCCGGGGACGCTTCACGCTCACCGGCCCGATGCGGCCCGGCCTGATCCTCACCGGCCCCGCCCAGCGCCTCGCGGGGCCGCTCGTTCAGACCAGCCTCGTCGCCACGCTCGACCAGCGCCGCGCCGACATCCGCCTGCGCGCCTACAGCCGCTCGCTGGCGATCGCCGCCGAAGGGCTGGTCGATCTCGGCCACAACCGCTTCCAGGACCTGCGGCTGGCGACGCGGCTGACCGAGCCGGGGGCCATCGCTCCCGATCTCAGCGGCCGCGACGTCCGGCTCGCCATGGTACTCAACGGCCCGTTCCGGACTCCGGGCGTCGCCTACGAGCTGACGGCCGCCAGCCTGACGATGAGCGGCACGACGCTCGAGAACCTGCGCGCGGTGGGCAGCGCCCGGGTCCGCGCCGACGACATCGTCATCCCCGTCTCGGCCCGGGCGAGCCGGATCCTCGGCTTCGACATGATCGCCGGCGGAACCTTGCGCGACATCCGCCTCGACGGGCAGGTCGGCATCGCCGGCACCCGGCTCGTCTCCGACAACATGATCCTTCGCTCGGACCGGGTGAACGCCCGGCTCGCGCTCGCCTTCGATCTCGCCGCCGGCCGCTACCTCGCCGCGCTTCAGGGGCGGGTGAACAATTACCTGGTCAACGGCGTCGGCCTGTTCGACGTCAACACCGATCTCGACATGACCAGCTCACCGGCCGGCTTCGGGCTGACCGGGCGCGTGGCGGCGCGCAGCCGGCGGATCGACAACGACACGATCCGCGGCCTGCTCGGCGGCGACGCGACGATCACGGCGCGCTTGGCGATGGAGCCCAACGGGCTGGTGCGGGTGGCGAATGTGCGTCTCGCATCGCCCGACCTCCACGTCGCCTCGGGGGGCGGCCTCTACCGGCGCGACGGCAGCCTCGACTTGCGCTTCAACGGCGTCAGCGACGCTTATGGCGCGCTGTCGGTCCACGTCACCGGGTCGGCGCGGGCGCCGCAGGTCGCGCTGGAGGCGGCCAATCCGGGCTTCGGCATCGGCCTTGCCCACGTCACCGCCAATGTCCGCGCGGTCGCGGGAGGCTGGGCGATCCTCGCGCGCGGCGATTCGGCTTACGGGCCGTTCACAGCCGACGTGCGCGTGCTGAGCGGACGCGGGCCGATGACCATCGCCGTCAACCGGCTGACCTTCGCCGGGATCGACTTCCGCGGCCGCCTCGTGCGCACCGCTGCGGGGCCCTTCGCGGGCGAGCTGACCATGGCCGGGCAGGGGCTGGACGGAGTCGTCCGGCTTGGCGCCGCCGGGCGCTACCAGCGGATAGACATCGCCGCGACGGCCAATGGCGCGCGCACCCCGGGGCAGGTGCCGATCCTGATCCAGCGGGCCATCGTCAACGCGACGATCATCCTCTCGCCGCAGCCGACCATCCGGGGCGACGCGCAGCTTGCCGGCCTCAGGAGCGGCGCGCTGTTCGTCCAGCGGGCGCGGATCCGGGCCGATCTCACCGGCGGCAGCGGGCCGGTCCAGCTCTTCGCCGAAGGGCGCAGCGGCGTGCCGTTCCGAATCGCCGCCAACGCGGTCGCCTCGCCGGACATGATCCGCGCCGCCGCGCAGGGACAGATCAACGCCATCGGCTTCCGCTTCGCCCAGCCAGCGGTGATCCGCCGCGCCGGCGGCGAATGGCGGCTTCAGCCGCTCACCGTGGCGCTCGACCGCGGACGAATCCGCCTTGCCGGCACGTGGGGCGACGGCCTCGTCATCCAGTCGCGGCTCGACAGCTTCGATCTGTCGATGCTCAACGCCTTCTCGCCCGGCCTCGGCCTCGGCGGGCAGGCGACCGGCAGCCTCGATTTCTCGCAAGCCGCGGACGGCAGCTTCCCGCGCGCCGAGGCGCGGATCAACGTCGCCAACTTCACCCGCACCGGAATCGCGGTCCGCTCCGCCCCGGTCGACCTGTTCCTGGCCGGAAGCCTGCGTCCTGAGGGCGGGCAGATGGGCGCGGTCATCCGCCGCGGCGGCGCCGTGATCGGCCGCCTCCAGGCCCGGCTTCAGCCGCTCGGCCCGGCCGCCGGATCGTGGACGACCCGGCTGCTCGCGGCGCCGCTCGCCGGCGGCGTGCGCTACAACGGGCCCGCGGACGTACCGATGTCGTTCGTCAACATGCCGGGCCACCAGCTGACCGGCCCGATCGCCATCGCCGCCGATTTCTCCGGCCGGGTCCAGCAGCCGCAACTGACCGGCGTGGTCCGCGCCAACGATCTGACCTACCACAACGAGACTTACGGCACCCGGATCACCAACCTTGCAATCGACGGGCGCTTCAACGCCTCCCGGCTCGAGATCGTCCGCCTCGCCGGCCGCGCCGGGGACGGCACGATCGAGGGGCGGGGGAGCATCGGCCTGGCTTCGGCCGCGGGCTATCCGATCGACCTTCGCTTGGCCTTCCAGAACGCCCGGCTCGCGCGAAGCGACGATCTCGCCGCGACGGCGACCGGCAATCTGGCGATCGTCAACAATGCCCAGGGCGCGGTGATCAGCGGAACGCTCGAGCTCGGCGAGGCCCGCTACCAGATCGTCCGCCAGGCCGCGGCCGAGGTGCCGCAACTCGCCGGGGTGCGCCGCCGCGGCGAGCCGCTCCGGCCGCCGGGCGAGCAGGAGGCGGACGACGCGCTGCCGAGCGTGTGGCGGCTCGACATCCGGCTCAACGCGAACAATCGCGTGTTCGTCTCGGGGATGGGCCTGGAATCCGAATGGCGTGCCGAGCTTGCCGTCCAGGGCACCACGGCGACGCCGGCGCTCGTCGGCAATATCGACCTGATCCGCGGCACGCTCGGCCTCGCGGGACGCAGGTTCCGGGTGGACCAGGGCCATATCGCCTTCCTCGGCAGCCGGCCGCCCAACCCGCAGATCGATCTCGCCGCGACAGCCGAGATCGAGGATGTGAACGTGACGATCAACGTCAGCGGGCGTGCCAACAACCCGCAGATCGCCTTCACTTCCTCGCCCTCGCTTCCGCAGGACGAGGTGATGGCGCGGATCCTGTTCGGCAGCTCGGTCACCCAGATTTCCGCGCTTCAGGCGGTCCAGCTCGCCGCTTCGCTCAACTCCTTGCGCGGCGGCAGCGGCGGCCTCAACCCGCTCGGCCAGCTTCGCTCGGCGACCGGGATCGACCGGCTGCGGCTGATCGAGGCCGATAGCGCCACCGGGCGCGGGACGGCGGTCGCCGCCGGCATGTACCTCAGCGACGACATCTATGTGGAGATCATCACCGACGCCAAGGGCTTCACCGCGACCCAGCTCGAAATCTCGCTCTCGCGCTCGCTCAGCCTGCTCTCGCAGTTCAGCACCAACGCCTCGAACAATGCGAGCATCCGCTACCACAAGGATTATTGAGCCAAGCCATTCAGTCCAAATCGTTTCACCGGCGGAACCGCGCCCGTGTGACGGCGTTTGTGGGCGGGGATCGGTGGAGGCTCATGAGACTCGAACTCGACCATAGCTCGCTCACGGCGCTGAGACGGCAGACGGGCGCCTATGCGGTCGTCAGCGACGCCGACGACCGTGTGCTGCTCGTCCGCGCCGGCAACGGGCGCTTCTATCTGCCGGGCGGCCGGGTCGAGCCGTTCGAGACTGCGGAAGAAGCGGTTCGGCGCGAGATCGAGGAGGAATGCGGCTGGTCGGCCCGGATCACCGGGCGGCTGGGCGCGGCGGCTCAGCCGATCTTCGGCGGGGCCGTGATGCTCGACTCGAGCTACTGGAGCGCCGAACTCGTCAACCTCGTCCACGAGGAGCCGGAGCATCTGATGCTGTGGACTCCGCGAAGCGAAGCCGCGTCGCGGGTCCACCGCGCGGGCGATGCGAACGCCATTCTCGGAAAGATGGTGCCCAGGGGCGGGATCGAACCACCGACACCGTGATTTTCAGTCACGTGCTCTACCAACTGAGCTACCTGGGCGTATCCGCTCGATGCGCGGAAGCGGCGCTATAGAGGCGCTCAGCGCTCGCTGTCCAGCCCGTCCTCGCCATTCGGCAAAGTCTCCGGACCGGCCGGCGGGCCGGGCACGCGATAGCCGTCGCCGAGCCATTTCAAAAGGTCGCGGTCCTTGCAGCCGCGCGAACAGAAGGGCTTGTGCGCGGGCTCGGCCGGCTTGCCGCACAAGGGGCAGGACTCAGCTTTGGACGGTCTGGACATGGCCGGCGGATATGGCGAGGCCCGGCTGGGCCCGCAAGACGATCTCGCCGCCGGTCCGGCGCGCAAGCGCCTTCAGCCAGTCCGGCCGCTCCTCGAGGAACGCGACCAGGCGGGGCGTGGCATTGAGGGCGACGGCACCGGTTTCGCGCCCGGCACGGCGCAGGAGCGCGCGCGCGGTGGCCGCCACGGGATCGCCCTGGACCAGCTCCGGGATGCTCGGCCGTTCCCGGCGCCGGACGATCTGAAGGAAGCCGAAGCCGTTCACCGCCGTGCGCTCGAAGGGCTGGGGGAGAATGCCGTCGACCGCCGCCGCGGCCCGCTGGCGCCTCTCGCGGGGCAGAGTGGGAAGGTCGATCCCGATTGATCCCGTTATGCCCAGCCGTCGTATCGCCTTCGCCGCCGCTTCCGCCCCGACTTCGGCCAGCTCCTCCGCCGGAAGGCTGCCGTCGACGTCGAACAGGGTCATTGCCGGCGTGACGCTCATCCGCAGGGCGCCGCCGGGAAAGGCGATTTCGCCGGTCCGCGCCTGCTCGAGAAGCTCGGACCAGCCCGCCTGCTCGAACAGGTCGAGGCGGTGCGCGGGAAGGGCAGGGGATCCGACGCGGTCAGCGAGAGACGGCCCGGCCCGAAACGCCAGCTCGGTCGGGCGGACCTTCGGCGGCTTGGGACGGCCTCGCTCGGGGATCGTCTCGCGCAGCACCTCGGCGCGGAATGCCGCCCCTTCGCTCAGCCTGCCGACCGGCGAGACCATCGCCTCGGTTCCGTCCTCCAGCGTGGCGCTCCCCGCGGCGCTGGATAGCCTCGCCGGGACCACCGCTCCGGCGCGCAGACCGGGCAGCTCGATCGCGGCTTCGACGATCTCGCCGCCCTCGACGAGGATCGCGCGGTTCTCGCCGATCCCTTCCTCGTAGAGCCACTCAGCCAAGCGGATAGCCCGCCGCTCGGAGCAGGGCGCGGGTTTCGAACAGGGGCAGCCCCATCACGCCCGAGAAGGAGCCGGACAGCGCGCGGATCAGCGCCTCGGCGCGGCCCTGGATCGCGTAGCCGCCCGCCTTTCCGTGCCATTCGCCGCTCGCGAGATAGGCGGAGAGCTCGTCCTCGCTCAGCCGCTTGAAGGTAACGATCGAGGTGGAGAGGCGGTGCCGGGCGCGGCCTTCGGCGTCGATCAGGTTCACGGCGCTGTAGACCCGGTGCCGGCGGCCCGAGAGATGCAAGAGCGCGGCGCGCGCTTCGGCTTCCGTCTCCGTCTTGGGCAGGATGCGACGGCCGGCGGCGACCACGGTGTCGGCGGCGAGGACGAGCGCGCCTCCTTCGCGCACCGCCTCGGCCTTGGCCGCGGCGATTCGCCGCGCATAGGGGATGGGAAGCTCGCCCTTGAGCGGAGTCTCGTCGATCTCGGCGGGAGTGACCGCATCGGGGGTCACGCCGATCCGCGCAAGCAGATCGAGCCGTCGGGGCGAGGCGGAGGCGAGGATCAGCCGCATGATGCGGGCCTACGCTTATTTGAAGCGGTAGGTAATCCGGCCCTTGGTAAGGTCGTAGGGCGTCAGCTCGACCAGCACCTCGTCGCCGGTCAGCACGCGGATCCGGTTCTTGCGCATCTTGCCGGCGGTGTGGCCGAGGATCTCGTGGCCGTTCTCGAGCTTAACGCGGAACATTGCGTTGGGCAGAAGCTCGACCACCTGCCCGCGCATCTCGAGAAGCTCTTCCTTGGCCATTCAAATCCCTGGGGTCCAAAAAATGCGGGGAGGCCTTAGCCGCTCGCCGCAAAAATGCAAAGCCGGGCCCTAGCGGGTTCCCGACGCCGCGATCCGCGCCACCGCGGGAGCGGGCGGCGGGCCGGCAGGATTGTGCCGCGCGAGGAAGGATTCGACCCGGCGCATCCAGTCGGCCGCTTCCGGAGCGTCGCTGAAACCATGGCCCGATTTGGGGAAGAAGACGGATTCGACCGGCGTCGGGTTGCGCCCCAGCGCGCGCACGAACCGGTGGCCCTGGTCTACCGGCACGGTCGGGTCCTGCTCGCCATGGCCGAGCAGCAACGGCACGCGAAGCATCTCAGGGTGCCGAAGCGGCGATATCGCGTTGAGGTCCAGCCGCTCCTCGCCCTGCAGCTGAAGGCGAAGCTCGCGGGCATAGCGGCGGGCGAGGAAGAAGCGGCTGTCGTGATGGAGCATGGCGCGAAGGTCGGTCGGCCCGGCGAAGCTGATCGCGCAGCGATAGCGATCCGGGCTGCGCATCGCGCCCCAGATCGCCGCATAGCCGCCGTAGGAGCTGCCCATGATGCAGGCGCGGCGGGGATCGGCGATGCCCTCGCGGACCAGCCAGTCCATGCCATCCTCGATGTCGTTGAGCATCCCCCCGCCCAGCTGGCCGTAGCCGCGCTCGACAAAGCTGCGGCCGTAGCCGGTGGAGCCGCGGAAATTGGGCTGAAGAACCGCATAGCCGCGGCTGGCGAGGAACTGGACTTCGGGATCGAACGACCAGCTGTCGCGGAAGAAAGGGCCGCCGTGCGGCAGGACGATCAGCGGCAGGTCGCGCTCGCCGCGCCCGGGCGGCAGCGTCAGATAGCCGCGGATGGTGAGGCCGTCCCGGCTCTGGTAGCTGACCGGGCGGACCGGCGCGAAGCCGCGTCCGACGAGATTGTCGTAGGGGCTGGCGAAAATCTCCATTCGCCGCGCCGCCTGGTCGAACACATAATAGGTGCCGGGATCGTCGGCGGCGGACGAGAAGATCAGCACCCGGTTGCCGTCGCGGCTTCGGTTGACGATCGAATTGGTGTGGTCGGGCAGGCTGCGGTCGATCCTGGCCTGAAGCCGCTCCATGTCCTGGTTCAGCCAGCGCACGCGCGGACGATCGTCCTCGTAGACGACTCCGTCGAGCCGGCCGTCGGTCCCGTAGATCGCGCGCGTGACGTCGACGTCCGGGTGGGAAAAGAGCGCGGCGCCGCGCGTGTCGGTGGCGAAATCGTAGTCGTAGACCGCAAAGCGCCCGGTTTCGGCATTGGTGACGATGGTCCCCCGGCTGGTGTTGGTGACGAAGCGGACAGCGTCGATCACGCTGTCGTCCTCCAGGTTGCGATGAGTTTCGACGAGCGCCAGCGGCGCGGTCGCCGAGCTGCGATAATAGATACGGGTGCGCCGCTCGCCGTAATCGACGCCGACCCGGACCACCCCCTCGCTGTCCGCGAACCAGCTGTAGACGCCGCGCTGACCGGGCTGAACCACGGTCGTCGCCCCGCTCTCGAGGTCCACGCGCACCACGCTGGGCGGGCGATCGAACCGCTCCCCGTTCGAAAGCAGCACGTAGCGGCCGGCCCGGTCGATGAAGATCAGCTCCTGCAGGAAGCCCGCATCCGAGCCGAGCGGGGTGAGCTTGCCGGAGATCAGGTCGAAGCTCTGAATCCGCTGCAGGCGGAGGGGCACAAGCTCGCCTGGGCCGGCGATGACGATCGTCGTGCCGGTGGTGACGAGCAGCTTGGTGTCGCTCGCCCAGACGAACGATTCGCTACCGCTTACCGCGATCTGCTGGGGGACCTGCTCGGCGCCCTCGCCAAGCGTCCAGATGGCGATGCCCTCGGTGCCGTCATGCGACACCCGGCCGGCGATTCGGCGCCCGTCGGGCGACAGCAAGGCGTCCGAGAGGAACGGGAGCCGGGCGAAATCCTCGATCGACACCTGCGGCGAGGGCGTCGCGGCGGATGGCGGCGCCTTGCCGCGCTCGGGCGGCTGCTGCGCGCCGAGCGGCGTCCAGACGGTCAGCAATGCCGCGCAGATCAGCGCGGAAAAGCGCTTCGGCACCGATGCAAGTCCCCCCGAAACACGATAAGCCCGTGCGGCAAGCGCTGTAAAGACAAGAAAAAGCCCGCCGGACCGAAGTCCGGCGAGCCTTTTTCGCGACCTATTCGAAACGATCAGCCGGCGTGGCCGGCCAGAGCCGCGAGCAGAAGCAAAGCGACGATGTTGGTGATCTTGATCATCGGGTTCACCGCCGGGCCGGCGGTGTCCTTGTAAGGATCGCCGACCGTGTCGCCGGTCACCGCGGCCTTGTGGGCCTCGGATCCCTTGCCGCCGTAATTGCCGTCCTCGATATACTTCTTGGCGTTGTCCCAAGCGCCGCCGCCCGAGGTCATCGAGATGGCGACGAACAGGCCGGAGACGATCACGCCGAGAAGCATGGCGCCGAGCGCCGCGAAGCCCTCTTCCTTGCCGGCCACCTGGGCGATGATGAAGTAAACCGCGATCGGGCTCAGCACCGGCAGAAGCGAGGGAGCGATCATCTCCTTGATCGCCGCCTTGGTCACGATGTCGACCGTGCGCCCGTAATTCGGGCGGCTGGTGCCCTCCATGATCCCCGGATTCTCGCGGAACTGGGCGCGGACGTCCTCGACCACCGAGCCCGCGGCCCGGCCCACGGCGGTCATTCCGAGCGCTCCGAACAAATAGGGCAGCAACGCGCCGAGCAGAAGGCCGACGATGATGTACGGATTGCTGAGCGAGAAGTTGACCGGGCCGGTCAGGCCGAGCTGGGCCTGGTAATGTTCGAGGTCGGTCGTGTAGGCGCCGAACAGGACGAGCGCGGCGAGCGCGGCCGATCCGATCGCATAGCCCTTGGTCACCGCCTTGGTGGTGTTGCCCACCGCGTCGAGCGCGTCGGTGCGGTGGCGGACCTCGTCTTCGAGGCCGGCCATCTCGGCGATGCCGCCGGCATTGTCGGTGACCGGGCCGTAGGCGTCGAGGGCGACGACCATTCCGGCCAGAGCGAGCAGCGAGGTCGCCGCGAAGGCGACTCCGAGGATTCCGGCGATCTGGAAGGTCGCGATCACCGCGATGACGATCACCAGCGTCGGCAAAGCGGTCGATTCGAGGCTGATCGCCAGGCCCTGGATGACGTTGGTGCCGTGGCCGGTGGCCGAGGCTCGGGCGATCGACTTGACCGGGCGATAGTTGGTGCCGGTGTAATATTCGGTGATCCACACGAGCAGCCCGGTGACGGCGAGGCCGATCATCATGCACAGGAACAGGCTCTGGCCGGTGAATTCCTTGCCGAGGTCCATCGAATCGGCGGCGGCCGGCAAGGTACCGATCACAGCGCTCATGTCGCCGGCGAACGAGCCGGTCAGCGTATAGGCCGTGGCGAGCCAGATGGCCGGGATCGACAGGACCACGGTCAGCCAGAAGCCCTTGTAGAGAGCGCCCATGATCGACTGGCTCTTGCCGAGGCGGACGGCATAGGTGCCGACGATCGAGGTGATGATGCACACGCCGCCGACGATCAGCGGCAGCGACATCATCCGCGTCAGCATCTCCGTGTCGAGGTTGCTGAGCAGAAGCGCGATCGAGACCATGGTCAGGCCGATGGTGACGACGTAGGTCTCGAACAGATCGGCGGCCATTCCGGCGCAGTCGCCGACATTGTCGCCGACATTGTCGGCGATGACGGCCGGGTTGCGGGGATCGTCCTCGGGGATTCCGGCCTCGACCTTGCCGACCAGGTCGGCGCCGACGTCGGCGGCCTTGGTGAAGATGCCGCCGCCGAGACGCGCGAAGATCGAGATGAGCGAGGCGCCGAAGGCGAGCGCGGTGAGCGCGGCGATGATCGTTCGCCGATCCTCCTCCGCGGCGAGGCTGAGCCCGCCGGGACCGGTGAGATACCAGAAGATTCCGGCGATCGAGAGCAGGCCGAGGCCCGCCACGAGCATTCCGGTGATCGCGCCCGAGCGGAAGGCGAGCGTCAGGCCGCCCTGGAGCGAGCCGCGCGCGGCCTCCGCGGTGCGGACGTTCGCGCGAACCGAGATGTTCATGCCGACATAGCCGGCGGCGCCCGAGAGGATCGCTCCGATCAGGAAGCAGATCGTCGAAAGCCCGCCGAGCGTGAAGAACAGGATCACCGCGACGACCACGCCGACGATGGCGATGGTGGTGTACTGGCGGCCGAGATAGGCCTTGGCGCCTTCCTGGATGGCTTCGGCGACGGCGACCATGCGCTCGTTGCCGGGCGAGGCGCGCAGCACCTGCGCGCTGGTGATGATGCCGTAAAGCACGGCGATGATGCCGCAGCCTATGGCAATGAGCACGACGGTCATGAAATCGTCCTTCCCCTGAACTGGACTTGATCCGGCGCTGATCGCCCGAACGGGCGCGCCGCAATGGCGCGCTCCTTAGGGTGGATGGAAAAAGGTTTCAACCGGTCGAAGGGTTCCCTCGGCCATGCTCGTAACCGAGCCGCCCGGGGAGCGGAACCGCGAGCCCCTTCTCGGTGAGGGTCAGCCCGGCGCCTTCGACGAAGCGGCCGATGCGCGTGAAGGGCAGGCCGATCTCCTCGGCCAGGGCGAGCACGGCCGCGGCGCGGCCCGGCGCGAGCGCGAAGAGCAGCTCGTAATCGTCGCCCGCCGTCACGGCCTCCGTCGCGGTTCCGGCGAAGGAGGGGGATCGCGGCACCGAGTCCAGCGCGATCTCGACGCCGCATTCGCTCGCCGCCGCCATTCGCGAGGTGTCGATCAGGAGCCCGTCCGAGACGTCCATCATCGCGCTCACCAGCGGCGCCAGGCGCTGCCCGGCCTCGAGGCGCGGGCGCGGCGTTCGGTAGCGCTCGATCAGCGCCGGCGCGTCCTCGCCCGCACGGAGCGCCTTCAGGCCCGCGCCGGCATCGCCGATCGTGCCGCTGACCCACAAGGCATCGCCCGCCGCGGCGCCGGCGCGCGAGGGGACCGGCCCCGCGGCCTGCCCGAGCGCGGTCAGGCCGAGCACGCGCGAGGGCGCGGAGACGCTGTCGCCGCCAAGCAGCGGGATGCCGAAGGCCGCGAGCGCGGCGCCGAGGCCGACGGCGAACGCCCGGTCCCATTCCTCGTCGCCGAGGGTGAAGCCGAGCAGCACGCCGATCGGCCGAGCGCCCTTGGCGGCGAGATCGGAAAGGTTCACCGCGACCAGCTTCCAGGCCACGTCGGCGGGCGGATCGTCCGGCAGATAGTGGACCCCCTCGACGATCATGTCGTGGGTCAGCACCAGCGCGCCGTCCCCCATCTGCAGCACCGCCGCGTCGTCGATCAGGTCGCGGGCCGCGGGGTGGGTGGCGATCGCGCGCAGCGTGTCGATGAAGGCGGATTCACTCACGAAGATCCTCCCCGTCCCGGGGAGGATCTGAGGTCACGCCCTCACCTCCCGGGCGATGGCGTCGAGGAGGCCGTTGACGAAGCCGGTCTCGCGGGCGTCGTAGAAGGCCTTGGCGACGTCGACATATTCGCTGATCACCGAGGCGGTCGGCACGTCGGCGCGTGCGGCGAGCTCGTAGGCGCCGGCGCGAAGGATGGCCTTCATCGGCTTGTCGAGCCGGGCGAGCGACCAGCCCTGCGCGAGGCGCCCCGCGATGAGCGCGTCGATCTCCCCGCGCCGGGCGTCGGCGCCCTTGACCACGTCGTCGAAGAAATCGACCTCGGCGTCGGCATATTCGACCTCGTCGATCGTCGCGCCGAGCCGGTGGTGGTGGAATTCGTGGAGCAGGGTGGCGATCGGCGTGCCTTCCATCTCCTGCTGGTAGAGCGCCTGGACGGCGGCGAGCCGGGCGGCGGAGCGGGATTGCGAGCGCTTGGGGGAGGTGGCCATGTGCGGCCCCTTAGCTCATCCGGCCTCGGCCACGAAATCCCGGATTGCGGCGATCACCGGCCCGGGCTGCTCCCAAGGAACGAAATGGCCCGCGTCGGGCACGGTGACGATGCGCAGATCGTCGACCAGAGCATCCAAGCCTTCGAGCTGAATCGGGAGCAGGGCGACGTCCTTCAGCGCCCAGACGACCAGGGTCGGCTGGGTCACGTGGGGGAAGGGAAGCAGGGTCCAGGCCGGGGCGCCGGCCTCCTCGCCCGGCTCCGGCACGACGATCTCGCTCGCCCGGTACCAGTTGAGCATCGCGGTCATCGCGCCCGGCTGGCTCCAGTCGTCGAGATAGGCCTGGCGCTCCTCCGGCGGCAGGCGGGAGATATCGGCATGACTGGCGAAGGTCCTGGCGAAGAAGGCCTCGTAGCCCATTGCCGCGATGCCCTGCTCCATCGCCGGGTTGCGGAAGGCGCGGATATATTGCGAGGCGGCGCGCTGGGCCGAGTCCTCGATCAGCGTCTTCTGGAAGATCAAAGGGTGGGGCGCGTTGACGATCGCCAAGCGCCGAACGCGGTCCGGGTGCTTGAGCGCCGCAAGCCAGGCGACCGCGCCGCCCCAATCGTGGCCGACGAGCGTGAAGCGGCCGATGCCCAGCGCGTCGGCGAGGGCGATCAGATCCTCGACGATGCGGTCGGTCCTGTAATTCTCGACGCCCTCCGGCTTGTCCGACGCGCCGAAGCCGCGCTGGTCGGGTGCGACGACTCGAAAATCGCGGGCCAGCGCGGGCGCCACCTCGCGCCACGTCCGGTGCGATTCGGGGAAGCCGTGGAGGAGGACGATCGGCTCTCCATTCTCCGGCCCGCCGGTCTGAACGTTGAGCGCGACTCCGGTGGGGAGGGGGATGCGGGTGAGGGCGAGCGTGCTCACGGATAGCTCACCGTCTTCACCACCTCGGGGAGGGGAATGAACTCGTCATGGTCGTCGGGGGGCAAGGTAAAGCGGCCGGCCTTCCAGTCTTCCTTGGCCTGGTTGATCCGTTCGCGGCGCGAGGAGACGAAGTTCCAGAAGACGTGGCGCGGCCCGTCCAGCGGGGCGCCGCCGCAGAGCATCACCCGGCCGCCTCTCTCCGATCGAAGCGTGGCTCGAATGCCGGGGCGCAGCACGTAGAGCGTCGCAGGTTCGAGGTGCTGGCCGTCCAGGCTGGCCTCGCCCTCGGCGACGTAGAGGCCGCGCTCCTCGGCCTCGGGATCGACCGGCATCGCGCCGCCCGCGGCCAGATGGATGTCGGCATAGATGGTCGGGCTGTGACAGGTGACTGGCGCGGTCTCGCCCCAGAGCGTTCCCATGACGATCCGGGCGCGGACTCCATCCCCCTCGACCAAAGGCAGATCGGCCTTGGGCACATGCTCGAAGGCGGCGTCCATCTCCTCCTTGGCCGCGGGCAGGGCGAGCCAGGTCTGGATGCCGCTGAGCTCGGGCCCGTCCGGACGAAGCGCCGCCGGCGAACGCTCCGAGTGGGTGATCCCCTTGCCCGCGGTCATCAGATTGACCGCGCCCGGCTCGATCGTGGCGAAGGTGCCGAGCGAATCGCGGTGGTCGATCGCCCCGGCGAAGAGATAGGTGACGGTGGCGAGGTTGATGTGCGGGTGCGGGCGCACGTCGATTCCGGCGCCCGGATCGAGCTTCGCCGGCCCCATCTGGTCGAAGAAGATGAACGGCCCGATCGTCGTGCGCTCGCGATGCGGCAGCGTGCGATGGACCTTGAACCCGCCGAGATCGTGAGTCGTGGGCAGCAAGGTCTGGAGGAACAGCTCGTCATCCGTCATGTTCGAACGCCCGGCGGAAGCGTTGGAAGTTTCCGAAGTTTCCGCTCCCTAAGAACGAAAAAATTGAACCTTCCGCAAGGACGCATCCCACTTCCGGATCGACATGTCCTGCGCGCGTCCATCGGCATAGCGGAACAGATGAAATCCTGTTTTGCAAGGGCCAAGGCTCACTCCCCCGGCGCCCGAGCCCTGATCGCCAGAGCGTGGACCCGCTCCTTCATCAGGTCGCCGAGCGCGGCGTTGACCGCGCGCTGGCGCTCGAGGCGCGTCATGCCGGCGAACCGGGCCGCCTCGATCTCTACAGTGAAATGGCTTTCGCCGGAGCCGTCGTCGCCCGCATGGCCGCGGTGCCTGGCCGAATCGTTGGTCACGCACAGGCTGGCCGGAGCGAGCGCGGCGGTGAGGCGTTGCTCGATTTCGCGGGCGACTGATCCGGTTAAAGGCGCACTCATTCGCGCCTATATAGTGAGGTCGCGAAGGAAAGGGAGTTGGCATTGGCCAGCGCAGGCAGGAAATTCCACGGACGGGTCGAGGGACGGGCGGCGCATTGCGCGCACCCCGGATGCGACGCGCCGGGAGAATTCCGAGCGCCCGGAGTCCACGGCCCCGATTTCGACGGACCGGGCGAGTGGCGCTGGCTCTGCCTCGATCATGTCCGCGAGTTCAACGCCGGCTACAATTGGTTCGAGGGGATGACGGCGGAAGAGATCAGCGAGGCGCAGACGCCCTATGGCGGCTGGGAGCGCGAGACCCGCGCGTTCGGCACGGCCGGCGCCTCGCCGCCGCCGCGCTGGGCCGATTTCGTCGATCCTCTCGACGCGATCGGCGCCCGCTTCCGCTCCCGTCAGGCCGGGGAGCGCAGGGACGGCAAGCCGTTGAGCGAAGGCGACCGGCGCAACCTGCGGACCATGGGACTCGGCCTGGACGCCGACCGAAAGGCGCTCCGCACCCGCTATGCGGAGCTGCTCCGCCGCTACCATCCGGACCACAATGGCGGCGACCGCGGCCACGAGAAAGCGTTGCAGCAGGTGATCGAGGCTTATACGGCGCTCAAAGGACGACCGATATTCGCGTGACGCGGGTCCTTCGATACGGGCCTTCGCCAAGCTCAGTCCCTACTCAGGATGAGCGGGTGGGAGATTGATCGGACCGGATCCGCTCATCCTGAGGAGCCGGTGAGCTTGTCGAACCGGTGTCTCGAAGGACGCATCGAAGGACGGAATTTCGAGAAAAACCATGGCAGACATTCCCAACGTGAACCCCGACAGCCGCGCCGCGACGGTGATGGACGCGCCCGACCGGATGGCGAAGGTGCGCGACCTGTTCGGAGTCGATTCGGACATGGAGGTGCCGGCTTTCTCCGAAGCCGACGAGCGCGTGCCGGACCTCGATCCGGCCTACGTCTTCGATCCCGACACGACGCTGGCGATCGCCGCGGGCTTTTCGAAGAACCGCCGGGTGATGGTCCAGGGCTATCACGGCACCGGCAAGTCGACCCATATCGAGCAGGTCGCGGCAAGGCTCAACTGGCCGCTGATCCGGATCAACCTCGACGCCCATATCAGCCGGATCGACCTGGTCGGCCGCGACGCGATCGTCCTTCGCGACGGGCAGCAGGTGACCGAGTTCCGCGAGGGTCTCCTGCCCTGGGCTCTGCAGACGCCCACCGCTTTGGTGTTCGACGAATATGATGCGGGCCGGCCCGACGTGATGTTCGTCATCCAGCGCGTGCTCGAGACCGAGGGCAAGCTGACCCTGCTCGACCAGAACCGGGTGATCCGCCCGCATCCCTATTTCCGGCTGTTCGCGACGACCAACACGGTCGGCCTCGGCGATACGACCGGCCTCTATCACGGTACCCAGCAGATCAACCAGGGCCAGATGGACCGCTGGAACATCGTCGTCACACTCAACTATCTGCCGGCCGAGACCGAGGCGCGGATCGTGCTGGCCAAGTCGGGCGAATACGACCACGAGGGCGGCCGCGCCGAGGTCGAGCGGATGATCAAGGTCGCGGAGCTCTCGCGCCAGGGCTTCGTCAACGGCGACATCTCGACGGTGATGAGCCCCCGCACCGTGATCAGCTGGGCGCAGAACGCGCTCATCTTCGGCGACGTCGGCTTCGCCTTCCGCCTCACCTTCCTTAACAAGTGCGACGAGGCCGAGCGGGCGACCGTGGCCGAATATTACCAGCGCGTGTTCGGCAAGGATCTGCCCGAGAGCGTGGTGGGGGCGGCTTGATCGCCCCTCTCCCATTTGGGGAGAGGGAGGGGCCCGCCGCGAAGCGGTGGGAGGGTGAGGGCCCGAACTTCGCCCGCTCTTGCCCTCACCCCCCCATTGCTGGCGCAATGGGTCCCCCCCTCTCCCTAAATGGGAGAGGGTAGGTGGCCGAGGACAATCCGCTCGAATCCTTCCGCCAGGCGCTTGCCGGGGCGACTCGGGCGATGGCGCGGGATTCCGAGGTCGAGCTCGGCTTCACCAGCGACGTTCCCGGAATCAGCGGCAAGAGCGTCAAGGCGCCGATGCCGGGGCGGACGATCGGCGCGCGCGAGGCGGCGGAGGCGCGGGGCTTCGCCGACGCTGCGGCGCTGCGGCTGCGGCACCACAATGAGCGGATGCATGCGCGCCACGCGCCCGGGGACGAGGTGGCGCGATCGGTGTTCGACGCGGTCGAGCAGGCGCGGGTCGAGGCGCTCGGCGCCCGTGGCATGGCCGGGGTGCGCGCGAACCTCGGCCACCTCGCCGAGCTGCGCCTGCGCACCGACCCGCTGGTCCGGGCGCGCAGCCGGGAGGAGGTGCCCCTGGGCTCCGCGCTCGGGCTGATCGCGCGCGAGCGGCTGACGGGCGAGGCGCCGCCCGAGGCCGCGCGCGAGGGGATCGCCTTCGTCGCCGAGTGGATCGAGGAAAAAGCCGGGGCCGACCTCGACGCGCTCGGCCTCGCCATCGACGACCAGCAGGCCTTCGCCGCGCTTGCGACCAAGCTGCTGCGCGACCTCGATCTGATCGAGGGCGAGGCCGACGCCGATCTCGATCCCGACTCGGCCGACGAAGGCGAGGGCGACGACGAAGCCGAGGGCGCCCGGGACGACGAAAGCGACCAGGAGGATGAGGGCAGCGGCCGCGGCGAGGCCGAGATCCGTGGGGAAGCCGAGCAGGAAGGAGACGAGAGCAGCGAGCAGGACTGGTCGGAAGAGGAGATGGGCGAATCGGCCGACGCGCTCGGCGAGGAGGGCGAGGAGGGGATGCTCCCGGTCCGTCCGAACCGGCCCGTCTCCGATCTGCCGCCGAAATTCGACTACCGGGTGTTCACCGAGCAATATGACGAGGAGGTCGTCGCCGCCGAATTGTGCGACGAGGAGGAGCTCGGGCGGCTGCGCTCCTATCTCGACCAGCAGCTCGTCCACCTCCAGAGCGCGGTGACCAAGCTCGCCAACCGGCTTCAGCGGCGGCTGATGGCCCAGCAGTCGCGCTCATGGGATTTCGATCAGGAAGAGGGGCTGCTCGACGTCGCGCGGCTCGCCAGGGTGATCGTCAATCCGGCCCAGTCGCTGTCCTACAAGGTCGAGCGTGAGACCGAGTTCCGCGACACGGTCGTCAGCCTGCTGCTCGACAATTCGGGCTCGATGCGCGGGCGGCCGATCTCGATCGCCGCGATCAGCGCCGACATCCTCGCCCGGACGCTCGAGCGCTGCGGCGTGAAGGTCGAGATCCTCGGCTTCACGACGCGGGCGTGGAAGGGCGGCCAATCGCGCGAGAAATGGCTCGCCGACGGCCGGCCGCCGCAGCCGGGCAGGCTCAACGACCTCAGGCACATCATCTACAAGCAGGCTGACGAGCCATGGCGGCGGGCGCGCAAGAGCCTCGGCCTTATGATGCGCGAGGGGCTGCTCAAGGAGAATATCGACGGCGAGGCTTTGTTATGGGCGCACAACCGGCTGATCGGCCGGGTCGAGGAGCGCA
The DNA here is from genome assembly GCA_005883305.1 of Alphaproteobacteria bacterium. NCBI lineage: Bacteria > Pseudomonadati > Pseudomonadota > Alphaproteobacteria > Alphaproteobacteria bacterium. Next base: position 223,842 of record VBAC01000002.1, on the reverse strand, counting down.
AGATATTGATGGTCATCTCGGACGGCGCCCCGGTCGACGATTCGACGCTCAGCGTGAACAGCGGCACCTATCTCGAGCGGCACCTGCGCCAGGTGATCGGCTGGATCGAGGCGCGATCGCCGGTCGAGCTGATCGCCATCGGCATCGGCCACGACGTCACCCGCTACTATCAGCGGGCAGTGACGATCATGGACGCCGAGCAACTCGGCGGAACGATGGTCGAGCAGCTGGCGGGGCTGTTCGACAAGGAATAGGGCGTCCGCAATTATCCGCTTATCCTGAGGAGGGACTGAGCCTGACGAAGGCCCGTCTCGAAGGACCGTCCTTCGAGACGCCGTTTCGACAAGCTCAACGGCTCCTCAGGATGAGCGAGAAGAATGCGGGACCGATCGCATCGAATCGCATAAAAGCAAGGGCCGGCCGCCCGAAAGGCGACCGGCCCGTCCTCGACACTCCTTCGAGGCGTTCGGGATTTAGTAGCGGCAGTTGTAGCCGTTGCCGCTGCTGCGATCGATCTCGCGGCCGGCGAGGGCGCCGGCGGCGCCGCCGACGATCGCGCCGATCGCGCGGTCGCCGCGGCCGGCGACCTGGCTGCCGAGCAGACCGCCGGCGATGGCGCCGATGATCGTTCCGGTCGAGCCGTTGTTGCAGCGATAGCCGTAATTGTAGTTGTAGCGGCCCTGGTAGTAGGTCCGGCCGTTATAGGAATTGTAGGGGTTGTAGCCGTTGTAATAACGCTGGTTGTAGCGCTGGGCGTAGCGCGGATCGACGTAGCGCCCATTGTAGCCATAGCCCTGGTTGTAATAGCCGTAGCTCTGGGCTTCGGCAGCGGCGGGCATCACCGTCAGGGCCGAGGCGGCGACGGCGGCGGAAATGGCGATCTTCTTGAACATGGTTCCAACTCCTCTGTCTTTGCGGCCGGCAGGCAGAAAAAAACCAATCCGGCCAGCGACATGACGCTCTTATGCAGCGATTCGCTTGAGCCTCGACTGAATGCGCCCGTCAGGAATCGTTCATGATTCTTCGGAGTTTTCCTGAACAGATCTGGCTGTCGCGGCCGAAGCGGATCGCGTTCGTGCTCGCCGCCTTCCTGATGCTCGCGACGTTCATCGCCCGGCCGCCTCCCGCACCTCCGCCCGGCCCGGCGCTCGCCGAGCTCACGGCCATGCCCGTCCCGCTCGACGCCGGCGATCCCGCCCGCCGCCGCGTCGGGGCGCTCGACTATCTGGGGGGGTGGGCGCTGACCAGCGATTCGCCGCGCTTCGGCTCGATCTCGGCGATGCAGGTGTCGAGCGGGCGAGTGACCGCGCTCGGCGACGCCGGGACGATCATGCTGTTCGCAGTGCCCAGCGGCGCCGTCCGCGAGCCCGTCCGCCTGCTTCCGCTTCCAAGCGGCCCGGGGCCCGCGACGCGCAAATCCAACCGCGACACCGAATCGCTGGTCCTCCATGGACCCTGGCTGTGGGTTGGGTTCGAGAAGCACAACATGATCTGGCGCTACCGGCGATCGGACCTTCGGGCAGCGAGCGCGGCGCGCCCGCCACCGATGCGCCGCTGGCTGGCCAATGCCGGCCCTGAGGCGATGGTGCGCCTCGCCGGCGGGCGATTCCTCGTCTTCGCGGAAGGATCCAGCGGAGCGGAGAGGACCAGCGAGGCGGTGCTGTTCGAGGGCGATCCGTCCGACCCCGCGACCCGCTCAGCCCGGCTCCGCTACGTCCGCGTGCCCGGCTACCGGATCACCGACGCCGCCCTGCTGCCCGACGGGCGCCTGCTGCTGCTCAACCGGCGATTCGCCTTGTTCGAGGGCGTTTCGGCGGTGCTCAGCGTTGCCGACCTGACGGGCCTTCGCGCCGGAGGGACCATAGAGGGGCGCGAGATCGCGACGCTTCGCCCGCCCTTGACGGTCGACAATATGGAGGCGCTCAGCGTGACGGTCGAGAACGGCCGGACGATCCTGTGGATCGCCTCCGACGACAATTTCTTCCCGCTGCAGCAGACGCTGCTGCTGAAGTTCGCCCTAGTCGAATGAGCGCAATGAGGAGTCATCCCCGACTTTCGTCGGGATGACTCGGGAAGTGTTAGGCCGCCGCGGCTTCCGACTGCTTCTTGACGATCTCGCGCTTCAGACGGCGGACGTTCAGGCTGAGCTTGTCGTCGTTCGTCTTGAGCAGCCAATTGTCGAGGCCGCCGACATGCTCGACCGAGCGGAGGCCGCTCATCGAGACGCGCAGCTTGACGCCGCGCTCGAGCGTGTCGGAGATCAACGTCACGTTCTGCAGATTGGGCAGGAACGTGCGCTTGGTCTTGTTGTTGGCGTGGGAAACGTTGTTACCCACCAGCCGGCCCTTGCCGGTCAGTTCGCAAATACGCGACATTTCAATCTCTTCCTGGAATGGGCGGCCTTCGAGGCCAACCGGAAACCGGGCGCGGATAGCCGCACCGGGGCCGTTCGTCAACCGCGAGCGCCCCCGCCGGGCTCCGGGGATCGTTGCGGGAAGGCAACCAATCTGCCATCCCCTCGTTCACCTGGAAACGTCGAACCCCGCGAGGTCCCCTATGCTGCGCACGCTCCTTCTGCTCATCGCCTTCGTCGTCGTGCTCGTCATGGCGCTGATCTGGACCGGCTATATCAATCTCAATCGCCACGCGGACGGCTCCGTGTCGATCGACGCCAAGTCGGTCGCGGTCGGAACGACCACCACCAACGTGCAGGTTCCTGTGGTCCGCACCGAGACGCGCCAGGTCGAAGTGCCGAACGTCGCCGTGACCAACGGACAGGAAAACGCGCAATAACGGCCTTCCCACTGCCCGATGGAATGCGCCTCGCGCTCGGCGAGGCGAGGGCGGCGGCCCAGGACGGCGAGGTTCCGGTCGGCGCGGTGGTGATTCGCGCCGGCGAAGTGCTCGCCGTCGGCCGCAACCGAATGCGCGATTCGAACGACCCCACGGCTCATGCCGAGATCGTCGCGATCCGCGCGGCGGCGCAGGCGATCGGCGACTGCCGGCTCGACGGCTGCGACCTGTGGGTAACACTGGAGCCCTGCGCGATGTGCGCGGGGGCGATCGCTTTGGCGCGAATCTCGCGCCTCTATTTCGGCGCCGCCGATCCCAAGGGCGGCGGCGTGCTCCACGGAGCCCGGTTCTTTTCCCAGCCGACCTGTCACCATGTTCCGGAAGTCTATCCCGGCATCGGCGAAGACGAGGCCGCCGGCCTGTTGCGCGATTTCTTCAAGGGCCGGCGATGACGCGGTCCGCGCCGCCGAACTTGTCGGGACCGGAGCTTCGCGGCTAGGAGGGCCGCAACGCCATGCCGCCTTCCCCTCCGCTCGCACCCTATCCCTGGCTGGACGTGGTCATCATCCTCGTCCTGGTGGCTCTCAACGGCGTCTTCGCCATGTCCGAGCTGGCGATCGTTTCGTCGCGCAAGACACGGCTGAAGGCGATGGCGCGCGCGGGACGGCGCGGCGCGCAGACCGCGCTCGATCTCGCCGCCGACCCGGGACGCTTCCTGTCCACCGTCCAGATCGGAATCACCCTGATCGGGATCCTCGCCGGCGCTTATTCGGGCGCCAGCCTCGGCGGGCCCACGGGCGATCGCCTGGCCATGCTCGGGATCAGGCCCGACACGGCTCAGACGCTGGGTTTCGCGCTGGTCATCTTCGTCACCACCTACGCTTCGCTGGTGATCGGAGAGTTGGTGCCCAAGCAATTCGCCCTTCGCTCGCCCGAGCCGATCGCCGTCACCGTCGCACTTCCGATGCGCTGGCTGAGCCGTGCGACCGCGCCCTTCGTGTGGCTGCTCGACAAGACCAGCAGCCTGATCTTCCGCCTCCTTCGGATGAACCGCGAATCGGAGGATCACGTCACCGCCGAGGACCTCCAGCTGGTCGTGGCCGAGGCGGCGACGGCGGGCGTGCTCGAGGAAAGCGAGCGGGCCTTGATCTCGAGCGTCGTGCGCCTCGCCGACCGGCCGACTCGCGAGGTGATGACCCCGCGCACCGAAGTCTCATGGATCGACGCCGACGCGGGGCAGGAGACCATCCGGCAGAAGCTGATCGAGGCGCCGCACAACCGAATCCCGGTGGCCGAGGGGTCGGTCGACCGGCTGATCGGAGTCGTCCAGGCGCGCGACGTCGTGTCGTGCCTGCTCAAGGACCAGGCGATCGACCTTCGCGCGCTGATGAAGACGGCGCCGATCGTTCCCGACCAGATCGACGCGATGGACGCGATGACCGTGCTTCGCGACAGCGAGGTGCCGATGGCCTTCGTCCATGACGAATACGGCCATTTCGAAGGGATCGTGACTCCGGGCAACCTGCTCAACGCGCTCGCCGGCAAGTTCCTTTCGGCGACCGACTTCGACACCGATCCGCCGCTCGTCGAGCGCGAGGACGGCAGCTGGTGGGTGTCGGGCTCGGTCTCGGCCGATGCGATGGCCGACGCCTTGTGCCTCAACCTGCCCGACGACCGCGACTATGCCACCGCCGCGGGCTTTGCTCTGTCGGTGCTCAAGCACCTGCCCGAGGTGGGCGAGCGCTTCACCTACCGCGGCTGGCAGTTCGAGATATCGGACATGGACGGGCGCAAGATCGACAAATTGCTGGCGAGCGAGGCGAAACGGGGGCGGCGGGGGTAGGGTGCAATGGAACCGGCCTTACACGCTCATCCTGAGGAAGGACCGAACTCGGCGATGAGGGCTCACTTTGAGATTACAGCGGTCTAGCCGCCCAGCTTGCCGAACCTCTCCTCGAAGCGGTCCGTGTCGCCGCGCGCAAGCAGATCGGCCTGCTCGATCACGCGGTCGCGCGCGAGGCGGCCCTGGAACGGTCCGAGCCGCTCTTCCAGATGCGCGGCCTCGTTGGCGTTCAGGCCGGCGAGCTGGTCGTAACGGGTGATTCCGAGTTCACCCAAGCGCGCGACGAACTTGGGGCCGACGCCCTTGAGGCGGGTGAGATCGTCGGCCGGACCGTCGTTCTGCGGGCGGGTGTGGACTCCGAGCACCTCGTCGGCGACGTCGGTGGCGGCGGCGGCGACCTCGTCGGCGACCCCGGCGCCCTCCTTCGCGGGCGGCTTCATATAGGGCCGCTCCGTGCTTGCGACATAAGGCTCGCCTTCGCGCTTGCGCTCGATCTTCGGCGCGCGGCGCGGGCGCATGACCAGAAAGGAGAGGATCAGCACCGCCAGGATTGCGACGGCGACGATGATCGTGGTGTTTGAGGTCATGACGGGTTCGAATCCTCAGGTCTGGCTTCGGGGGCGGCGCGGCGCGCGAACATCCAGCGGCCGGTGGCGATTCCGATCACCAGCGCGACGGCAAGGGTGACGAGGTTGAACTGGGCGAGAGCGAGCATGAGCCTAGTCTCCCAGGAACGAATTTTTCTTGGCCCGGCCGAACAGCAGCCGGCCGATGCCGACGCCGATCAGATAGGCGATCGCCACGAGGATCAGGGTTTCAGCGAGCAACGGCATTGGCGGCCTCCGGATTCGCGCAACAGTCGCTTTCGTCCCAATGCACTCCGGACACGCCGGGGATCGCTCGAATGCGGTCGTTGAGGCCGGGGAACTGGCCTTGCCCCTCGCGCTGAAATTCGTTCGCCTCGCCGCTCAGGATTGCCTGGCGGGTAAGCGGATCGTGCGGGAATCGGGCCCGAACGTTGGGCAGCTCCGCCTGACGGATGACCTGCTGGGCTTGCGCGTCCAGGGCGCCGACGAAGGCTTCGCCCTGGCCGAGCGGGCCGTGGCCGATCCATCCGGCGAGCAGGGCGGCGGCGAGGCCGATCAGGAATTTGGCGTAGCGCGGCATGTCGGCCGTCAATAGCCCGCCGTCCCGCCCGCGTCAGCCCTTGTTGCGCGCGATTTCGCGCCAGCCGATGTCGCGGCGGCAAAAGCCGGTGGGAAAATCGATTCCGTCCACCGCTTCATAGGCGGCGCGCTGCGCCTCGGCGACCGTCGGCCCCCGCGCTGCGACGCCGAGCACGCGTCCGCCAGCGGCGACCAGCTTGCCCTTGTCGAGCGCCGTTCCGGCATGGAAGATCCTGGCCGCCGGCTGATCGAGCCCGGCGATCCTTCCGCCGGTGCGCGGCGCTTCGGGATAGCCCTTGGCGGCCATCACCACGACCAGCGCGGCGTCATCCGAGAAACGTGGCGGCTCGGCCCCGGCCAGCTCGCCCTTCGCGCAGGCGAGCATCAATTCGAGCAGGTCGTTTTCGAGCCTGAGCATCAGCGCCTGGCATTCCGGATCGCCGAAGCGGACATTGTATTCGACCAGCTTCGGCCCTCCTTCGGTCAGCATCAGCCCGGCGTAAAGGATTCCCGAGAAGGGCGTGCCGGCCTCGGCCAGCGCTCGGATGGTCGGGCGGACGATCTCCTCCATCACTTGCCGCTCGAGCGCCGGCGTGAGGATCGAGGCCGGGCTGTAGGCGCCCATGCCGCCCGTATTGGGGCCGGTGTCGCCGTCGCCGACGCGCTTGTGGTCCTGGGCCGATCCGAACGGAAGCACGGTCTCGCCGTCGACCAGCGCGAAGAAGCTCGCCTCCTCGCCGGTCATGAACTCTTCGACCACCACCGCTTCGCCGGCGCCGCCGAAGCCGCCTTCGAACATCGTCGAGAGCGCGGCAAGCGCCTCGTCAGCGCTTTCGGCGATGATCACGCCCTTGCCCGCGGCGAGGCCGTCGGCCTTGATCACCACCGGCATTCCGAAATCCTCGAGCGCCGCCTCCGCGGCCAGCCGGTCGGACGCGCGGGCATAGCGGGCGGTCGGGATATGGTGCTTCGCGCAAAGATCCTTGGTGAAGCCCTTGGAGCCTTCGAGCTGGGCCGGGATCCTGTTCGGGCCGAAGACCGGGACGCCCATCGCGCGCAGATTGTCGGCGAGCCCGTCGACCAATGGCGCCTCGGGTCCGATCACCGCGAGGCCGATCGCATGGCGGCGGCAGAAATCGACCACCGCCCGGTGATCGGCGGCATCGAGCGCGACGAGCTCGGCGACTTCCGCGATTCCGGGATTGCCGGGGGCCGCGTAGAGCGTTCCCATCAGCGGCGATTGCGCGAGCTTCCACGCCAAGGCATGCTCGCGCCCGCCCGAACCGATGATGAGCACATTCATGAGCGACGATCCCTTCACCGACGCGGCGCTCCTAGCAACCGAGGCGCCCGGCGACAACGCGCCGGCCCAGTCGGTCTCCGAGCTGTCGGCCTCGCTCAAGCGCACCGTCGAAGGGGCGTTCGACCATGTCCGGGTGCGCGGAGAGATTTCGGGGTTCAAGCGGGTCGCTTCGGGCCATTGCTATTTCACCCTGAAGGACGATTCGGCTTGCATGGACGCAGTGATCTGGCGCGGCCAGGCGGGCGCTCTTCGCTTCCAGCCGGAGGACGGGATCGAGGTCGTCGCGACCGGAAAGCTCACCACCTATCCGGCGCGCTCGCGCTACCAGATCGTCGTCGAGCGGCTCGAGCTGGCCGGGCAGGGCGCCCTGATGGCTTTGCTCGACAAGCGCCGCCGAGCGCTCGCCGCCGAGGGGCTGTTCGACGAGGCGCGCAAGAAGAAGCTTCCCTTCGCTCCGCGCCTGATCGGCGTGGTCAGCTCGCCGACCGGGGCGGTGATCCGCGACATTCTCCACCGGCTCGAGGACCGTTTCCCGACCCATGTCGTGCTCTGGCCGGTGCCGGTCCAGGGCGACGGCGCGGCGGAGAAGGTCGCAGCGGCGATCGCCGGGTTCAACGCGCTTCCCGAGCGGCCGGACCTGCTCATCGTCGCCCGCGGCGGCGGCTCGATCGAGGACCTCTGGGCATTCAACGAGGAGGTCGTCGTCCGCGCGGTCGCCGGCTCCGAAATCCCGGTCATCTCGGCCGTGGGGCACGAGACCGACACCACCTTGTGCGACTTCGCCGCCGACCGGCGGGCGCCGACCCCCACCGCCGCGGCGGAGATGGCGGTGCCGGTGCGCGCCGAATTGCTCGCTTCGGTGCGCGAACTCGGCGCCCGCAGCGAGCGCTGCGCGCGGCGGACGGTGGAGCGGGGCGGCGAGCAGCTCCAGGCGCTCCTGCGTCACTGGCCAGAGCGCTCGGGCCTGCTCGCGCCGCAGCAGCAGCGGCTCGACGAGCTGGCCGAGCGGCTTCCGCGCGGCCTTCAGGGACGGATCGACCGCGCGCGCGGCGAGCTCGGCCGCGCCGGCGGGGCGCTTCGGCCAGCCTTGCTCGAGGCCGCCCATCGCCGCGCCCGGGAAAGGCTCGCCTCGCTTTGGCGGGTGGCCCAGCTCGCCCATCCCGAAAAGCCGCTCGAGCGCGGCTACGCGCGGGTCACCGACCGCTCCGGGCACACCCTCGTCAATGCAGCGGCTGCACGCGAGGCGAGGGCGCTGAAGCTTCACTTCAAGGACGGCGCGGTGGAGGTGGAGACCGGGACGGTTGAGCGGCCGAGGCGCGCGCCTTATCTAAAGGGCAAGGCCGACCAGCCCAAGCTGCTGTAACGGAACGCAAGCCATGTTGATGCAAAACGCCCGCCTCGCCCGGCTCCACTATCTTTCCGGCACCTTCCGGGTGCTGAGCCCTGGCGATCACGTGCTCTGCGCGGTCACGCGCCAGCCGATCCCGCTCGCCGACCTCAAATATTGGAGCGTCGAGCGGCAGGAGGCCTATGCCTCGGCCCAGGCCTCGCTCGAGGCGGAAGGCAAGAGGTGAGAGCGGGGCGGCGCTTCGTGCGGCCGCTGATCGCCCTCCTCGCCGCGCTTGCGCTATCCGCTCAGGCCGCCCCCCAACAGCTGCGGATCGACGGGGCGCCCGTCCAGGGCGGCTTGCTTCACGGCGTGGCGCCCCAGGGCGCGGCGTCGCTCACGCTCGACGGACGCGATGTGCCGCTCGCCCCGGATGGCCGCTTCCTGCTCGGCTTCGACCGCGACGCGCCGCCCTCCGCGCTGCTTGAGGCGCGCCTTGCCAATGGCCAGCGGATCGAGCGGCGGCTTGCGGTCGCGCCGCGGGCATGGCCGATCCAGCATGTCGCCATGGCCCGGCCGGCCGGCGGTCCGACTCCGGAATTTCAGCGCATGAGGGAAGGAGAGCTGCGGCGGATCGGCGCGGCGCGCGAGCGCCGCTCGGCGAGCATGGGCTGGTCCCAGGCGTTCGTCTGGCCCGCGCGCGGGCGCCTCAGCGGGCGCTTCGGGTCGCAGCGAATCTATTCGGGCGGGGTTCCGGCGGCCTATCATAGCGGCGCCGACATCGCAGCGGGCGCGGGAGCCGAGGTGGTGGCGCCGGCGGACGGGATCGTCACCCTTGCCCCGCCGCCGGGCTTCAGCCTCGAAGGCAATCTGGTAATCGTCGATCACGGAATGGGGCTGAGCAGCGCCTTTCTCCATCTGTCCAGCGCGAGCGTGCGCGTCGGCCAGGCGGTTCGGCGGGGCGAGCGGATCGGCACGGTCGGGGCGACCGGCCGGGCGACGGGGCCGCACCTCCACTGGAGCCTGGTCTGGAACGGGGCCCGGATCGATCCGGCCGCAGCGGTCGGGGGAGCACCGCGCTAGGGCCGGATCCGCTTAATCGCCCTCAGCGTTCCCCGGCGAAGGCCGGGGCCCAGGCCCGGCGATCGCCGGGTTTCGGACGAAGGCCTTGCGGAAAGCCTCCGGCTCCTGGACCCCGGCCTTCGCCGGGGAACAGGTGCAGGCCCGCTCGAATTCCGCGCTAGAGCTGGCGGCGCACCCTGACGCCCGGCTGGTTGTTGACCCGCATCATGTAGGAGCCGAGCGCGGCGCGGTTGATCACCACGGGCTGGCCGTTTCGCGGGCGAAGCGCAAGCTGGCGGTTGTCGGTCTGCACCCACAGGCTGCCGTCGGCGAGGCGGACCATCCAGTGGCCGAGGCTGTCCTGGCTGGCCGAGGCCACGGTCCCCTCGAGCGAGGTCACCTCGTCCTCCGCCGCCTGGCTGTCGTCGCCGCCGCCGAAGATCGGCAGGCTCGGCAAAGCGAGGCCGAACAGCCGGCGCCGGCTTTCGCGGACCTGGGCGCGATCGACGACGACCAGCTCGCGCCGTTCCGCCGCCTGCTCGAGCGCTGCGGAGGCCGTGTCGAAGCAGCGCAGCCGCTCGGCGTCCCCGGAAATCGCACGGCATCGGACGAGCGCCTCGAACAGCTCGGGCCGCGCCTGATTCTGCTTAGCCTGCGGCGCGGGATCGCCGCCCTGCGCGTAAGCGGCGGATACGAGGCCGAGCATGACGGCGGCGAGCAAGAGCGGCTTGCGTGACATGATGGCGGTCCCATTCCCAGGTCTGTTAGGCTGTCGAAAGCAGGGTATGGCGGACGGCGCCGGGGTTGCGCAAGCCTCGCGGAGCCGCGTTTCGCATTGTGGCAATTTTGCCACGCCGGGCAAAAATGGCGGGACGCCGAGCCCGTCCCGATTGCGTCGGATTCGTTTCATCCCCTAAACGCAGTCTGCACCACCGGATTCTGTCCGGTGCACGAATCACGGCCGCGGCCGATCTAAGGGGACCGACATGAGGTACAAGAATCAGTTTCTGAGCAACCTGCTCGCCACGACGATCATCTGTGGCACGGCGGGCGTTGCAACGCCCGCGTTCGCGCAGAACGATCAGCAGCCCCAGGCCGGCCCCGTCGAAGCCGTGGCTCAGGAAGAGCCGGCGATCACCATCACCGGTTCGCGCATCCGCCAGCCGAACCTCACCTCGGTCAGCCCCGTCACCGCCGTCAACAGCGAAGAGGTCCGCGCGACCGGCACGGTCCGCGCCGAGGATCTCGTCAACTCGCTGCCGCAGGTCTTCGCCGGCCAGAGCAGCACCGTTTCGAACGGCGCTTCGGGCACCGCGACCCTCGATCTTCGCAACCTCGGCCCGGCCCGCACCCTCGTCCTGATCAACGGCCGCCGCCTCGTCCCGGGCGATCCGTCGGTTCCGTTCGCGGACATCAACTTCATCCCCGCGATGATGATCCAGCGCGTCGACGTGCTGACCGGCGGCGCCTCCTCGGTCTACGGCTCGGACGCCGTCTCCGGCGTCGTCAACTTCGTCATGGACACCGATTTCACCGGCGTCCGCGTCGATTCGCAGTACAGCTTCTTCCAGCATGAGAACAGCGCGCGGACTTCGGTCCTCGCCGCTCTCGACGCTCCGAACAGGCGGTTCGGCTATCCGACGGGCAACGTCGCCGACGGCGGCACCTGGGATGCCAATCTCGCGATCGGCGCGGCCTTCGACGACGGCCGCGGCCACGTCCTCGCTTATGCCGGCTACCGTCACACCGACCAGATCACCCAGGGCCGGCGCGACTACAGCTCCTGCGCCCTCACGTCGCGCACGGCCGGCCAGATCGCCGCCGGCGTCGGCACCGGCGGCGCAGCGGGCACCACGGACTTCACCTGCGGCGGCTCCGGCACCTCGGCGAACGGCACGTTCTTCACGAACACCGGAACGTTCCAGGTCGGGCCGAACCGGACCTTCATCCCCGGCTCGACGCCCTACAACTTCGCGCCGACCAACTTTTATCAGCGCCCCGACGAGCGCTACGTGCTCGGCGCCTTCGCCAGCTATGAGATCAGCGAAGCGCTGAAGCCCTACATGGAAGTGATGTTCATGGACGACCGCACGGTCGCCCAGATCGCTCCGTCGGGCAACTTCGGCAACACGCTGAACATCAACTGCGACAACCCGCTGATGTCCGCTCAGGAGCGCGCCATCGTCTGCGCTCCGGGCAACCTGCTCGCCGCCGACGGCCTGTCGGTCAATGCCAACCGCGGCCCGGGCGCGCCCGTGCCGCCTCCGGCCGTGTTCATCGATCCGACCACCGGCACGCCCTATAACCGCGCTGTGCTCCAGCCGCTGCGCCGCAACGTCGAAGGCGGCGGCCGCCGCGACGACCTGCAGCACACCAGCTACCGCATCGTCGCCGGCATGCGCGGCGATCTGGACGATGTCTGGTCGTACGACATGTACTACCAGTTCGGTCAAACGAACTTCGCCGAGACCTACTCGAACGACTTCTCGGTCCGCCGTCTCGGCCTCGCGCTCGACGTCATCGACGATCCGCGCGTGGCCGGCGTCCAGCCGATCTGCCGCGCGGTCCTGGACGGATCGGATCCGAGCTGCGTTCCCTGGGACATTTTCGCTCTCAACGCCGTCAATCCCGCGGCTCTCACCTACCTGCAGACCCCGGGCCTGCAGCGCGGCGTGAACCAGGAGACCGTCGCCAACGCGTCGATCACGGGCAACCTCGGCGGCTGGGGCATCCAGCTTCCCTGGGCGCAGTCCGGCGTCGGCGTCGCCTTCGGCCTCGAGTATCGCAAGGAATCGCTGGAGCTTCTCGTCGACCAGGCCTTCTCGACGCTTCCGTCGAGCGACCTCGCCGGCCAGGGCGCCCCGACGCTTCCGGTCAACGGCAGCTTCGACGTCAAGGAAGCCTTCGCCGAGGTCCGCATCCCGATCGTCGAGGAGGGGTTCCTGTACAACTTCTCGCTCGAGGCCGGCTATCGCTACTCTGATTACGGCCTTGGTGCCCGCAGCGTGAGCACGGATGCCTACAAGATCGGCCTCGACCTGGCGCCGATCCGCGACATCCGTTTCCGCGCCGCCTACAACCGCGCCGTTCGCGCTCCGAACATCCAGGAGCTGTTCGCTCCCCAGCGCGTCGTTCTCGACGGCAGCACCGATCCCTGCGCGGGCATCGGCGTAGTCGGCGGCGTGGTGGCCGGCGGTGCCAACCTGGCCGCCTGCCAGGCGATGGGCGTCACCGCGGCCCAGTTCGGCGCCATCCAGCCGAACCAGGCGTCGCAGTATAACGGCCTGATCGGCGGCAACCCGAACCTCGATCCGGAAGTCGCGGATACCTGGACCGTCGGATTCGTGTTCCAGCCGACCTTCCTGCCGCGCTTCGCTCTGTCGGTCGACTGGTTCGACATTCAGGTCGACTCGTTCATCCAGGGCGTCGGCGCCGACACGATCCTCGCGACCTGCGCCGCCACACTCGATCCGACCTTCTGCGGCCTCGTTCACCGCGACCAGTTCGGCTCGCTGTGGAGGACGTCGAATGGCTATGTCAGCGATCTTTCGATCAACATCGGTGAGAAGAAGACCCGCGGCATCGACATCCAGGCGAGCTACAGCATGGAGATCAGCGAAGGATGGGGCGGTCTCGGCTTCAACTTCGTCGGCACCTGGCTGGATCGCCTGATCACCGACAACGGCGTGTCGACTCCCTACGACTGCACGGGCTATTTCGGCACGCAGTGCGGCACTCCGAGCCCCGAGTGGAGGCACCAGTTCCGCGTGACCTGGAACCTGCCTGACGGCATCGGGCTGAGCGCCCGCTGGCGGTATTTCTCGGGGGTCGATCTGGACCTGCTGAGCCCGAACGACTCGCTGAACTTCGCCGGCGGCGCCACGCCGACCACGGCGCAGCTCAACGGTCTCCGTCCGGCCGATGCCAGGATCCCGTCGCAGTCCTACATCGATCTGACCCTGACGGCCCGGATCGGCGACCACTACAACTTCCGCCTGGGCGTCAATAACCTGTTCGACCGCGATCCGCCGCTCGTCGGCAGCAACGCCTGCCCGGCGGGCATCTGTAACGGCAACGCCTACACCCAGGTGTACGACGCGCTCGGCCGCTACATCTTCGCCGGCGTGTCTCTCGACTTCTAAGGCGAGACACTTCCAAAAACTCGACGGCGGGCTTCGGCCCGCCGTTTTCTTTTGCGGGCCAGCCGCGCTAGAAAGCGCCCCGTGAACCAAGGCCTGAATTCACAAGCATCCGCCGCCGCTCTCGAGGCGCAGGCCGATCGCGCCGCCCAGGGGGGCGATGCGCCCGGCGCCCGGCGCCTGCTCGAGCAAGCGGTCACGGTCGAGGCCGGCCGGATCGACCTTTGGATGAAGCTCGCCGCGATGTGCCGCGCGACACAGGATCTGGGGGGAGCGTTGGACGCGGTGTCGGGCGCCCTACGCGTCGATCCGCTCGGTTTCATGCCGTTGCTGCTCAAGGCGAATCTGCTGGATCGAATGGGCCGGAGCGGCGCGGCCGGAGAGACGTACGGCCATGCGCTGGCCCAGGCCCCCGATCCGGTGCCCGCGCCGCTTGCGGCCCTGACGGCCGAAGCGCGGCGGCGGCACGAGGAATATCTCGCCGAAACCGCCGGGCGCTTTCGCGCCGCGAGCGCGGGTGCCGAGGCGGCGCTGGACGAGGACGAGCGGGCGCGGTTCGAGCGCTTTCAAACCAACGTGCTGCGAAAGACCCGCCCGTTTCACAGCGAGCCCAGCCATTTTCACTATCCGGGCCTTCGGGAGCGCGAATTTCATGAAAGACGGCTCTTCCCGTGGCTCCGCCAGCTCGAGGAGGCGACCCAGTCCATTCGAGGCGATTTCGAACGGGTGATGGCCGCCGAGCTCGCTGAGCTGGTCCCCTATGTTCAATATCCGGACGATGTCCCGCTAAGACAGTGGGCGGAACTCAACCGCAACCGGGCCTGGACCGCGATCCACCTCGTCCAGAACGGCGTGACGATCGAAGCGAACGCGCGCCATTGCCCGGCGACGATGGCGCTGCTCGGCGGTCTCGCCCAGCCGAACGTAGCGCGGCGCGGCCCGAATGCGATGTTCTCCCTGCTGGCGCCAGGGGCGCATATCCCGCCCCACACGGGAGTCGCCAATACCAGGCTCGTCTGCCACCTGCCGCTCATCGTCCCGGCGGGGTGCTGGTTCAGGGTCGGGGCGGAGACGCGCGAGTGGGAAGCCGGAAAGGCATGGGTGTTCGACGACACGATCGAGCATGAAGCGATGAACCCGAGCAATTCCCTTAGAGTGATCCTCATCGTCGACACGTGGCACCCGGATCTTTCGTCGGCCGAGCGCGAGGCGGTTGCAACGATCCTCGCCGAGTCGGATCCCGCCGATGCGCTGGAGGGCCTGTGAAAAGGACCTGCACTCATGCCCGGAGGCGGTCGTGACGGGCGGGCCCGGCCTTCACCGCCCTCCTTGCCAGCCGGCTTCTCCGGCCGATCACGGCCACCTCCGGGCATGAGTGCAGGTCCCGGCCAGGTGGTGGCGATGCTGAGCCGCGTCAGTCCAGAAGATGCCGACGCCGTTTTCGCCGTCGGGGCCAAGGCGGTGAAATCGGGCCTGGAGGCAAAGGCGCTGCCGCTGCTCGAACTGGCGCGGGAGCGTCATCCCGGCGACGCACGAATCTGGCAGGTGCTCGGCCTCGCCCATCGCAAACTCGAGGACATGGGACCGGCCGTCGCGGCGTTCGAAAGGGCAGCGGCGCTCGCGCCTGCGGACGCGCTGATAGCCCACAGCCTGGCGCGCTGCACGCTCGAAGCCGGCCTGCCGTCGCGGATGCTGTTCGATCGCGCTCTCGCGCTCGCCCCCAATGACGGCTCGGTGATGCTCGGCCGCGCCGCGGCCCAGCTCGCCGAAGGGGAAATCGACCCAGCGATAGGCGATCTGGACGCACAGCTAAGGCTTCATCCAGGATGGTTGCCCGGCCATCAGACCCTCTGCCGACTGCGCTGGCTGCGAGGCGAAGCGGAGGCCTTCACGGCGAGCTTCGCGACCGCCGTGGCAAAGGCGCCGCGGGAGGTTGCCATCTGGCGCGAGTGGGTCGAGACGCTCATGCAGCAGGGCGATTACGACGCGGCGCGCGCCCTGGTCGTCCGCGCCCGGACGGCAGCCGGCTCCGATCCGGCGTTCGATGCGCTGGAGACGGTCATCGCGTCCGAAACCGGGGACATCGAGCAGGCCGATGTCCTGTTCGCAGCTCTGGGCCCGATCCAGCACGTGGCCATGGCAACGCGTTACGCGCGGCATCTGCTTCGGGCGGGCCGCCCGGAACAGGTGGCCGATTTCGCCCGGCCCTGGCTCGGGGTTCCCGAGGCGGATTTCCTCTGGCCCTATGTCGCAGCTGCCTGGCGGCTCACCGGCGATCCGCGCTGGCAATGGCTGGAAGGGGACGAGCGCCTGGTCGGCGTCTACGATCTCGCCGATCGGATTCCGTCGCTCGATGCGCTGGCCGAGAGGCTGCGTGGCCTTCACCACAATCTGCACCAGCCGCTCGAGCAATCGGTGCGCGGCGGCACCCAGACCGACGGCCCTCTTTTCGCCCGGATCGAGCCCGAGATACGCGCGCTGCGCGCGGTGATCGTTTCGGCGGTGGAGCGGCACGTCGCCCAGTTGCCCGCCCCGATCGGGGGGCACCCGACCCTGATCGCCAGGCGGGCGCCGGTTCGCTTCTCCGGCTCCTGGTCGGTGCGGCTGCCGGGCGCCGGCTTTCATTCCAACCACATCCACCCGGCCGGTTGGCTTAGCTCGGCCTTCTACGTCGCCCTGCCGCCCACCGGCGACGGCCATGCCGGCTGGCTGAAGCTCGGCGAGCCTCAAGCCGAGCTCGGGCTGGGCCTCGAGCCGTTCCGTTACGTGGAGCCGAAGCCGGGGCGGCTGGTCCTCTTTCCATCGACCATGTGGCACGGGACGGTGCCGTTCGAGGCCGGCGAGCGGATGACGGTGGCGTTCGACGTCGCGAGGCCGGCATGAGCCCGCCACCGCCAAGCCTCGCCCCGGCGCTCGAGCGCTACCGCCGCGGCGACCTCGCAGGGGCGCGCGCGGCGGCAGAGGCCGCGCTCGCCGTCGATCCGGGCAATGTCGAGCTCAGCGCCTTCGCCGGCCTCGCCGCCGCCCAGGCAGGAGATCCGAAAGGCGCAATCCCGCATTTCCGCCGCGCCCTGGACGCTCGGCCCGGGGATTCCGCCGCGCGCTGCAATCTCGCGGCGGCCGTGCTCGATTCGGGCGATGCGCCGGAGGCGGCGCGGATCTGCGAGGCGGGCGGGGCGGACCCGCGCCTTCGCCGGATCGCCGCTTATGCCTGGCAGCAGCAGGGCCGGCACGCCGAAGCCGCCGCCGCCTACGAGGATGTGGTCCGCGCCACGCCCGGCGATTGGGAGAGCTGGAACAACCTCGGCAATGTTCGCTCGGCGCTCGGCGACACGGGGCGCGCGGCCGCGGCGCTGAGGCAAGCGATCCGGCTTCGGCCCGACATGATCGAGATGGTGCTCAATCTTTCGGGCGTGCTCGACCGCGGCGAGCGCGTCGACGAGCGGCGGGCGCTGATGCGCGAAGCGGCGCGCCTTTCCCCCGAAATCCCCCGCGTGCAGAGCGAGCTCGGCCTCGCCGAAGCGGCGGCGGGCGATTTCGCGGCGGCGGAAGCCGCTTTCCGCCAGGCGATCCGCCTCGATCCCAAAGACATCGGCCCCTATCTCGAGCTCGGCATCCTCCTCGAAAGCCTCAACCGCACGGACGATCTGGCCGCGCTCGCCGATCTCGCCGGGAAGCAGGGGCCGGGAGGCGCGGAGGCCGGGTTCCTTCGCGCCTGGGCGCTGCGCCGGCAAGGCCGCTTCGCCGAGGCGCTGCCGCTGGCCGAGGCGACCCCCCTTTCGATCGATCCGATGCGCAAGGCGCAGCTGATTGGCGAGATCGCCGACCGGCTGGGAGACAGCGCGCGCGCCTTCGAGTCCTTCGCGGAGATGAACCGGGCTGCGCTCGCCGCCAAGGCCGGGATGGATTTCGGCCCCGATTATGCCGCCGAAGTGGGCGCCAACGCCGCTCTGCTGACGCCCGAGTGGGTCGCCTCCTGGCCGGCGCTGGCGCTGGACCGCGATCCGCCGCCGCCGATCTTCGTCCTGGGCTTCCCGCGCTCGGGAACGACCCTTCTCGACACGCTGCTGATGAACCTCCCCCAGCTGCACGTGCTGGAAGAGATGCCGCCGCTCGCCGAGGTCGAGGCGGCGCTTGGCGGGCACGCGCGGCTCGCCTCGCTCACCGACGCCGAGGCGAACGGCCTCCGCTCGCTCTACTTCCAGCGCCTGCGCGCCCTTTCCCCTCCGGCCCCGGGCCAGACGATCGTCGACAAATTCCCGCTTCACATGGCGCGCGTGGCGCTGATCCACCGCCTGTTCCCCGAGGCCAGGATCGTCTTCGTCGAGCGCCATCCGTGCGACGCGGTGCTGAGCTGCTTCACGTCCAATTTCACCCTCAACCGGGCGATGCGCTGCTTCACCACGCTGGAAGGGGCGGCCCGGCTCTACGACATCGTCCTCGACTCCTGGACCCGGGCGAGCAGCCTGCTTCCGATCCACGTCCATAGCCTGCGCTACGAAAGGCTGATCGCCGATCCGGAAACGGAGATGCGTGCGCTGCTCGATTTCCTCGGCCTTCCCTGGGACGAACGCGTGCTAGACAACCAGGCCGCCGCCGCCAAGCGGACGCATATCGCCACCGCCAGCTACAAGCAGGTGACCGAGCCGCTCTACGCCCGCTCGGTCGGTCGCTGGGAGCGCTACCGCGCGCAGATGGCCCCGGTGCTGCCGATCCTCGCCCCCTGGGCCGAGCGGCTCGGCTATAGGCTGTGACGGACATCGGTCGGTTGCGCGCCGAGGGCTATCGGCTGCAGGCGCTCGGCCGCCATGCCGAGGCGGCGGAGCGCTACGAGGCGGTGGTCGCGGCGGCGCCGGACGACTGGGAAATCTGGAACAATCTCGGCAATGCGCGCCGTTCCGCCGGGGATGTCGAAGGAGCGCTGGCGGCGCTGTCCAGGGCGGCGGCTCTGAGGCCCGGCGAGATCGGCGTTCGATTCAACTTCGCCGGGGCGCTGGCCCAGGTTGGACGCGCCGACGAAGCGGCGGCCGCCTTGCTGTCCGCGGCCGGCCATCTTCCGGGCGATTCGCCGGTCCTGCTCGATCTCGCACGGGCCCTTTCCGCTCTGGTGCGCTACGACGAGGCGGAAAGCCTCTATCGCCGGGCGCCCTCGCACGAAGCCTCCTGGCTGGAGCGCGGGCAGATGCTCGAGCGCGGCAACCGGCTCGATCGCCTGCCCGCATTGATCGCCGAGGCGACGGAGAGGGGGCTGGACCTGCCCTATCTCAACGCCCTTGCGCTCGACCGCGAGGGCCGCGCGGGCGAAGCGCTGGCGGCGGCGCTGGCGATTCCGACGGACGAGGTTCCGGCGCGGCGCTTGGCGTTGATCGGGCGGCTGGCCGACAAGGCGGGCGATCCAGCACGCGCCTTCGCGGCCTATGCCGAGATGAACGCGCTTGCGGGCGCGGCCGATCCGGCGGTGCGGAGCCAGGCGGCCGCCTATCGCGCCCATGTCGCGGCGCTGGCCGAGATGATGACGCCGGATTACGCCGCGCGCTGGACTCCCGTCGCGCCGGGGGAGCGGCCGGCGCCGGTCTTTCTCGTCGGCTTTCCGCGCTCCGGAACGACCTTGCTCGACACGCTGCTGATGGGCCATCCGGCGCTGAACGTGCTCGAGGAGGTGCCGCTTCTGGAGCGTTCGGCAGCGGCGCTCGGCGACTTCGCCCGCTTGCCCGGGCTGGACGAGGCCGAGACTCGGCGGCTGCGCGACCTTTATTTCGAGGCGCTGGGCCCCGCGGACGGGCGGACGGTGGTCGACAAGCTGCCGCTCAACCTGCTCGGCGCGCCGCTCATCCACCGCCTCTTTCCCGACGCGAAGTTCATCTTCGCCGCGCGACACCCCTGCGACGTCGTTCTTTCGTGCTTCATGCAGCCCTTCGACCTCAATCCGGCGATGGCCAACTTCCTCGACCTCGCCGATTCGGCGCGGCTCTACGCGCTCGCCCTCGCCTTCTGGGAACGCGCCTGCGAAATCCTGCCGCTCGACGTTCACACGCTCCGCTACGAGAATCTGGTCGAGGACAAGGGGGCGGAAATGCGCTCGCTCCTCGGGTTCCTCGGCCTGCCCTGGAACGACCGGGTGCTTGACAACGAAGCGACCGCGGCCGAGCGCGGGCCGATCGTCACGCCGAGCTACGCGCAGGTCGCGCAGCCGATCTACAAACGGGCGCGCGGGCGCTGGGAACGGTATCGGGCGCAGATGGCGCCGGTGCTTCCGATCCTGGCGTTCTGGGCCGAGAAAATGGGTTATTCCACATGATCGTCGATCCGGCCGATGCCGATGCCGCCTACCAGGCCGGGATGGCCGCGCTCGGCACCGGGCGGGAGGGCTCGGCGCTCGAAGCGCTCGACGCGGCGCGCGCCCTCAACCCGGGCGACCCGCGCCTCTGGCACGTCAGCGGGCTGCTCCAGCGCGCCGAGGGCGATCTGGCGAGCGCCGTCGCGTCGTGCCGCCAGGCCGCTTCGCTCTGGCCCGACGATTTCGGAGTCGCCCATCTTTACGCCCGGGTGGCGCTGGAGGCCGGGCTTCCCGCGCTCGCGCTTTACGAGGGGGCTGTCGCTATCGAGCCGCGCGATACGGCGCGGCTGGGGATGATCGAGGCGCTCCAGCAGGAGCAGGGGCCGGCGGCGGCGGCGGTCCGGCTCGATTCCATGCTGGCGGCCGATCCGGGCTGGCTCGAGGGTCATGCCTATCGCGTGCAACTGGTCTGCACCGCCGGCGAGACCAAGCGGATCACCGAATCGTTCGATCGCGCCCTTCGGCTTCGTCCGCGCGACGTCTTCCTTTGGCGCGAGCTGATCATCAGCCTGATCCGGGCTCTGCGCTTCGGCGATGCGCTCGAAGCGATCGCCCGCGCCCGCGCGGCGGCCGGCGCCCATCCGACCTTCGACGCCAACGAGGCGATCTGCATCGACGAGCTCGGCGATCACGCGCGGGCCGAGCTATTGTTCGCGCCGCTCGCCCATTTCGACGAGGTCGACCTGATCGTCCGCCGCGCCCGCAACGCGCTTCGGCGAGGGCGGCCGGAGCAGGCCGCGGCCTTGCTCGAGCCGAAGCTGGCGACCGACGCGCCCGAGGTGACGCCCTATCTGTCCGCGGCCTGGCGCCTCAGCGATCCCGCGCGCGCCGCCTGGCTCGAAGGCGACGACCGGCTCGTCTCGGTCCTCGATCTGGAGCTTCCGGACGGTCTCGCGCAACGCGCCCGAGCGCTCCACACGGCGGTCGCCGAGCCCCTTCACCAGTCGGTCCGCGGCGGCACCCAGACCGAGGGTCACTTGCTGAACCGCATCGAGCCGGAGCTGGAGGCGGCCCGGCGCCTGCTCAAAGGCGCCGTCGAGCGCCATATCGCGCAGCTCCCGCCGGTCGATCCCGATCATCCGACGCTCAAGGCGCGCCGCGACCGGCCGGTGCGCTTCTCCGGCTCGTGGTCGGTGCGGCTGACGGACGCCGGCCACCACGATCCGCATTTCCACCCGGAAGGCTGGCTGAGCTCGGCCTTCTACCTCGCGGTGCCGGAAAAGGCGCAGGGGCAGGAGGGCTGGCTGACGCTCGGCCAGCCGCACCACGATCTCGGCCTCGATCTGCCGCCGCTTCGGTCGGTCGAGCCGAAGCCCGGACGGCTGGTGCTGTTCCCCTCGACCATGTGGCACGCGACCTTGCCGTTCCCGGCGGGCGAGCGGCTGAGCATCGCCTTCGACGTGGCGCAGCCGCGCTAGCTATGTTCCCCGGCGAAGGCCGGGGCCCAGGAGCCGAAGGCTTTTCTGAAGGTGGGCTGACCGGCTTGCCGGCCTGGGCCCCGGCCTTCGCCGGGGAACGCAGGCGGCCTATGTCAGCTTCAGAGCCCCGTCGCCCTCGTCAACGCGTACGATCTGTCCGTCCTTGACCTCGCCGCGCAGGATCGCGTCGGCGAGTGGGTCCTGCAGGTATTTCTGGACCGCGCGCTTCAGCGGGCGGGCGCCGTAGACCGGATCGTAGCCGACCCGGCCGAGCCAGGCGCGGGCGCCGTCGGTGAGGTCGAGGACGATCTTGCGGTCCTTCAGCAATTGCTGGACCCGGGCCACCTGGATGTCGACGATCGGCCCCATATGGTCCGCCGCGAGCCGGTGGAAGAGGATGATCTCGTCGAGCCGGTTGAGGAATTCCGGGCGGAAATGGGCGCGGACCACCTCCATCACCTGCGGCTCGACCTCCTCGACACCTTGCCCGTCGGCGAGACTGGTGAGGAACTGGCTGCCGAGGTTCGACGTCAGGATGATGATCGTGTTGGTGAAATCGACCGTTCGGCCCTGGCCGTCGGTCAGCCGCCCGTCGTCGAGCACTTGGAGCAGGATGTTGAAAACGTCGCCATGCGCTTTTTCGACCTCGTCGAACAGAACGACCTGATAGGGCCGCCGCCGAACCGCCTCGGTCAGGACGCCGCCTTCCTCATAGCCGACATAGCCCGGAGGGGCCCCGATCAGCCGGGCGACGCTGTGCTTCTCCATGAACTCTGACATATCGATCCGGACCATCGCGTGGGCGTCGTCGAACAGGAATTCGGCGAGCGCTCGGGTGAGCTCGGTCTTGCCGACGCCGGTGGGGCCGAGGAACAGGAATGAGCCGAGCGGCCGGTTGGGATCCTGGAGCCCCGCGCGGGCGCGGCGGACGGCGCGGCTGACCGCGGCGACCGCCTCGGCCTGGCCGATCACCCGCTTGCCGATCTGCTCTTCCATCGCCAGCAATTTCGAGCGCTCGCCCTCGAGCATCCGCTCCATCGGGATTCCGGTCCAGCGGGCGACGACCGCGGCGATGTCCTCGCTCGTCACCTCCTCGCGAAGCATGGCGCTGCCCGAGGCGACGGCGGCTTCGGAAAGCTGCTTCTCGAGCGCCGGGATTCGGCCGTATTGGAGCTCGCCGGCCTTGGCGAGGTCGCCGGATCGCTGCGCCTGCTCGAGCTCGAGCCGGGCCGCGTCGAGCTGCTCCTTGATCTTGGCCTCGCCGGCGATCTTGTCCTTCTCGGCCTGCCAGCGCTGGGTCAGCTCGGACGACTGCTGCTCGAGATTTGCGAGCTCCTCCTCGAGCGCCTTGAGCCGCTCCTTGGACGCCGAGTCCTTCTCCTTCTTCAGCGCCTCGCGCTCGATCTTGAGCTGGATGATGCGCCGGTCGAGAGTCTCGATCTCCTCCGGCTTGGATTCGACCTCCATCCGGATACGCGACGCCGCCTCGTCCATCAGGTCGATCGCCTTGTCGGGCAGGAAGCGGTCGGTGATGTAGCGGTTGGAGAGCGTGGCCGCGGAAACGAGGGCCGCGTCGGTGATCCGGACGCCGTGGTGAAGCTCGTACTTCTCCTTGAGGCCCCTCAGGATCGAGATCGTGTCCTCGACCGTCGGCTCGCCGATGAACACCGGCTGGAAGCGCCGCTGAAGCGCGGGGTCCTTCTCGACATGCTTGCGATATTCGTCGAGCGTCGTCGCCCCGATGCAGTGAAGCTCGCCGCGGGCCAAAGCGGGCTTGAGCAGGTTCGAGGCGTCCATCGAGCCTTCGCTGGCGCCGGCGCCGATCAATGTGTGCATCTCGTCGATGAACAGGATGACGTCGCCCTCGGCGCCCTTCACCTCGTCGAGCACCCCCTTCAGCCGCTCCTCGAACTCGCCGCGATATTTGGCGCCGGCGATGAGTGAGCCCATGTCGAGCGCCATCAGGCGCCGGTCCTTCAAGGAGTCGGGCACGTCGCCATTGGCGATTCGAAGCGCCAGCCCCTCGGCGATCGCCGTCTTGCCGACCCCCGGATCGCCGATCAGCACCGGATTGTTCTTGGTCCGGCGGGCGAGGATCTGGACGGTTCGGCGGATCTCCTCGTCGCGGCCGATCACCGGATCGAGCTTGCCGTCGCGCGCGGCCTGGGTGAGGTCGCGGGCGAACTTCTTCAGCGCGTCGTAGCGGTCCTCGGCGCCGGCCGTGTCGGCGGCCCGCCCGCCGCGAAGCTCGTTGATCGCGGCGTTCAGAGCTTCGGGCTTTAATCCCGCGTCGCGCAGCGCCTTGCCGGCGTCGGTCTGTGATAAAGCGAGCGCGGTCAGCAGCCGCTCGACCGCGACGTAGGAATCGCCGGCCTTCTGCGCGATTTCCTGCGCCTGGTCGAGCAGCCGCATCGTATCCCCGTCGAGCGCCGGGGCCGCGCTCGCGCCGCTGCCGGAGACGACCGGTACCTTCGCCAGCGCCTCGTCGGTCTCGCGCCGCGCCGCCTCGGCGCTTCCGCCGGCCTTGGCGATCAGCCCCGCGGCCATGCCCTGCTCGTCCTCCAGCAGCGCCTTAAGCACGTGGATCGGGCTGATCCGCTGATGGTTCATCCGCGTCGCCACGGTCTGCGCCGATTGCAGGAAGCCGCGCGCGCGGTCGGTGAATTTCTCGAGGTTCATGGCAGCTGCCCCGTTTCGGTTTCGCAGAAGATGTAGTGCGGGCCTCCTCTCGCACAATGAGGCAGCGAATTCTTGGCCTTGCTCTTCGAAGCGTATTGCCTAAACGGCACACCGCGCTAGTGTCCGCCCCCTGCACATCACGGGGATTCTCATGCGCAAGATTCTTACCGCGTTCGCTATTGCGGCCACCCTCACCGTCGCCGGCTCGGCCGCCACCGCCCAGCGCCGCTCGCCCGCCGCGAGCGCCGGGGCCAGCCCGGCCGCCCTCCTTGCCCGGGTCAACATCCCCTACCAGACCTTCACGCTCGCCAACGGGCTTCGAGTCATCGTCCACGAGGACCACAAGGCCCCGGTGGTCGCGGTCAGCGTCTGGTACAATGTCGGATCGAAGGACGAGCCCGCCGGCCGCACCGGCTTCGCCCACCTGTTCGAGCACATCATGTTCAACGGCTCCGAGAACGCTCCGGGCGATTACTTCACCTACACCCGCGCGATGGGCGCGACCGATCTCAACGGCACGACCTGGTTCGACCGCACCAATTATTTCGAGACCGTGCCGAAGGCGGCGCTCGAGCAGACGCTCTATCTTGAGAGCGACCGGATGGGCCACCTGCTCGGCGCACTGACGATGGAAACGCTGAACAACCAGCGCGGAGTCGTCCAGAACGAGAAGCGCCAGGGCGACAACGAGCCCTACGGAATGGTCGAATATGCCCAGCTCGAGGGCCTTTTCCCCGAAGGCCATCCCTACCGGCACTCGACGATCGGCTCGATGCGCGATCTTGACGCCGCCTCGCTGGAGACGGTGCAGGGCTGGTTCCGCGAGCGCTACGGCCCCAACAACGCGATCCTGGTCCTCGCCGGCGACATCAACGTCGCCGAGGCCCGTCCGCTGGTCGAGCGCTATTTCGGCGATATCCCGCGCGGACCGGTCAACACCCCGGCCTCGGCCCCGGTGCCCACGCTTCCCGCCCGGGTCGACCGGGTCATGCACGACCGCGTCGCCAACACGCGCCTCTATCGCGACTGGGCGGTGCCGGGGCTGACCGAGGCGGACATCGTTCCCCTCTCCGTCGGAGCGACCATCCTCGGCGGCCTGTCGAGCTCGCGGCTCGACAACGCGCTGGTGCGCGGCGAGCAGAGCGCGGTGCGGGTCACCGGCGGAGTCCAGCCGTTCCACCGGATCAGCATGTTCGAGCTGACCGTCGACGTTAAGCCGGGCCAGGACGCCGACGCCGTTTCGCGCCGGCTCGACGCTCTCGTCGCCGACTTCATCCGCACCGGGCCGACCGCCGACGAAGTCCGCCGAGCGGTCATGACCGCCATGTCGTCGCGCGTTCAGGGCCTGGAGCAGGTCGGCGGCTTCGGCGGCAAGGCCGTCGCTCTGGCCGAGGGCATGCTCTACGCCAACGATCCCAATTTCTACCGCACCCGGCTCGAGCGGCTCGCCCGAGTCACTCCGGAGCAGGTCCGCGCGGCGATGCAGCGCTGGCTAACCCGTCCGGTGCTCGCCATCCGGGTCGATCCGGGCGCGCGCGAGGCCTATGAGGAGTCCACGGGCGTCTCCGGCCAGCGCAACGCCGCGGGCGGCACCGGCGCCAACACGCCGAACCAGCGTCCGCGCTACTACACGCCGCCGCAGCCGGGCGACCGGCCGCTCGCGCCGTCGCGCTTCGACGGGTCCGAGCAGGCCGCCGGCGCGGCCTCGGCTCCGGCCCCGGCCCGCACCCGCGCTCCGATGCCGCCGGTCGGCGCCGACGTCCGGCTCGATTTCCCGGCGACCGAGCGGGCCCGCCTCTCGAACGGCATCCAGGTGGTCTATGTCCGCCGCAACGTCGTTCCGGTGACCCGAATCGCGGTCGAGTTCAACGCCGGCATCGCCGCCGATCCGGCCAGCCGGCTCGGCACTCAGGCGATGATGCTGAACCTGCTCGAGGAAGGCACCACCCATCTCAATTCGATCCAGCTCGCCGAGGCGCAGGAGCGGCTCGGAGCGACCATCACGACCGGCGCCAGCCTGGACCGGACGACGGTCTCGCTGACCGCCCTCACGCCCAATCTCGGGCCGTCGCTGGACCTGTTCGCGGACATCATCCGCAACCCGGCCTTCGCTCCGGCCGAGGTCGAGCGGATCCGCGCGCAGCAACTCGCCGGAATCGCCGCCGAGATGACCCAGCCGCAGGGCCTCGCGGGCCGGGCGCTTCCCGGGCTGCTCTACGGGGCCGGCCATCCTTACGCGAAGCCCTCGTCGGGCAGCGGGGATCCCGCCGCGGTGAGGACTCTGACTCGCGATGAGCTGATCGCCTTCCACCAGAGCTGGATCCGTCCGGACAATGCGACGATCTTCGCGGTCGGCGATCTTCCGCTGAACCAGTTCGTCGGCCAGCTCGAGCGGCGCTTCGGAAACTGGGCTCCGCCGGCCGCGCCGCGCGGGACCAAGGCCTTCCCGGCCCACCTGCCCGCTTCGGGGCCGCGGATCGTCCTCATCGACCGTCCGCAATCGCCGCAGAGCTTCATCCTCGCCGGCCAGCTGCTGGGCGCCAACGGCACCGAGGATCTGCTCCACCTGCAGGCCGCGAACGAGGTGCTCGGCGGAAACTTCCTCTCGCGCCTAAACATGGACCTTCGCGAGCGCCGCGGCTGGTCCTACGGCGTCGGCGGCGGCCCGAGCCTTCGCGAGCATCAGGTGCCCTACGTCATCCAGATGCCGGTCCAGGCGGACCGGACCGGGGACTCGATCGCCGCGGCGATGGAGGACGTCCAGGGCTTCCTGACCCGCAACGGCGTAACGGCTGAGGAGATGCAGCGGGTGATCAACGGCAACACCCGCCAGCTTCCGGGGCAGTACGAGACGTCGCCGGCGGTGCTCGGCGCGCTGCGCAGCAACGCGCTCTACCACCGGCCCGACGATTACCAGGTCAAGCTGGCGGACCGCTATCGCGGGATGACCTCGCAGGTGCTCGACACGACGGCGCGGCGCTATATCGATCCGCGCAACTTCGTCTGGGTCGTGGTCGGCGACGCGAGCCGGGTGCGCCCGCAGCTCGAGCAGCTCCACCTGCCGGTCGAGGTGATTCCCGCACCGGCCCCGGCGGCGCCCGCCGCGCACTAACGCTGCAATTGGGGACAGTTACTAGTAACTGTCCCCGGCATCCGAATTGGGCCCTCCGCCGCGCCAGCGGCGGGGGGCTCAGTCGTTCAGGAGCCGGGTGACGTGACCCATCTTGCGGCCGGGGCGCGCCTCGCCCTTGCCGTAGAGGTGTAGGTGCGCGGCGGGATCGGCGAGAATCTCGCTCCACTCGTCCGCCTGTTCCCCGACGAGATTGGCCATCTCCACCCGCGGCGCGGCAAGGTCGGTCGCGCCCAGCGGAAGACCGCAGATCGCCCGGATGTGGTTTTCGAACTGGGAGGTGCGCGCGCCCTCGATCGTCCAGTGGCCGCTATTGTGGACCCGCGGCGCCATCTCGTTGAAGATCGCCTCGCCTCGACAAGCGAAAAACTCGACCGCCATCACCCCGGCATAATCCAGCCCCTCGGCGATCCTTGCGGCCAGCGAGCGCCCCGCGGCGATCGCGCCGGCCAGCTCCGCCCCGGCGGGCACGCTCGAGGACACCAGGATGCCGCCCTCGTGGCGATTGCGCGGGCAGTCCCAAAGCATGGTTTCGCCGCCGGTCCCGCGGCAGAGCAGGACCGAGAATTCGGCATCGAAGGCGACGAAACCTTCGAGGATCGAGGGCGCGCCGCCCAGGGCCTCCCAGGCGCGCGCGGCGTCGGCCCGGCCGTCGATCCGCGCCTGGCCCTTGCCGTCATAGCCGAAGCGCCGAGTCTTGAGGATCGCCGGCGCGCCGATCTCGGCCAGCGCGCGCTCCAGTCCCGGCAGGTCGTCCACCGCGGCGAACGGCGCCGGCCGGCCGCCCAGCGAGACGACGAAATTCTTCTCGGCCAGCCGGTCCTGCGACGTCTCCAGCGCGCGGATCGGCGGGCGGACGCAGGGCAGCGCGGCGAGCGGCCGGGTCGGGATGTTCTCGAACTCGTACGTCACCACGTCGACGTCGGCGGCGAAGCGGGCGAGCGCTGCCTCGTCGTCGAAGGCGGCCCGCGTGAAGCGGCCCGAAACTTCGGCCGCGACGCTGTCCGCGTCGGGCGCGTAGACATGGCATTTGTAGCCGAGCTGCGCGGCCGCCATCGCCAGCATCCGCCCGAGCTGTCCGCCGCCGACGATTCCGATGGTCGAGCCGGGCGCCAATATCATTCGGCCGCCGTCATTCGGGCCGTTCGGCGACGCCGTCGGTCTGCGCCTTGCGCCAGGCGTCGATTCGGGCCGCCAAAGCCTCGTCCGAGGTGGCGAGGATCGCGGCTGCGAGGAGGCCCGCATTGGTCGCGCCCGGCCGGCCGATCGCCAGCGTTCCGACGGGGATCCCGGCCGGCATCTGGACGATCGACAGCAGGCTGTCCATGCCCTTCAGCGCTTTGGATTCGACCGGCACGCCGAGCACCGGAAGGCGGGTCATCGAGGCGGCCATGCCGGGCAGATGCGCCGCCCCGCCGGCGCCGGCGACGATCACCTTGAGCCCGCGCTCCGCAGCGCTCCGCGCATAGTCGTAGAGCCGTTCCGGCGTCCGGTGCGCGGAAACCACGCGTGTCTCGTAGGCGATGCCGAGCGAGTCCAAAGTCTCGGCCGCGTGGCGCATCGTCTCCCAATCGGAGCGGCTGCCCATGATGATCCCGACGAGAGGCGCGTCTGCCATGAGCCCCTCTAGATTGCACGCGGCGGCACCGCAATCGGCGCGCGCTAAGCGATGCGTTAACCTTCACGGCCTAATTTGCGACTCATGGCACGGCGAAAGGCCAATGTCGCAACCGTGAACGCGCCCGATCCCGAAGCGCGCGCGGAACTGGCGCGTCTCAACGACGAGAATGCGTTGCTTCGCGCCGCGCTCGCCGAGGCGCGCGCCCGGCTGGGCGAGGCGGAAGAGGCCTCGGGCCGCGATCCGCTGACGGCCCTGCTCGATCCCCGCCAGTTCCGCATCGAGCTCGAGCGCGTGCTCAGCCAGTCCTCGCGCCACGGCACGCCGGCCGCGCTGATCTCGGTCGACGTCAGCGATCTCAAGGCGATCAACGACGGCCACGGCCGGGTCGCCGGAGACGCCGCGCTTCGCCAGATCGCCCGCCAGCTCAAGAGCCTCATTCGCGCGAGCGACGTTGCCGCCAGGGGCGGCGGCGGCGCCTTCTCGCTGCTGCTCGATCATCTCGACGCCGATTCCGCGCTCGACACGGCGGAGCGTATCGCCCGCTGCGTGGCCGCCCACCCGCTCGACATCGGCCACGCCGTCGTTCCGCTCGACGTTACCGTCAGCGTGGCGACGATCATGCCCGGCGACACGGTCGAGGAGGTTCTCCGCCGCTCGGCGCGTAACCGCGAGCGCGTCAAGGAGTTCTGACGAAAGCCCCTCTCCCTGGGGGGAGGGTTTCAGGCTCGCGCGACGAAAGAGGGCTCAGCGGTCCTTCAAATAGTAGCGGTCGGTCGGGGCCAATGCGTCGTCGAGCGCATAGACGATCGGCTGGCCGGTCGGGATTTCGAGCGCGGTGATCTCGTCGTCGGGGATTTGCGAGAGGTGCTTCACCAGCGCCCTCAGCGAATTGCCGTGGGCGGAGATCAGCACCCGCTGCCCGTCGCGCAGCGCCGGCGCGATCCGCTCCTCCCAATAAGGCAGGACCCGCGCGATCGTGTCCTTGAGGCTCTCCGTCGCCGGCACCTCGACGCCGGCGTAGCGCCGGTCGCCGCTGAGGTCGTAGGGACTCCCCGCCTCCAGCGGCGGCGGCGGAACGTCGAACGAGCGCCGCCAGACGTGCACCTGCTCCGCGCCGTGCTTGGCCGCCGTCTCCGCCTTGTCCAGGCCGGTGAGGCCGCCATAATGCCGCTCGTTCAGCCGCCAGTTCTTCTCCACCGGCAGCCACAGCCGCCCCATCGCCTCCAACGCGATGTTCAGAGTCTTGATCGCCCGCGTCTGAAGGCTGGTGAAGCACAGGTCGAAATCGAGCGCCCGCGCGGCCATCAACTCGCCCGCCGCCTTGGCCTCGGCCTCGCCTTGGGGCGTCAGGCCGACGTCCCACCAGCCGGTGAAGCGGTTTTCGAGGTTCCAGGCCGACTGGCCGTGCCGAATCAGAACGAGCTTGGGCATCAGCCCTTCCGGTAGTCCCCGATCCGGTCGATCACCGCGTGCAGCGAATCGAGGCAGGCGCGGGCGAGCAGCCGGCAGCGGTCGGGGGACCAGCCGTAGACCGGATCGGGAAGGTCGGCATTGTCCTTGAACGGCATCTCCAGCGTCATCGACACCGCGCCGAAGCGCTCGGCGAGCTGGGCGGTGGACATCGAAAGGTTCGCCTGGCCCGGGGCGGGGATCTCATAGCCCCGGTCGGTCTGGAAATCGGGCGTCGTCGCGACCAGCGCCTGGCTGAAGGCGTCGAACAGATCCTGCTGCGCCTGCTTCCACGAAGGGATGCCTTCGAATCCCGCGAGGAAATTGGCGGCGATCGCCTCGTCGCCGTGAACGTCCATGGCGAAGTCGACTCCGGTCCTGTCCATCTCCTCGCGGACGTAGAGCACTTCCGGGCTCTTCTCGGCGCTCGGCGCGTGCCATTCGCGGTTGAGGTTCACCCCGGCCGCGTTGGTGCGCAGATGGCCGCGGAAGGAGCCGTCCGGATTCATGTTCGGAACGACGTGGAAGGTGGCCTTGTCGCGCAGCCGGCGGATCACCGGGTCGGAATCGTCGAGCAGCCGCTCGAGCGCGCCCTCCATCCACCATTCGGCCATCGTCTCGCCCGGATGCTGGCGGGCGTAGAGCCAAACCTGCAACGAGCCGCCGTCTAACCTGAAATAATCGAGCTCGCGCCCGTCGAGGGTCTGGCCGAGCGAGCGATAATGCACGCCCGGAACCGCCGCGACGGACGCGACGAGATCGTGGTGCCGCTCCATCGTATAAGGCGCGAAATAGGCGACCCACAGGCTGTCGGTGGACGGTGTCAAGGCGATCGTCAGAACGCCGTCGCGATAGGTCGACGGCGTGCGGCGCCAATCCTCGCGGTCCTCGGAAATGCAGGCATTGTAGCCGTCCCAGCCCATTGGGTAGGCGGCGCCGGCGCAATTGGTGATTCGCAGCGTCAGCGAGCGCCCGGCGCCGCCGGTCAGCCGGAAGTAGAACCACTGGTAGAAATCGGACTGGTGGTCCTTGACGATTTCGAGGTCGATGCGGTCGCCCTCGATGGCGACCAGGCGAATGTTGCCGCCGTCGAAGGCGCTGGAAACTGAGAGAGTCATCTTATCCTTGGGAAAAGCTACGGGGCGTCAGCGGACCCTGATAGTGCGACCAGACTCTCCGGGGAAGTCCTGAAACAGAGCCGCCGCGAGCCGGTCCGCGGCGCCTGCCCGGCTGGCCAGCGGAGTGCCGCCGAGGGCCTCCATTTCGGCATGGCCTTCCCAGGCCACGGTCGCGTCGGAGCGGCGCTGGATTCGCACCGCGAGCTGCGTCGCGACGACTTGGTTGGGCTGGCCGGTGATCGGGATCGTCGCGCCTACGCCGCCGGCGACTCCGCCCCCGTGGCCGTAGCGGCCGTAATCGGCCCCGCCGACTCCGACGCCGATGCTGAAGCCCGATCCCTGGACGAGGTGCGCGGACTGGTCGACGCGAATCACCGCGACCTGCTCGGAACGCGCATTGCCGTGGACGACGTTCCAGCCGAGCCGGGCCAGCTCGCGCTCGACCGAGGCGGCGATCTGGCCGAATTCGAGGCTTCCCGAATCGCCGGCTGCGGCCGGCTCGATCGCGATCTCTCCGCGCGCGATCAGCTGGCCGAGGTGGAAGCTGGTCGCCGTCGCATAGCGCTGGACGCCCTGATCGGCGGCGCAGCCCCCAAGGGCGGCAAGGGCAAGCAACGCGGCACAGCGGGATGCGAATTTGCTCATATGTCCACCTCGTTCTTAACCAGCGAGACTGTATGGAGGTGTAACGAGTTTAGCCCGATTTTGCTGCATCGGACAAACAGGGACGCGAATGGCTGAAGGAAAGACGGCGGTGCTGGTGACCGGGGGCGCCGGCTATATCGGCAGCCATGCCGTTCTGGCGCTGCTCGACGCCGGCTGGCCGGTGGTCGTGCTCGACGATCTTTCGACCGGCTTCGCCTGGGCCGTTCCCGAGGGCGCGGCCTTCGCCAAGGGCGACATCGCCGACCGCGCGCTGGTCGCGCGCCTGATCGAGGAGCACCGGATCGGTGCGATCATGCACTTCGCGGGGTCGGTCGTGGTCCCCGAATCCGTCGCCGACCCGCTCAAATATTACGAGAACAACACGGTGAAGAGCCGCGCCTTGATCGCCGGGGCCATCGAAGGCGGGGTCCGCCGCTTCATCTTCTCCTCGACCGCCGCGGTCTACGGCATCCCCAACACGATGCCGGTGGCCGAGGACTCGCCCACGGCGCCGATCAACCCCTATGGCGCCTCGAAGCTGATGACCGAGCGTATGCTTGCCGACGCGGCCGCGGCCCATCCCTTGAGCGTCGGCATCCTGCGCTATTTCAACGTCGCCGGCGCCGACCCGCGCGGCCGCGCCGGGCTCTCCACCGAGGGCGCGACCCATCTGGTCAAGGTCGCGGTCGAGGCGGCGGCCGGCAAGCGCGGACACGTCGACATTTACGGCACCGATTTCGATACGCCCGACGGCACCGGCGTACGCGACTATATCCACGTGACCGACCTCGCGGAGGCCCATGTGCGCACGCTCGAGCGGCTGATCGCCAGGCCGGACGAGAATCTGCTGCTCAACTGCGGCTATGGCCACGGTTTTTCGGTGCTGGAGGTGTTCGAGAGCGTCGACCGGGTCGCCGGTCGGGCGATCGAACGCCGAGCCGCGCCGCGCCGGGCGGGCGATCCGCCCTCGGTCGTCGCCGACAATCGCCGAATCCTTGAAACGCTCGATTGGCGCCCCGAGCGCGACGATCTCGACACCATCGTCGCCGACGCTTTGGCCTGGGAGCGCAAGCTGGCCTCGCGCTTGACTTGAAACGCCTCCGCCACTAGGTGGGCGCCTCGCAATTCTCCGCACAACAGCATCGATAGAAGACAGGCAGGCGTTCCAGGCCATGAAGATCCGCAACTCCTTGAAGTCCCTCAAGTCGCGCCACCGCGACTGCCGCGTGATCCGCCGCCGGGGCCGCACCTACGTCATCAACAAGACCAACCGCCGTTTCAAGGCGCGCCAGGGCTAAGCCTCAGGTGGCTATTTCCGCCGTCGTCTTCGACGTCGGCAACGTCCTCTACGGCTGGGATCCCGATTCCTTCCTCGTCCGCCAGATCGCGGACGACGAGGCGCGGCTGCGGTTCATCGAGGACACGGCGCTCTTCGCCTGGCACGAGACGCTCGATGGCGGCCGGCCCTATACCGAGGCCGCGGCCGAGCTCAACGAGCGCTTCCCCGAATATGCCCACTTGATCGCCGCCTGGAGCGAGCGCTTCGGCGAGACGATCACCGGCCCGGTGCCGGGCACGCACGAGATCGTCGAGGCGCTCGACGCCAGGGGCGTGCCGCTCTTCGCGATCACCAATTTCTCGGCCGATTTCTGGCCGCCTTTCCACGCGCGCGAGCAGGCCTTCTTCGCGCGCTTCCGCGACATCCTCGTCTCCGGCGAGGTCAAGCTGCTCAAGCCCGATCCCGCCATCTACTGGCTGGCGCTCGACCGCTTCCGGCTGAGGCCCGCCGAGGCGCTGCTGGTCGACGACCGTGCGGTCAACGTCGAGGGCGCGCTGGCGATCGGCATGCAGGCCCACCTCTTCACCGGCGCGGACGACCTGCGCGCGAGGCTCGAGGCCGAAGGCCTGCTCTGAACCTTTGCCCGCCGGGCGCATTATCCGGCGTGTGAGACAAAGGTGGCCCGAGAAACTGTGGATCGTCCGCCACGGGCAGAGCGCCGGCAACGTCGCGAGCGAGGCGGCGCAGGCTGCCAATCTCGGAATGATCGACATCGATACGCGCGACGTCGACGTTCCGCTCTCCGAGCTCGGCCACGAGCAGGCCCGGGCGCTGGGCCGCTGGTTCGCCGCTTTGCCGGAAGAGCAGAAGCCCGAGATCGTCCTCTCCTCGCCTTATGTGCGGGCCCGCCAGACGGCGCGGGCGATCTGCGAGGCGGGCGGGGTGGGCGAGAGCGGCCGCCAGCCGATCGTCGACGAGCGCCTGCGCGAGCGCGAGTTCGGCGTCCTCGACCGGCTGACCACGAGCGGCATCCGCCAGCGCCATCCCGACCTCGCCGATCATCGCGCGCGCCTCGGCAAATTCTATTTCCGAGCGCCCGGCGGCGAGAGCTGGGCCGACGTCATCCTGCGCCTCAGGAGCGCGCTCGACACGGTCAGCCTTCATCATGCCGACCGCCGCGTCCTGATCGTCTGCCACCAGGTCGTCGTCCTGTGCCTTCGCTACATCCTCGAGGAGCTCGACGAGGCGCAGATCCTGGCGATCGACAGCCAGGGCGACGTCGTCAATTGCGGCGTATGCGAATATGATTTCGAGCCCGACGACGCCAAGGCCTGCGTGCCAAGGCTCGCCCGCTACAATTTCGCCGCGCCCTTGATCGAGGAGGCGGCCCCGGTCACCTCCGAGCCCGATGCGATGGTGGCGACGCGGTGAGCGATTCATGAGTCATCCCGGCGGAAGCCGGGACCCATGAACGTCGATGGTGCCGAAGAAAGCGACGACGCTTTCGCTTCTCACGGATATCTCGGTGTTCATGGGTCCCGGCTTTCGCCGGGATGACTCAAGGGTTACCCCGCCCGGTGCTTCTCCAGCTCGTCCCCGATCAGCCGGGCGACGTGAACGACATTGGTCGACCCCGGGACGCCGAAGGGCACTCCGGCGGTGACGATGATCCGGTCGCCGCCCTTGGCGAGGCCGTGGCGGATCGCCATGCGCTTCGACTTGCCGACCATTTCTTCGAAGCTGTGGACGTCGCGGGTGCGCACCGCATGAGCCCCCCACAACAGCCCGAGGTGCCGGGCGGTCCTGAGCGAGGGCGTCAGCACCAGCAGCGGCACGGTCGGCCGCTCGCGCGCCACCCGCCGCGCGGTCGAGCCCGAGCTGGTGAAGCAGACGATGGCGTTGGCGGTGACGGTGCGGACGATATCGCTCGCGGCGCGCGCGATGGCGTCGTTGGTGGTCGCGTCGGGCAGGGTCTCGGTGAAGTGGACCCGGGCATAGTGCGTCGGGTCCTGCTCGACGCTGGTCGCGATCTTGTTCATCATCTCGACCGCCTCGCACGGAAACTGGCCGGAGGCGCTCTCCGCCGAAAGCATGATCGCGTCGGCGCCGTCATAGACCGCGGTGGCGACGTCGGAGACCTCGGCCCGGGTCGGCGAGGGCGAGGAGATCATCGATTCGAGCATCTGGGTCGCGACGACCACCGGCCGCCCCATCCGCCGCGCCGCCTCGACGATGCGCTTCTGAAGCGGCGGCACCTCCTCGGGCGGCATCTCGACGCCGAGGTCGCCGCGAGCGACCATCACCGCGTCGGCGAGCTCCAATATGCCCTCCAGCCGCTCGATCGCCGCCGGCTTCTCGATCTTGGCGAGCAGATTGGCCTTGCCGCCGATCAGCCGCCGCGCCTCGGCCACATCCTCGGGCCGCTGGACGAAGGAGAGCGCGATCCAGTCGACATGCTGCTCGAGCGCGAAGGCGAGGTCGGCGCGGTCCTTCTCGGTCAGCGCCGCCAGCGGAAGCACCACGTCGGGCACGTTGAGGCCCTTGTTGTTGGAGATCGTGCCGCCGACCTCGACCCTGGTCTCGATCCTGTCGGCGCCCGCCTCGATCACCCGGAAGACCAGCTTGCCGTCGTCGACCAGCAGCCGGGTCCCGGGTTCGACCGCGGCGAAAATTTCGGGATGGGGCAGGGTGGCGCGCTTGCTATCGCCCGGCGTCTTGTCGCGGTCGAAGGTGAAGAGCTGCCCGTTCTTCAGCACCGCCTTGTCGCCCGCGAACCTGCCGACGCGAAGCTTCGGCCCCTGCAGGTCGGCGACGATCGTCGTCGGCCGGTCGAGCTCGTGCTCGATCTCCCGGATCGCCGCGATCCGCCGGGCGTGATCCGCGTGGGTGCCGTGGCTCATGTTGATTCGAAAGGCGTCGGCGCCGGCCTCGGCGAGCCGGCGGATCATCGCCGGCGTGTCGGAAGCAGGCCCCAAGGTGGCAAGAATGCGCACCTTGCGGCTGCGCGGCACGAAGCGGCTCTGGCTGTTCTGTTTGGTCGGCATCGGACCAAGGGCAATAAAGGGTAGAGGGGCGAGCGCAAGGCGCTTGAGCGCCGCGAGGGGAGCCCGTAGAGCCGCTCCTCAACCCGAATCCGATGGAGCGTGAATTGGCGGAAGGAAGCATCGCGGCTGACGAACTCAGGCTGCTGATCGAGCGGATCGAGCGGCTCGAGGAGGAGAAGAAGGCGATGGCGGACGATATCCGCGACGTCTACGCTGAGGCCAAGGCCCGCGGCTACGATCCAAAGACGATGCGCACCGTGGTGCGCCTGCGCAAGATGGAGAGCCACGTCCGCCAGGAGGCCGAGGCTTTGCTCGACACCTACAAGGCAGCGCTGGGACTCGGCTGATCCGTCAAGGTATCGGGTACGTCTCGCTCACCGAGGGTCTCTGGCGGGCGGTCCGCCGGCTTTGCGCTTAGGCGCGGCGGCTCCACGCCATCGCTCTAATCAGGCTTGGCGCACCGCGGCACAGGGGCTGCTCGCGCCCCGGCCATCCGGCCCCCATTTGCGATACCCGTTCGAATCGACATGAAATCGCCGGCCCGAATAGAAGCCGAGCCCGGCGTCGTAGCTGCGCCCGTCGTGGGCGTGGGCGCGGCAGACGCTTTGGATCATGGCCGATCGGGTCACGGCGGCGTTCACCGGGGTCAGATCGAGCGCGAAGAACTGCCGGTGGGCGCTTCGCGGCGCTCCGGCCGAGCAGGCGTTGAGATGCTCGTTGCGATAGGCGCTGAGCGCCTCGACCTCGCCGACCGCGGGCTTCACCTTGTCGCGCACGAACCGAAGCGTCTCGACGATATGGTCCCACTTATCGGCCGGCGCGACCTCGAACGGCTCCGCCCCGCATTCGCGCCACGACGAGGAGGTGCGCACCAGCTGCCACAGCGGAACGACGCCGGCCACGCCCTCGGCGGTCAGCCGAGCCTGAAAGGCATCGATCGCCGCCCGGTTGGCGCTGGAGCGGCCCAGCCAGGCGCGGAACTGCGCCGCATCCTGTCCCGGCGCGAGGCCGGATTCATGGTCGTGATCGTGGCCGGCGGGAAGCCCGTAAGCCGCGGCCGGCGACACCTCCGGCGTGGGCGCCTGCGCCTGCACGGTTGCGGTCTGCACGGGCTGATCCTGGGTCACACCCAAGGACGCGCCGGGCGCGAGAAAGAGCGTTGCCGCTAGCGCGGCCGCCGTGATAAATTGTCGCATTTCAACAAGATAGGGAGAATATCGCGGTCTTCAAGGCGCTGCGGCCGTGCAGAGGCGACGAGTCGTTCAAACCGCGGGACGGGCTGCGGAACCATGCGGGCGGGCGCCGCGCGTCGCTAGTTGCGAGGCAGGTCGCGGCAATCCAGAAAACCTCGGAGTCAGCTCCTGAACCGTTCCCCGGCGAAGGCCGGGGCCCAGGAGCCGAAGGCTTCTGGAAGGCTGGCAGCGGACTCGCCGCGCTGGGGATTTGCGCGGTGGAGCTTCGTTAGTCCATTCGAACCCGGCTCGCGCCGGCCTGGACCCCGGCCTTCGCCGGGGAACGATCCACTCCATCCCCCTTCCCTGAAGGAAGGGGAGCTAGCGCGGCGGCACCGGCGCCGGGGGCGGGCTGGTCACGTTGGGCTGGAACGGCATCACCGGCGGCTGAGCCACCGGGACGGTCGACGGCCGGACCGGCACCGCCTCCGGGTCGCCGCCGCGCTCGAGTACCGCGCAGGGGCTTTCGTTGCCCGCCGGACCGGCGCTGCCCCAGCGGCGGAAGCTTCGCGTGTCGATGTGGAATCGGGTGAACGTGTAGAAGCCGAGGCCGACGCCGGCCGCCGCTCCGTAGCGCGCGTGGACCGGGCAGATCTCCTCGAACAATTGCCGCCGCGTGGTCGGCCGCTTGGGCACCAGGTCGAGCGCGAAGAAATCGAGGTGGGCGCTTCGCTCGGAGCCGCGGGCGCAATTGTTGAGCGCGGGGTTGCGGTAGCCGGAGACCGCCTCGACCTCGCCGACCGCGGGCTTCACATGGTCGCGGATGAAGCGGAGCGTGTCGACCATTCCGGGCCAGAGCGTGAAGGGCGGCACCTCGAACGGCTGGCCGCCGCATTCGCGCCACATGCTCGCGGTCCGGATCACCTGCCATGTCGGAAGAACGCCGCGAACGCCGGCCACGTCCTGCCAGGATTCGAACGACAGCACCTGGCCCTGACGGCCCGGGCCGCCGGCGGCGAGCCAGGCCTGATACTCGGCCTCGCCCTGACCGACGGGCAGTTCCTGCGCGCGCGCGGGCGTGGGCGCGGCGGTCAGGAAGAGGAGGGCGAAGGCGAGCGTAAGGAGGGTCCGCATCGGCTTTCGATAGCAGCGCGAATGCGCCCGGCATAGCTAATGGGACGGTAACCAGACCCTTTGAGCGGCGATTAGCTTTAATCGGGCAAAAGCACCCTCGCGAAGAGCCCGACAGGGCCTTGGAGGGATAAAGATGCACCAATCCGACGGGCGCGCCCCGGACGCGTCTCCTGCACATGGCAAGGGGTTCCTGACGCGGCTGCGCAGCGATTCGCGCGGCAACACGCTTGCGATTCTGGGCGCCGCTCTGGTGCCGCTGGCGGCGATGATCGGCTCGGGAGTCGACATGAGCCGCGCCTACATGGCCAAGACCCGCCTGCAGAGCGCCTGCGACGCCGCCGCCCTCGCCGGCCGCCGGGTGATGGTCAACGACACGCTCGACACCAACGTGCGCACCGAGGCCACCCGCTTCTTCAACTTCAACTTCCAGCAGGGCCTCTACCAAACTCGCCCGTTCACGCCCAGCATCACCCGGCCGACGTCAGGAACGATCCGAGTGAGCGCCTCGACGCGCATACCGACCTCCATCATGCGCATCCTCGGCTTCGATTCGATGCCGCTCAACGTCACCTGCGACGCATCGTTGAACTTCGTGAATACGGACGTGATGCTGGTCCTCGACGTCACCGGATCGATGGCCGATCCGCTCAACGGCACCAACAAGATCGTTTCGCTGCGCGACGCGGTGATGGCGCTCTACGACGAGCTCGCGCCGATCCAGACTCAGCTCGAAGCGAACGGCATGCGGCTGCGCTACGGAGTCGTGCCTTATTCGAGCACGGTCAACGTCGGGACGCTGATCCGCGGCGTGAATCCCGATTATCTGGTCAACAGCTCGGCCGTGCAGTCGCGCGTCGCCCGCTACGACCAGCTGACCTATGTCGGCGATCCCGATCCGCCCCAGGCGCCGGTGACGCAGGTCTACGGCAGTTCGATTTCGCAGACCGATTGCGACAAATACGGCCGCAACGTCGCGTTCAGCGGCTTCACCCCGAGCGCCAATCAGGGCGG
The DNA here is from genome assembly GCA_005883305.1 of Alphaproteobacteria bacterium. NCBI lineage: Bacteria > Pseudomonadati > Pseudomonadota > Alphaproteobacteria > Alphaproteobacteria bacterium. Next base: position 184,172 of record VBAC01000002.1, on the reverse strand, counting down.
CGGCCCGGCTCCGCAGCCGAGCTGGACGCGCACCTTCTCGAACGACGAAACCAGCGGCGTCGACTGGGGATGGCCCGGCGCGCCGGACACCTCCTCCAACAGCCGTTCCTGCCGTCGCCACTATGTCCAGGTCAACACGCCGACCTACGAGACGCGCTATCGCTGGAGCGCCACCTTGTGGCAGCAGGAGCCGATCGACGTCAGCCAGTACAAGCTCGGCACTCCGATCCAGATCGCGACAGCCGCCACCACCATATCAAACGACAACGACGTCACGAATGACGGCTACGTCACGACGCCCGGAATCTATGACGGAGAAGAGCTCGGTGTCGCCGGCGCTCAGATAACGAAGACGAATATCACCTGGGCCGGCTGCATCGAGGAGAGGCAGACCGCCGCACCGAATCTGATCACGTCGACCACGCCGGCGAACCTGGCGATTCCGGCGACCGCTTACGATCTGGACATCAACCTCATCCCGACCAACGACGCCACGCGCTGGCACCCGGCGCTGCCGCAGCTCGCCTATAGCCGCACCTCTTCGACCAGCGGCGTAAACTCGCCGGTCGGCTCGGCTTGCCCCGCGGCGGCGGTGCGCCTCACCGCGTTCACCCGCAGCGCAATGCAGTCCTATGTCAACGCGCTCACGCCGACCGGAAGTACCTATCACGACATCGGCATGCTGTGGGGCGCTCGGATGCTCTCGAGCGGCGGCATCTTCCACGACAGCCCGGACACGTACAATTCGATGCCCGTCGCGCGGCACATCATCTTCATGACCGACGGCCAGATGGATACCGATCCCGGCATCTACACCTTCATGGGCATCGAAAAGAACGACCAGCGCGTGAGCGGCCAGGCCGCTCCGACCGAAGCCGAGCTCAACGGCCGCCACATGCAGCGGTTCAAGATGATCTGCAACGCGGCCAAGAGCCTGAACATCTCGATCTGGGTGATCGCCTTCGGGACGACTCTGACCAGCGAGATGCAGGGCTGCGCGAGCAATGCCAACCAGGCGTCGACCATCTCGGACCGCAACGCCCTCATCGCCCGCTTCCGCCAGATCGGCAGCAACATCGGCGCTCTGAGGCTGACGCAGTGAGCCGCCGTTCCTTCCTCCGCGCGCTGCGGCGCGACGCCGGCGGAGCGACGATCGTCGAGTTCGCTTTGATCCTGCCGGTGATGTGCGGCCTGCTGGTCGGCGTGGTCGACCTCGGCTACCGCAGCTACGTCTCGTCGATCGTGCAGGGGGCGCTTCACGAGGCGGCGCGGATGGGCACCGTCGGCGGTATTTCGACCGACACGATCGCGGCCCAGGTCCGAACCAGGCTTCGGGACTTCTCGCGCGACGCGACGGTGACCGTCACGACCCGCTCCTATGCGGACTTCACCGGGGTCAGGACGCCCGAGACGATCACCCAGGATACGGTGCCGCTCGGCCAGTATAATGCCGGGGATTGCTACCAGGATTTCAACGGCAACGGCCAATTTGATCTCGATCGGGGCCGCACCGGCATGGGCAATGCCGAGGACGTCGTCTATTTCGAGGTGCGGATGGTCTATCCGCGAATCGTCCCGGTCGGGAATCTCTTCGGCTGGAGCGACAACGTCACGATCAACCAGAATACCGTGCTGCGCAACCAGCCCTTCGCGGCCCGCAACACCGGGGTGTCGATCCGATGCAACTGACCCTTCCCGCCCCGCTGCGGCGCGGCGCGCGCTTCGCTCGGCGCCTGCGCGCTTGCGAAGGCGGCCTCGCCTTCATCGAATTCGCCATGGCTTTGCCGGTGCTCGTCACGCTCGGCCTGGTCGGGCTCGAAACCGCCAACCTCGCCATGGCGCACCTTCGAGTCAGCAACATCGCCATGCTCGCCGCCGACAATGCGGCGCGGGTTCGCGACAGCATCGACGAAGCCAACGTCATCGAGCTTCTGACCGGCGCGAAGATGACCGGCGACAGCATCCGCTTCCGCCAGAACGGGCGGATCATCCTTTCCAGCGTCGAGCCGAACGCGGCCGGCCTGAACGGCGCCAGCACCGGCCAGTGGATCCGATGGCAGCGCTGCGACGGAGCGCGCAACGTCGCCTCCAGTTACGGCCCCCAGGGCACCGGCCAGAACAACGCCAATCTGCAGGCGGTGGGCCCTCCCGGAAACCGGATCGCGGCGACGACGGGGACCGCGATCATGCTCGTCGAGGTGGTCTACAACTACCAGCCGCTCGTCTCGGATACGATCTTCGGGACTCGAATCATCCGCTACGAAAGCGCCTTCAACGTGCGCCAGCGGACCAATCAGGTGATCACCAACGTCGGCAACGCGACGCCGAAGAACTGCAACGTTTTCAACGCCTGAGGGGGGCGTTGCGGCTCGCGCGCCGCGTCCCTAGACTGGGCGCATGAGCGCACCCATCAGCGTCGACCTCCCCCACCGCCTCGGAGCCGAGGAGGCCAAGAGGCGCATCGCCAGCAACGTCGGCGGGCTCACCGCCCATCTGCCCTCGGGCGCGCAGGTGCGCTCGCAATGGGAGGGCGATCTCATGAGGCTCGGCGTCGCCGTCATGGGGCAGGAGATCGACGCCTCGCTCGACGTGCGCGAGAGCCTGGTGCGGGTGACCGTGGTTCTCCCGCCCGCGCTCGCCTTCTTCGGCAAGGCGATCGAGGCGGGCCTCAGGCGCTCCGCCCCCGAGCTGCTCGAGGACCGCACGAAGAAGGCCTAGCGCGCCCCGTCCCCGGCGCGCTACACCCGCCGGGCAAAGCGAACGGGAGGCGGGATGCGGCATGTAGCGGTGATCGGGTCGGGCCCCGCCGGCTATTATTGCGCGGAGGCGCTGCAGAAGAATTTCGGCGACGGCGTCCGGGTCGACATGATCGACCGAATGCCGGTCCCCTACGGCCTGATCCGCTTCGGAGTCGCGCCCGATCACCAGTCGATCAAGGCCGTCGCCAAGCGCTACGAAAAGGTCGCTCTGAGCGAAAATGTGCGCTTCGTCGGCAACGTGCTGGTCGGGCGCGACGTTTCGATCCCCGAATTGCTCGAGCTCTACGATGCGGTCATCCTCGCCACCGGCGCGCCTGACGACCGGACCCTTGAGATACCGGGCGGCGACCTCCCCGGCGTGGTCGGATCGGCGGCGTTCGTCGGCTGGTATAACGGCCATCCCGAATTCGCCGATCTCGATCCGCCGCTGGACGTCGAGGCCGCCGCGGTGATCGGCAACGGCAACGTCGCTCTCGACGTCGCTCGGATCCTTTCCAAGACTCCGGCCGAGTTCGCCGGATCGGACATCGTCGCCCACGCTTTCTCGAAGCTCGGCAATTCGGCGATCCGAAGGATCGACGTGCTCGGCCGGCGCGGGCCTCACCAGATCGCGATGACTCCCAAGGAGCTCGGCGAACTCGGTCATCTGGAGGAAGCCGTCCCGATCGTCGACCTCGCCGATTTTCCGCCTGCGCTCGACGACGCCCTGCTCGAGCCCGGCCAGCGCAAATCGGTGACCCATTTGCGCGACTTCGCGGGGCTCGCGGCGGACAAGCCCAAGCGCATCGTATTCGACTTCTTCGCCAAGCCGGTGGCCGTAGAGGGCGAGGGCAAGGTGGAGCGGCTGATCGTCGAAAGGACTCGGCTCGACGAGAGGGGCGCCGCGGTCGGCACCGGGGAGACGTACGAAATTCCCTGCGGGCTGGTGGTCACCTGCATCGGCTACAAGACGCCGCCGATACCGGGAGTCGCCTATGAGGAGGATCGCGGCCGCTTCGCCAATGCCGACGGAGTGATCGGCGGCGGGCTCTACTGCGTCGGCTGGGCGCGGCGGGGCCCGACGGGCACGATCGGCACCAACCGTCCGGACGGCTACGAGGTGGCCGAGCGAATCGCGGCCGATGTCGGGCAGGGCGGCGGACGCAAGGAAGGGCGGCCCGGGCTCGACCGGCTGCTGGAGAGCCGCGGGGTCGAGATCGTGACCTTTCGCGACTGGCAACGGATCGAGGCGGCGGAGGCGGCCCGCGCGCGCGAAGGGTCCCCACGCGAAAAATTCGTGGCGATCGCCGAGATGCTCGGCGCCCGGGGCGGCTGAGGATCGCGCTAGGGCGAGCGGTTATCGGAAATGCGGCGGGGAGGGGGAGATGGCAGCGAAGGGGAACGAGGCGCTTTCGAACGAGGAGCGGCTGCGCGCCGCGATCGGCCCTCGGGCCGATTATTATCTGCGCCGCTGGCGGGAGATGGACGAGAGGCGCTGCGTGACCAGCTGGAATTGGGCGGCCTGCTTCGCCGGCGCCTATTGGCTGGTCTTCCGCAAGATGTGGCTTGCCCTCGCCTTGTTCATCCTCGCCAATATCGCGGTCAGCGCGCTCGGCGCGGCGGTCCCGGGCCTCGGCCGGTACACGCCGGCGCTGCTGGTCCTGCTCACCTTCTTGACCGGGGGCTACGGAAATTATTTCTACCGGCGGCGGATCGAGAAGCTGGTGGCGAGCGGCGCTGAGCCAGAGCAATTGGCGAAGCGCGGCGGGACGTCTCCGCTCGCGCTGATCGTCGCTCTGGCGCTTAGCGGCGCGCTGGCCGCTGTGGCGGCGAAGCCTCTCCTGCGGCAAATCGAGGCGGAGCGCGCCGCCCGCTTGCACTCGGCATGACCCCTCCCTATAGACGCCCGGCCCCGCCGGCCGCGGAGTTCAATCTCCGGGGCCGAGCGCATCGGTCGGGGAGTAGCTCAGCCTGGTAGAGCACTGTCTTCGGGAGGCAGGGGCCGGAGGTTCGAATCCTCTCTCCCCGACCATGACGCTGTTGCGCGGTGCCCCCGCACTGCGCAGCCCCGTCCGGGGGGACGGGGCGTGCAGCGTCATCGTGACGCCAAAACGGCGAGAATCCGCGCCGCGAGAGTCGCGGAGAGCTTGGTTCAACTCCTGAAGCAGGGTCTTTTACCGTATTGGGTGCATATTGACTCGCGCCGTCGAAGGGCGCCTCTTCATGATCTCTTCAACAAGAGGAGGGACTCATGAAGAAGCTATTGATAGCATTCGGCCTGTCCACGGCCGCGTTGATCGGCGTCTATGCTTTCCCGGCGGAAGCTCAGGTCCAGTGCCAGCCCGGCTATGATCGGATCGTTTATTACATGCCCTACCCCAACGGTCCGGTTTCGGGCACCGAAGTCTTCTACTGCGACGGCCACAGCACGCTGATCGGCCGCCTGGACGCCTATGAGGACATTACGTACTGCAATTGGTGCTGAACGACGGGCGCGGCTTCCTCGTCTTCCGGGAGGGAGCCGGCAGCCCCCTACAGGCCCTGGGCCAGCAGATGCTTTTGAATCTTCCCCGCCGAGGTGCGCGGGAATTCGGCGACGAAATCGAAGCGGCGCGGCACCTTGTAGGGGGCCAGCCGCGCTCGGCAGAAGTCCTGGAGCTCCCCGGGCGCCGGGCGCGAGCCGCCTTGCGCGAGCTGGACGAAAGCGCGGCCGACCTCCCCCCATTTGGGATCCGTCTCCGCCAGAACGGCGGCGTCGACGACCCCCGGATGGGCGGCCAGGACATTCTCCACCTCGGCGGGATAGACGTTCTCGCCGCCCGAGATGAACATCTCCTTGTGCCGGCCGGCGATCCAGAAAACGCCGTCGCCGTCGCACCGGGCGAGGTCGCCGGAAATCAGCCAGCCGTCCGCAGTGAACGCGGCGGCGGTCGCCTCCGGGTTTCGCCAATAGCCGGGCGTGATTGCGGGGCCGGCGAACTGCAGCTCGCCGACCTCTCCGGCTTTCGCCTCCAGCCCGTCCTTGCCCACGATCCTTGCAGAGCAAAGCAGTTGCGGGCGGCCGACCGAACCGATCCGCGTCCAGGCCTCGGCCGGATCGACGAGAAAGGCGGTCGGACCCGTTTCGGTCATCCCCATGCCCGCGCAGAGGCGGATTCCGAGATCGGGGCAGGCGAGCGCGACGGCGTCCGGCAGGGGCGCACCGCCGCAGCCCCAGTGGCGGACATGCTCGAGCGGCGCGGCGGCGAAACGGGGGTGTTCGAGCAGGCCCTGATAGACGGTCGGCACGCCGAAGACCGTATCGAGCCGCCGCCCCTCCAGAAGGGCGACGATGCGGTCCCTATCGAACCCGTCCATCACGATCACCCGGCCGCCGGCGATCAGCGTCGGAAGGGCGTGCAGGTTGATTCCCGCGGTGTGGAAGACGGGCAGGAAGGCGAGAGTCGTGTCCGTGCCGGTCAGGCGAATCGCGCCGCCGATATTGACGTAGTTCGCCAGCGCCATGCGGAAGGTGTAGATCACCCCTTTGGGCTGGCCGGTCGTTCCCGACGTGTAGATCAGGTACCAGATTCCGTCCGCGGGCCAGCGTGCGCGCCAGCGCCGGACCGGAGCCGCGGCGAGCCGCTCCTCATAGTCTCCGTCCAGGTCGACTTTCGCGGGCAGCGCCAGCGCGTCTGCCGCCGCGGCTTCTTCGGCCCCGTGAAAAATCAGGCTCGGCGCTGCGTCGGCGACGAGGCCGTTCAGCTCGGCCGCCGGCATGCGCCAGTTGAGCGGCACGAGGATCGCTCCGAGCTTGGCGCAGGCGAACAGGATCTCGAAGAATTCGGTTCGGTTGCGGCTGAGGATCGCGACCCGGTCGCCTTCGCCGACGCCGAGCGACTCCATCATCCCCGCCGCCCGCCCGGCACGCGAATCGAGCTCCGCATAGGTCAGCGTGCGCCCCGTGGCCGAATCCTCGAGCGCGACCCGGCCGCCCTGAAGCATGGCCCGCTTGGCGATCAGATCGGGCGGGTCGCCGATCATCTTTTGCGCAAGCCCTCGGAAACGAGATCGATGGCGCGGTCGGCGACTTCGGCGGGCTCCATGTCCTGGCGCCAGAGGCCGTAGCGCATGCCGAGGAAGACGCTCATCCCGATCAGCGCCCAGGCGCGCAGCTCGTCGGGGCCTTCGGCGATCTCGCCGCGCCTCCGCGCGGCCCCGAGCCCCTCGCGATAGCCTTCGACGAAGGTCAGGTAATGCTCGCGATAGGCGTCCTCGGCGACGAACTGCGCCTCCTCGATGATCCGGTAGAGCTCCGGATGCCTGCGGGTGAAGGCGATGAAGGCGGCAAGCCCGATGCGCTCGGCCGCGAGCCGGTCCGGCGCCCCGCGCACCGCTTCGGCGACATGGGCGCGGGTGGCGCGGCTCATGTCGCGGACGAGGGCGCGGAACAGCTCCTCCTTGCTCTCGAAATAGGTGTAGAACGTGCCGAGCGCCACACCGGCGCGCGCCGTGATCCCGGTGATCGCCGCCTCATGATAGCCGCGTTCGCCGAACTCCTGGGCGGCGGCCTCCAGCAGCTTGCGCACGGTCTTGCGGCCGCGCTCCGTGCGCGGCGCCTTGTCGGCCGAAACGGCGGTCTGGCCAAGCTCGCTCATGAAATCCTCTCCCCGAACGGAACTTGAACCGCCTTTCATCTTTTCGCAAGCGGCGGGCCCTTCGCCTTCGTCGCGGAAACTGCGGCTTAACAAATGTGTGTTAGGGTCGGACGCTCGTTGGGGAGAATACGTGGCCAAATTTGTCGTGCTCAGAAAGGGCGGCGGGGGGAAGGTCGCCATCAATCCGGACCAGGTCGCCTTCGTGCGCTCCGCGGCCGGAGCCTTTACCGATGTCTTCTTCAACGGCCAGCAAGTCGCGGTGGAAGGGAGCTTCGACGAGATCGTCAAGCTGCTCGGGCTTCCGGACGCGGCCTCCAACGGCGGCGGGGAACAGCCCCGATCCGCCTTTGGCCCTTTCGGCAGATAGGGCCCGCTGCGGGAACCGCTTCTTAACCCAGACACGGTAACCGAACGGATGTTGGGGGGTGGCTCGGCGTAAGGAGTCACGAGTGAAGCGTTTGTCGTTCCGTTTGTCGCAAGCCGTCGCCGGCGGCCGAGCCGCCAAGGCGGCGCCCGAATCGCGCGGGGTGGTCCTCGAGCGGCTGCTGCGCAAGCGTGCGGCCGCCTATCAGGCCGGCCTCGACGACCAGGAGCAGATGCTGCGCGACCAGATCAGATGGTCGCTGCCGATCGAGCGCGATCCGGAGGCGACGCCGGACGATCCCGCCTGAACTTGAATATTGACTCAACTTTCATTTTAGGCCACTGACCGCCCCGGCGGACGCTCCCTTCAGAGGGCGCGCCGGGGAGGGAATGCTGCAGCTTTTCACCGCTTCGGACGGGGCGACGATCGCTTATCGCGACGAGGGCGCGGGCGTTCCGCTCGTGCTGCTCCACGGGCTGATGGCGCATGGCGGCTTCTTTCGCGAGCAGCAGGCGCTGGCCGCCGATTTCCGCCTCATCACGATCGACCTTCGCGGCCACGGCGAATCGCACGGCGCTCCGGCGCCCACGGTCGAGCGAATCGCCGCCGATGTCGCGGGCCTGGCCGAGGCGCTCGACCTGGAGGGCGCGATCGGCATCGGCTGGTCGCTCGGCGCGACCGTCCTCTGGCATGTGCTGAGCGGCCCCGCCGCCGCTCGCTTCGCGGGCGCCGTGGTGATCGACATGACCGCCCGGGTGCGCAACGATTCGCGCTGGGATCTCGGCCTTTCCCCCGAAGCCTGCGACGCGCGCAGCCTCGCCATTCGCGACGATTACGAAAGCTTCGCCTTTTCTGCCGGCCAGGCGATTTTCGCCCAGCCCGTCGCCGCCGGGCGGAGGCAGCTTGCCACCTGGGTATCGGAGGAATTCGCCCGCAACGACGCGGGAGCCATGGCCGCCGTCTGGGAATCGCTCGTCGTCCAGGACGTGCGCGCCCTGCTCGCCTCGATCCGCCACCCGACCCTGATCGTCCACGGCGCTCACAGCTCGCTCTACGGCGACGGGACCGCCGATCATCTCGTGGCCGCGCTGCCTCAGGCACGCGCCGTCCGCTTCGAGCGCTCGGGGCACGCCCCGCATCTCGAAGAGCCGGATTTGTTCAACGACACGCTCAAGGAATTCGCGGGCCGCCTGTCGCGCGCCCGTGCTGCACAAACCACCGAATGACGAGGAGAAGCCCGATGTCCAGCACCACCAGCCTCAAGACCGGCCTCAAGATGGGCGCCGCGTTGATCGCGCTCACCGCCTTCGCCGGCCCCGCCTTCGCTCAGGAGCCGCCGGCCGCGACTACGGCGGAGCCGGTCACCACGCCGGGACCGGATGAGCTGATCACCGTAACGGCGCGCCGCCGCGCGGAACGCCTGATCGACGTCCCGATCGCGATCAGCGCCTATTCGGGCGAGCAGCTGGAAAATGAGGGCGCGCTCGACCTCACCGACATTGCCGACACCACCCCGAACGTGACCATCGAGGCCTCGCGCGGCACCAATTCGACGCTTTCCGTGTTCATCCGCGGCGTCGGCCAGCAGGATCCGGTCGCCGGCTTCGAAGCGGGCGTCGGCCTCTATATCGACGACGTCTATCTCAACCGCCCGCAGGCGGCGCTGCTCGACATCTACGACGTCGAGCGGATCGAGGTTCTGCGCGGGCCGCAGGGCACGCTCTACGGCCGCAACACGATCGGCGGCGCGATCAAATATGTCACTCGCCGTCTGCCCGCCGATGCGGAGCTGCGGATCCGCGGCAATGTCGGCACCGACGAGCAGGCCGATCTGGTGCTCACGGGCTCGACCCCGGTCACCCAGGATCGCCGCCTGCGCGTCGGCGCGTCGATCGCCCGGCTGTCGCGCGGCGGCTTCGGCGACAACCTCACCACCGGCCTCGAAAACTACAACAAGGACGTTTGGGCCGGCCGCCTTTCCGCCGAATATAACAATTCGGGCACCGCCTTCGTTCGTCTCCAGGGCGATTACACCGCCGACGACAGCAACCCGCGCGGCGGCCACCGGCTGATTCCGGGAATCGCCAGCGGCACGCCCGTTCTCGGCAACGTCTTCGACAGCCAGGGCGGCCTGCTCGATCCGACCCAGCGGGTCCGCGCCTGGGGAGTCAGCCTCTACGGCGAGGTTCAGCCGTGGGACGGCTGGACGCTTCGCAGCATCACCGCCTACCGCAAGGACAATTCCAACACCCCGATCGATTTCGACGCCTTGCCCTCGGTCAACGTCGACGTTCCGGCGGTGTACCGCAACGAGCAGACCTCGCAGGAGGTGCAGGTTCTCTACAATCGCGGCGGCTTCAATGCCCTGGTCGGCGGCTATTATCTCGACGCCACCGGCGTGACCATCTTCGACGTGCGCCTGCCCGGCGGAGTCACCGCGCTCACCTTCGGCGACGTCGGCACCGAGACCTACGCTTTGTTCGGCGACTTCAGCTACGATTTCTCGCCGATGTTCAGCGTCTCCCTCGGCGGCCGCTATACCTGGGACCAGCGGACCTCCAACGTCCTTCGGCGGACCTACCTGGGCGGCGGCTCGCCCTTCTTCGGCGGCAACGGCACCCTGTTCCTGACCACGTCGAGCTTCATCGGCACGGCCGATTTCCAGAAGTTCACGCCGCGCGCCTCGGTCAGCTTCCACCCGGCCGAGAACCAGACGCTCTATGCGAGCTGGTCCGAAGGCTTCAAGGGCGGCGGCTTCGATCCGCGCGGGGTCACCACCGCCTGCCGAACGCCGGCCGGCGCGGTCTGCAACGCGCAGGAAATCTACGACTTCATGTCGTTCGAGCCGGAGACGGTGAGGAGCTACGAGCTCGGCTATCGCGCCGAGCTGTTCGACCGGCGCCTGAACATCAGCCTCAACGCCTTCCGCGCCGATTATCACGACGTCCAGGTCCCGGGCTCCGTCGGCGCGGTGGTGGGCGGCACGCAGACCTTCATCGGAATCACCACCAATGCCGGCCGGGCGCGCTTCCAGGGCCTGGAGTTCGAAGGCAATGCGATCCTCCCCGTCAATTTCTCGGGCGAGGACCGGCTGACCTTCTCCTGGGCGCTCGGCTATCTCGACGCCAAATATCTGGAGTTCATCGACGCCCGCGGAATCGACGTCGCCGACCGCCGCGACATCCAGAACACGCCGGAATGGACGGCCAGCGGCACGCTCGGCTACGAAACGCCGGTCGCCGGAGGGAGGCTCAACTGGAGCAGCACCATTTCCTATCGCAGCGGCAGCCAGCAATTCGAGCTGCGCACGCCGATGCTGGACCAGGGCGGCTTCGCCCTGTGGGACATGAACATCGTGTGGCGCTCGGGCGACGACCGCTGGATGGTGGGCCTCCACGGGCGTAACCTGACCAACAAGGAATATATCGTGTCGGGCTACAACTTCCTGTCGCAGAATCCGGATACCGGCGTGTTCAACCGCAACCCGGTGACCGGCAACTACATCCCGACGCTCGGCAACGAAGGCGTTCTGACCGCCTATTACGGGAATCCGCGGCAGGTGTTCCTGTCGGTCGGGTTCAACTTCCGTTGATTCAGGTCGGGAGCAGGATCGAGGGGGCGGCCGTGAGCGGCCGAGTCCTCCTCATCCTGCTCCTCGCCTACATCTTCAACTTCATCGACCGCCAGATCATCGGAGTCCTGGCGGTACCGATCAAGGCGGAGTTTGGGCTCAGCGACAGCGCGCTCGGCAACCTCGGAATTGCCTTCGGAATCTTCTACGCGGCGATCGCTCTGCCGATCGCCTGGCTCGCCGATCGCAAGAGCCGGGTCAACATCATCGCCGCCGCGGTCGCGGTCTGGAGCCTGTTCACCGCCGCCTGCGGCCTCGTCCAGACCTACGGCCAACTCGTCGTCGCCCGAATGGGCGTCGCGGTCGGCGAGGCCGGGGGAATCGCCCCCGCTTATTCGCTCGTCGCCGATTATTATCCGAAGGAAAAGCGCGCCCGGGCGCTCGCTTTCTATTCGCTCGGGATCCCGATCGGATCGGCTTTGGGCGTGTTCTTCGGCGGGTGGCTCTCGTCCCACCTTTCCTGGCGAATGGCCTTCCTGATCGTCGGCCTCGCCGGCCTTCCGGCCGCTTTGCTGATCAAGCTGCTGGTCCCAGAGCCGGCCCGCGGCCGCTTCGATCCGGCGCCGGCCGATGCGTCGTCCTCGGAGGCCCCGCCGGCATCCGCGGTGGCGCGCGTCCTTCTCTTCAATCCCAGCTTCTGGCTGCTCTCCTTCGGCGCCGCCTTCGGCTCGATCCTCGGCTACGGGCTGATCTTCTGGTTGCCGAGCTTCTTCCACCGCAGCTTCGGCCTCTCGCAGGCAGACGTCGGCTGGTATTACGGCTCGATCGTGCTGGTCGGCGGCGTCGCGGGCACCTGGCTCGGCGGCTGGATCGGAGACCGGGTCGGCCCGAGCCGTCCGGGGCGCTATGCGCTGATCCCGGCCATCTGCTTCGTGATCACCGCCCCGACCTTCGCCGCGGGCGCCTTCGCCCCCAACCTCTATGTCGCCTGGCTGCTCTTCACCATCGGCCAAATGCTCGCTCTGGCGTGGCTTGGCCCCGTCATCTCGGCGATCCAGCATATCGTCGCCCCGGCCATGCGCGCGACCGCCTCGGCGAGCTTCCTGTTCGTCAACAATCTGATCGGCATCGCCTTCGGCATCAAGTTCCTCGGCTGGATGTCGACCCGGCTCGGGGCCGCCTATGGCGAGGACTCGCTGCGTTACTCGATCCTGTTCGGGCTCGGCTTCTACCTGCTCAGCGCGGCGATCTACTTCGTCGCCGCGCGCCGGCTCGAGAAGGACTGGATCGGCTAGGTCGCGAAGCTCGGATCGAGCCTGTAGGCCTTCCTCAGCAGCGCCGGCCAGGCGAGCATATTGGCGCTCATCTTGAGCCCGACCTTGCCCATTTCAGCGCTCAGCTCCGGAGTCCCCTGCGGCGGATTGGAGACGTTCTCGTGGCCGGCCGACAGCGCCTTGATCTGCGCCTCGCAGGCGCGCTCGAGGAAGTAGATGCGGATGAAGGCCTCGCCGACATTCTCGCCCACGGCCAGCGTTCCGTGGTTCCTGAGGATCATCGCATTCTTGTCGCCGATATCGGCGATCAGCCGCTCGCGCTCGTCGAGATCGACCGCCACGCCTTCATAGTCGTGATAGGCGATATCGCCCCGGATCAGCATCGCCGTCTGGGTCAGCGGCATCAGCCCGTCGCCATGGGCGGAGACCGCCTGGCCGTTGGGCGTGTGGAGGTGGATCACCGCATGGGCGTCCTCGCGCGCCATGTGCAGCGCGCTGTGGATGGTGAAGCCCGCCGCGTTGGTGATGAACGGAGTCGGCTCGACCGGATTGCCGCTCATGTCGACCTTGACCAGGGACGAGGCCGTGACCTCCTCGAACATCAGATTGTAGGGGTTGAGCAGGAAGTGATGCTCGGGCCCCGGCACGCGCGCCGAAAGGTGGGTGAAGATCAGGTCGTCCCAGCCGTAATAGGCGACCAGCCGGTAGGCGGCGGCGAGCTCGACTCGGACCTTCCACTCTTCCGCGCCGACCCGGTCCTGCATCGGCGGGATCTCCACCGTGGAAAGAACATGGGCCCCGGCCATGCTTTGGGCGATTGCGTCGACGCGTCCCATCAGTCGCTCCCTGGTTCGCGCTCGCTATAACCCGGCGCGGCGCGCTCCGCCATGCTCCGGAGGGCGGCTGCAAAAGGATCGGTTTTCGACAGGATCGCAAAGTCGCGCATCGAATCGCCGCAAAGCGTGCTAAAAACAGGCAAGGACTCGACCGGGGGGGACAGGATTTGGACGAAGAATTCGCGATCAGCTCCGACGTCGTCAATCGGATCCTTTACGGTAATGGCGACCGCCAGCGCTTCACCCAGGACACGCCGATCCTGCCCGACGTATGGCAGCGTTATGCGGCGCGGCCGGGCGAGCGGCAGGATCTACTGATCACCCCGCTCGAATCCACCTCGGCGGTGGCCCTGCTTCGCAACCTGCTCGCGGCCGAGGGCGCCGACAAGCCGGCGTTGCGCCGGAGCGCCAGGTTCGCCCCGCTTCAGACCTTCCTCGCCGCGCAGCTGACGTTCGACGAGGTGATTCATTATCTGCTGCCGCGGACCCAATGGGCGCAGACCGCGTGGAAGGTCTTCACCGAAAATGCGGAGAAGACGGCGTCGGGCTTCGCCGAAACCGCCTTCCGTCAGGCTTTCCAATCCGCCCTGACCCCGGAGGGGCTGAGGGAGGTGCTTGGGGAGCCGGAGGACAAGGCCAAGGCCCGCAAGGACAAGTCGCTGTCCGGCCCGCTGCTCGACATCGCCCGAATCATCACTCTGACGGCGATCATCAGAATCGCCCGGGACAGGGGGCTGCGGAATATCACCCAGGCGCGCAAGCTCGCCGAATATCATGCCGAGATCGTCGCCTGCATCGACGAGCTGCTCGGCATGCTGCCCGCAATGGCCAGGCCCGCGGAAGCGAAGCCGGGGCAGGAGGAGCCGAGAATCTGGCGGATCGCCAGCAACCGGGCGATCCGCCTCGCCGACGAACATGCGCGCTCGACGGTCAAGGCGGACGCCGCCTACCGGTTGTTCGACGTCAAGTGCGAGACGATCACCTGGGCGGTCATCGATTCCGGGGTGGACAAGGATCATCGCGGCTTTTTGCGCGATCCCCGAGACCCGGAATCCAAAAGCCGGGTGATCAAGACCTACGACCTGTCCATCCTGCGCGACCTGCTCGACGCGGCCTATGACGAAAACGACAATCCCGTGCTGGAAACGGCGGCGCAGCGCGCCGGGCTCGGGATCGAAGAGGCCCGCAAATATCTTCGCAACGTCTACCAGAGCATCAGCGACACGGAGACGCTCGATTGGTCGTCGATCGAGCGCCTGATCGCGGTCGAAAATCCGTCGACGCCGACCGACGGCCACGGCACCCATGTCGCCGGCATCATCGGCGCCGACCTGCGCGAGGAGGGCGACCCCGAAAAGGTCGTGCTCCAGGGCATGTGCCCGGACATCCGGATCATGGACCTGCGGATCATTTCGGACACGATCGAGGACACCGAGTTCGCGGTGATCGGCGCGCTTCAGCTGGTCCGCTACCTCAACAGCCACAACCAGTATATCGTCGTCCACGGAGTCAATCTCAGCCTTTCGATCCCGCACGTCGTGGAAAGCTTCGCCTGCGGGCGAACGCCGGTCTGCGACGAATGCGAACGGCTGGTGGGCGCCGGAGTCACCGTCGTCGCCGCCGCCGGCAACAATGGCTATCACAAATACCAGACCGAACGTGGCCTCTTCCCCGGCTACGCCACGCTCAGCATCACCGACCCCGGCAATGCCGACGCGGTGATCACCGTCGGCGCAACCCACCGGCGGGATCCGCACGCCTACGGCATCTCCTATTTCTCCAGCCGCGGCCCGACCGGGGACGGGCGGATGAAGCCGGACCTGGTGGCGCCGGGCGAGCGGATCGAGAGCCTGTTGCCGAACAACGAGACCGGGACGCTCGACGGCACCAGCCAGGCCGCGCCGCATGTCAGCGCCGCCGCCGCGATGCTGATGGCGCGCTATCCCGAGCTCAACCGCAACCCCCGGCGGATCAAGCGCATATTGTGCGAAAACGCGACCGATCTCGGCCGCGAGCGCGCGTTCCAGGGCCATGGCCTGCTCGACATCCTGCGGGCGCTGCAATCGTTCTGAAGGAGGGGAAGATGGCGACGGATTTCTTCACGCTCGAGGCGCTGCCGGCGCGCTACGGCGATTGCCTGCTGCTCCATTACGGCACCGCCGCCGATCCCGGCCTGGTGCTGATCGACGGCGGGCCGTCGCAGGTCTGGAAGCCCTTTCTGGAGCCGCGGCTGAAGGCGCTGCAGGCCAAGCGGGGGGCGGCCTTCCACATCGACATGCTGATGGTCAGCCACATCGACGACGACCATGTGCTCGGAATCACCGATTTCACCAAGGCCTGGCGCGCGGCCAAGACCGCCGGCCAGCAATGGCCCTATCCGGTGCGCACGGCTTGGTTCAACAGCTTCGAGCGCATCTCCAACGCCACCAATATCGGCGCGGTGACCGCCTCGGTTACGGCCTCGGCCGGCGCCACTACGCTCACCGACGTGGATCTCGACAGCCCTGAGATCACCAATCCCAACAAGGACGAGGCGCGCGCCGGCCTGAAGGTGCTGGCCAGCGTCAACAACGGCAGCATCCTGCGCAAGGATCTGGAGGCGCTCGCCATTCCGATCAACAAGGGCTTCGACGGCAAGCTGGTGCGCCCCGGCAAGGGGCCGGCCGTGCCCTTCCAGCTCGGCCCGGAGCTGAGCCTGCGCGTCGCCTCTCCGCTCGCCAAGCAGCTCGACAAGCTGCAGGAGATGTTCGCCAAGCAGCTCAAGCCCGAAGACGCGCTCGCCGCTTACACCGACGGCTCAGTGCCGAACCTGTCGAGCATCGCCGCGGTCGCGACCTACAAGGGCAAGACCGTCCTGCTCACCGGCGACGCGCGCGGCGATTACCTGATCGAGGGGCTGAAGGGGGAGGGGCTGCTCGACGCCGCCGGCAAGCTCCATGTCGACATCCTCAAGATGCCGCATCACGGATCGGACCGGAACGTCGATCCGTCCTTCTTCACCACGATCACCGCCGACCATTATGTCGCGTCCGCGGACGGCACCTTCGGCAATCCCGACCGGCCGACGCTGGAAATGCTGATCGATCAGCGCGGCAAGGCGGCGCAATATGTGATCCACCTGACCTATCCGGTCGCCGACATCGATGCCCGGCGCAAGGGCGAATGGGACAAGGACCGGCAAAGCGAGATCGACAAGGGCAAGGCCCCGCGGAGAGCCTGGGACCCCGACAAGGACGACCTCGGCAAGCTGTTCGCGCAGAAGCAAAGCGAAGGCTATGCCTTCCAGTTTGCGGCGCCCGCCGCCGCCGGCCAGTCGGCCAAGGTCGAGCTGCTGGGCCCGATTCCCTTCTAGGGCGCCACCCTGTCGGGGTGAGCGGCGGCGAAGGGTTCGAGCGCGCAGGCCGCCGCGTCGGCGGCGACCAGCGTCGGAAAAGCGTCGAGCGGCACGTCGAAGCGCCGGGCGTTGAACATCTGCGGCACCAGGCAGGCGTCGGCCAGAGTGACGGCGTCTCCGGCCAGGAAGCGCCCTGCGCGCGCCGCCGCCAGCGCCTCAAGCGCGGCAAAGCCTTCGCTGACCCAGTGCCGATACCAATCGTCGCGCGCCGGCTGGTCGACGCCCAGCCCGGCGAGGTGCTTCAGCACGCGCAGGTTGTTGAGCGGGTGGATGTCGGCGGCGATCGCCAGCGCCAGCGCCAGGACGTGGGGATCGCCCGACCGCAGCGGCGGGTCCGGAAATCGCGCGTCGAGCCAGGCGATGATCGCCAGGCTCTGAGTGAGCCGCTCGCCATCCGCCTCAAGCATCGGCACGAAGCCCTGCGGATTGCGCGCGCGATAGGCTTCGTCCTTCTGCTCGCCCTCCAGCAGGTTGACCGGCACACGCTCGTATTCGAGACCCTTCAGATTGAGCGCGATCCGAACCCGGTAGCTGGCCGAGGAACGGTAGTAATCGTAGAGCGTGAGCGTCATGGCCGCACCATAGCGGCGGGGGAAGGGCAGGCAAATGGCGGGGGCGGGTCTCTGGGCGAAGGTTCACAAATGGCTGGCGTTGCTGATGGCGGTGCAGATCCTGTTCTGGTTCGCCAGCGGCCTGTTCTTCGCCGCCTTTCCGATCGAGCGGGTGCGCAGCGAGCATATGATCGCCGTCCAGCCGGCCGCCCCCCTCGATCTCCAAGCCGCGGCGGCCGGCCTCGCGCGCCTCGGCGGCGAGCCGAGGGCGGAGAAGGTGGAATTGCGCAATCTTTTCGGCCGGCCCGTCGCGCTTCTTTCCGGGCGCGAGGGGCGGCCTCGGCTTTACGACCTCGCCAGCGGCCGCAGGCTCTCGCCCATCCCGATGATTCTGGCCACGCGAATCGCCGAGGCCGATCATGCCGGCGGAGGCCGAGCGGTTCGGGTCGATCGGATCACCGCCAACGATTCCGAATATCGCGGCGCGCTTCCCGCCTGGAGGGTCCGGTTCCCCGAGGACGGCCGGGCGCTCTACGTCGCCGCGGATACCGGAATGGTCACGGCGCGGCGCTCAACCTTGTGGCGGGTCTACGATTTCCTGTGGGGACTGCACATTATGGACTGGCGCGGCCACGAGGATTTCAACACGCCGCTTCTGTTCGTCGCCACCGCTCTGGCCCTCGCCATGTCGATCGCCGGCATCGTCCTGCTCCCGAGCCGGCTCGGCTTCACCGCCTGGCTTCGTCGTCGCCGGCGCGCTCAGGAACGGGCCAGCTGACCGGCGGCGGCGCGCAGACCAGCCTGACTCTGCGCAAGCGCGTCGCTGCGCCCGGCTGTCCAGGCGCCGAGGAAGAGGCAGGTGAAGGCGGCGTAGAGGACCAGGTTGGCGCGCATGTTGCGGTAGAGGTGCGGCAGGATCAGAAGCAGCAGCACGCCGAGCGGCGCGACCAGCATCGCGGTGAGGCAGAGGAGCGCGGTATCGACGCCCGCCGCCGCCCCGATGGTCGCGCGCAGCACGGCGAACGTGACGAGGCCCGCCAGCGCGAGAATTACCCCGAGGCGAATGTAAGGCGCGTCCATGTCGGTCTCCGGGGCATCTGATCTAGGCTGTACCAACATTCAGCAGGGTACTGAAACTCCCTCTCCCATGGGGAGAGGGTTGGGGTGAGGGTTACGGCGTCGGAGGATAACCACGAACGCCGTAAACCCCCACCCTACCCTCCCCCTCAGGGGGAGGGGATCAGAAAGCTGAATGTCGATACAGCTAGTCGATCCTCAGCCGAATGAACGCCATCGCGCCATCGGGGTTGCCCCGGTAAGCGGCCTCGAGCGGCCCCGGGACGAAGTTGACGGCGTAGAGCGCGCCGAAGCCGAGCCGGACGTTCGGCGCGACTCGGAAATCCCGGATAGCGCCCGCCGAGACCTTGCCGACGTCGAACGCCGGGCCGTGATGGCCGAGCGCGGGAAGCAGCTCGTCGGTCTCGATCGTCTCGCCGCGCGCGAACAGGGTCCACGAACCGATTCCCGCCGCGCTTTCGAGAACGAGGGCGTCGAACTGCGAATGCGCGCCCGATCGCCGACCCCAGGCCAAAGTCGTCGACCACCAGCCCTCGGAGCCGAAGCGGCGCGTGTAGATCGCGCTCGCCGACCAGCGGGTCGAATTCTCGCCCGGCTCGAGCTGCTCGGGGCTCACCAGGTGCGCCCAACTCGCCTGCAGCGAGAGGTTGGCCGTCGGGCTCCAGGACAGGCGAAGCGCGGTCGAATCGAGCGGGCCCGTCTCGATGTCCCAGCGCCGCTCGTCGGGCTCGCGGCCGTTGAAGCGCGAGCCTTCGATCTTCACCCCGCCGACGATCAGCCCTGCGGTGACCACGCCGAAGGTGATGTGGGTCGAATCGAGCCAGTGGTGGCTGATCGGCGCCTCGGGCGAATCCATGATCGACATTCGGTGCATGAAGGCCGGCGGTCCGAAGGCCGGCTCGCCGGGCAGGCCGGCGTAGAGGAACAGGCTCGTATCCCCGCCGATCCGGTGGCTGTAGCTCGCCGACAGCTCCATGAAGAAGTCGTGCGGGTGCTGGCGGTCGACCAGCGGCGTGATCCCGTCCGCCGTCTCGCCCGAGGCGAGGTGGAGCGGATAGCCGCGCCGGCCCATCAACGGGTCGGGACTCAGCATCGCCCGCAATTGCAACGTGCCGGCCCCCAAGTCGCGCCGTGCGGAGCCCATCGCCATGCCCGAGACGAACGCCATCTCGTCCCCGCGCGGCCCGCTCTGCCGGTCGTAGACCGCGTTCAGAGAGAGGTGGCCCATCAGCATCCAGTCGCCCGACATGGCATGAAGCCCCCCGTGGATCGACGAATCGGGCTGCCAGGCGGTGCCGGACGCCTCCCGGCTCATCCCGTAGGGGCCGAGCGCGCCGGTCATCCGGTGCTCGGTCTCGCCGGGATGGGCTTCGGGCATCTGATGAGCCGAATGGTCCATCGCCGGCGCCTGCGGTGCTTCGGCAGGGGGTGGCGGCGCGGGCTCATGCCCGGCATGCCCTTGATGCTGCGCCAATGCGGGGCCGGCGAAAAGGACTGCGGACGCGAGCAGCATGGCCCTCATCGCGTGCGCTCCATCAGCTGGATCAGCTCGGCCGCCTTCCGCCGCTGCTCCGCCCTATCGCCGCCGACGATCGCCGCTTCGATGCAGTGGCCGAGATGGCCCTTCAGCATCTCCGTCTCGACCTTGGCCAGGGCGGCGCGCGCGGCCTGCAGCTGGGTGAGCACGTCGATGCAATAACGGTCCTCCTCGACCATCCGCGCGACTCCTCGCACCTGCCCTTCGATCCGGCTGAGCCGGTTGAGCAGCCTCGCCCTATTTTCGCGTTCCATCCTGCAATTCCTCGATCTCGTAACCTTGAACTATGCCCCACCGGGGTATATGTCAACATACCCCATCTGGGTATGGGGGAATATCGTGACGTCTCACGCGCATCATCACCATCATCAGGCACAGGGCGGTGGCCCGTGGCGACTCGCCGCGCAGGCGACGCTTCATTGCCTCACCGGTTGCGTGATCGGCGAGGTCGCCGGTCTCGCGATCGGCGTCACCATCGGCCTCCCGGCCTGGCAGACGATCGTCCTCGCGACCCTTCTATCCTACGCCTCCGGAATCATTCTCGGCCTCCTGCCGGTCATGGGGGACCGCGCGATCGGCGCGCTCGCGGCGCTTCGCATCATCTGGGTGGGCGAGGTCGTTTCGATCGGCGTGATGGAGCTCGCCATGAATTTCGCGGACTATCAGCTGGGCGGGATGGGGGCGCCTTCGATCCTGTCGTGGATGTTCTGGCGCGGGCTCCTGGCCGCGGTTCCTGCGGGCTTCCTCGCCGCCTGGCCGGTCAATTCCTGGCTTCTGCGCCGCGATCTGAAGAGCTGCCATTGAGCTCAGAAATAGGAGCGGATCCCGAACACGATGTTGGTCGCTTCGGTGCCGTCTCCCGCTGCCCGCGCGAGATCGGCGGTTCGGCCGATCAGGCGGGTGTGGCTGATCCCGACATAGGGAGCGAAGGGCTCGGCGATGCGGTAGCGCAGCCGTGCGCTGAGCTCGAAATCCGTGGCGCCGCGGCCGAGGCCGAGCGCAGGCATGTCCTCCGCCGCGAAGCCTAAGCCGGCATAGGGCTGGAAAACCAGGTTCCGCACCGGCTCCCAGTCGTAATAAGCGTAGAGGCTGCCGGTCAGCTCGCTCCTGGTCGAATAATAAGCGAAGGCGCCGACATAGAGCGGCGTGCTGACATTGCCCTGCATTCCGACCACCGCCCAGGTCCGCCGAGGCGCGAGGAAATCGCGCTGGACGCCGGCCTGGAGGGCAAGGCCGGCTGCGGCTATGGGGTGGCTGTAGAGCGCCTGCGCCTCGACATAGCCAAGGCCGCCGCGGAAATCCCCCTCGCCGGCGCTCGCGAGCCAGAGGCGGTGGTTGCCCCTGCCGAGCTCCGCCGACACGTCCCAGGCGAATCCGTTGCCTTCCGGGCTGGCCTCGATGCGGTCGCCGTAGAAGGCGTGGACCGCCTCGCCGTCGACGGGCACGCCGGCATAGGCAAGCGGCGCGGGCGCCGCCGGTCGGTCGGGCGCGGCCGGGAGCAGCACCTCTTCATAGCCGAGCCGCTGCGCCGCCGCGGGCGCAGGCGCGAGCAGGCCCAGGATAAGGAAGGCTGACCGCATCGGGCCGGGCTAAGGAAGCGAGGCGCGCCCCGCCAGCGCGGAATCGGGCCTGCCCCCTATTGGGACATCAGGGGCCGACGTCGCCGTGGCGCGCCGCCGCCGCCCGGCGCGGCCGCGCCGGGAGGCCGAGCGCCTGCGCGACGTCCTCGTCCCAGCCATAGACGTCGGGAGCGAAGACGATCCGGCCGCCGTCGACGAAGGCCGTCTGGTAGAGCAGCCGTACGGGGATCGGATGCGGCAGGGTCACGAACGATTCCTCGTCCTTCTCCCGCGCCTCCTCCCACGCATCGAGCACGCCCTGATCGGCGGCGATCAGCCTGGCGAAGCCGAGCGCGTCCTGGACCCGGACGCAGCCGTGGCTCTCGTGCCGCTCGGCGCGCGAGAAGAGCGCCTTGGCGGGCGTGTCGTGGAGATAGATCTGCTCGTCGTTGCGAAGGTCGAACTTGACCAGGCCGAGCGAATTTTTCGGCCCCGATTTCTGGACGATCTGGCCGTTGCGCCATTCCATGTTGTTGCGCCGCATATAGGCCTCGCCCTTGGGCACGATCTCGGCCTGCTCGATCGAATGCGGCACCGTCCAGGTCGGGTTGGCCGCGAGCCGGAAGAGCGGCGAGCCGAGCTGCGGCGTCTGGTGCTCTGGATCGCCGACCACGGCTCGGCGGACGTCGGCCACCTGCCCGTCGCGCAGATAGGCGAGCGTCGCCGCCGCGGTGTTGACGTCGATCCGCGTCGCCGGCGGAGTCCGCTCGAGCCAGCGCCGCCGCTCGAGATTGACCGCGAGCGCGCGCGCCCGGTCGATCGCCGGCGTCGCGGCGCGCCTTTGCGGCGATCCCTCCGGATGCTGGGTCGCCGCCGTGATCTCGCGGTTCGCGGCCAGATAGGCTTCCGAAAGCGCGCGATATTCGGAGTCCTGCGGGGCGAGGCCGCGCAACCAGTCGCCGACATTGCCGGCCCGAAGCGCTCCGGCGAGGCCTGCGGCGAGGTTCGGATTGGGCCGCGGCACGGTATAGACCTCCTGGAGCCGCGTAGGATCGGTCTTCCCGCGCGCCAGCGCCTCGGCATAGGAAATGGCCGCGAGGCTGAGCGCGGCGTCGTGCGCGGCGCCGCGCGGCGCCTGCTGGATCGGGCGAAGGAAGGCGTCCTTGTCGAGCGCGTGGTGGTCGGCCTCTCCGATCGCCGCGAGCAGCGCCTGCTCGCTCTCGCGGGACCAGGCGCTCTGCCACCCGCGCCCCTCGTAGAAGCGCGCGACTCGCGGATCGGAGACCGCGTGGCGCAGATCGGCGTTCGCCTCGGCCGCCGCCGGGGCGCCCCGCTGGCCCGCCGGCTGTCCGCACCCCGCGAGCGCGATCAGCGCGCCCGCAACCCAGATTTTTGCCTGCACAACGGCTCCACAACAACGCCACATGAGCCCCCACAACGCCGCGCGCGCCCGATACGATCCCTCGGCACGGTAGCGCGGCTTAAGCCTTGCTTAGCCTTATGCCCTTATTCGGGCCGAACCCCATAGGAGTGCAGCCTTTGAGCCGTGGACAATTGGCCATTCTACCGACGCCGGAAGGACGCACGGCGGAGCGCCGGATCGTCAACCTCGCCGCGCGCCTGCGCGAGCCGGGCGCCTCGATCTTCGATGCCGAGGTGATGAACCTTTCGACCGACGGCTTCATGGCCACCGTGCCCAACGCGCTGGAAGCGGGCACGATCGTATGGCTTCGACTGCCCGGCCTCGAGCCGCAGAACAGCCGGGTCGTCTGGTGCGAGGACGGCAAGGCCGGCTTCCAGTTCACCAACCCGATCCACCCGGCGACGATCGACCTGCTCGTCCAGACCAACCGCAAGGCCCCGCCCAAGCGCCATTTCGGCCCACAGGGCTGAGGCGTAGGTTTTCGTCATTGCGAGGAGCGCAGCGACGAAGCAATCCAGGCCGCGCCGGACGCCGCACTGGATTGCCGCGCTTCGCTCGCAATGACGGATGGGCCGCGCTGGAAGCCAACCGGCAACGCGCGGTCCCGCGTTAGCGCCAGGCTGCGCCCGCGCGCCGAATCGAATGGAACGGGGAAAAAGGGGTGGTGCCGCTTAACGGACTCGAACCGTTGACCCCATCATTACGAATGATGTGCTCTACCAGCTGAGCTAAAGCGGCCTGCCCGGGAGCGGGGCCATTATCAGCGCCCCCCCGGCATGGCAAGCGCGGCGCGGGCGGCGCGGAAACCCCGCGAACAAGCTTAACCATATATCAACCACGCCGGGTGCACCTTCCGTGCTCAGTCGTAAGGGCGGCAAGGGACGCGCCGAACATATGGACAATTACCGGGAGTTCGGGGACCAGCCCACCTGCGTCGCGGGCGACGATGAGCCGGCGATGGAGCGGCCGCCCGAAATCGGCGTCGACGAGCGCCGGATGCACGTTCGCGCCTACAATTACTGGGTCTCGCTCCTCTCGGGCCGAGCCTATCCCTCGATCCAGGATCTCGATCCCGCGAATATCGAGGATTTCGGGCCGCACAGCGTGCTGCTCGATTTTTCGCGCGACGCCGAGGATCCGGAGATCGCCTATCTCGGCGGCGCGCTGCGCACCGAATGCGGCCTCGACGCCGGAGTCCGGCGGATCAGCGAGGTGCCAAGCCGCTCCCTCCTGTCCCGGCTCACCGACCACTACCTGCAGATCATCGCCAATTCGGCGCCGATCGGCTTCGAGGCCGAGTTCGTCGGCCAGCGCGGCTATCACACCATGTACCGCGGAATCCTCATGCCGCTGTCGACCGACGGCGAGACGATCGACTTCATCTACGGGGTGATCAACTGGAAGGAGGTCGCCGACGAGGCGACCGCTTCCGCGCTCGCCGGCCAGGTGCGTGGCGCCATCGCCGCCGCGCCGGCCCCGCAGGCGGCCGAATCGCTCGTCTGGGCCGACGGCCCGCACGCCGATTTCGACGCTCCCGAGCCGGCTTCGGCCGAGCCGGACTCCAATCTCAGCCTGTGGCCCGAAAATCCCGGCCTCGGCGATCGCCTCGGCCTCGCCCGAGCCTCCGCGGAGGAAGCGCGCGACAGCGATCGGCGCAGCCGGACGGCGCTCTACCGGGCGATCGGCCTGGCCCACGATTTCGCGCTCGCCGCCGCCGCCGAGCCGGATGATTATGCCGAGCTGCTGGAAGATTCCGGGATCAAGGCCCAGGCGCGGGCTCCGATGACCGCGATCGCCAAGCTCGTCTTCGGCCTCGATTACGACAAGACCCGCTTGACCGAATTCGCCGCCTGCCTTTCCTGGGCGAGCCGCGAAAGTGTCGCCGAAGGATCGCTCGCGGGGCGGATCGAGGCGCACGAAGGTGGCCTCAAGGGCATCGTCGCCGCCGAGCGCGCGCTTCGCCGGCCCGCGCCCAAGCCCGACCGCTGGACCGAGATCCGCGCCGAGCTCCAGGCGGCGCGCCCTCTGGCCCGCGTCGACATTGCCGTGGAGGGCGACGGCGAATTCGTCCTGCTCGTCGCCCGGCGAGAGAGCGACGGGCTGGCGATAGTCGCCCCCGTCTCGGACGCCCGGCTGGTCGACCAGGCGATCCGCAAGAGCGCGGCCTAGGGTACGGGCTCAATCAGAAGTTCACCCTGGAAGGGGAATCAAAGGAGTCATCCCGGCGAAGGCCGGGACCTATGGACACTTTGGGTCCAGAAGAAGCGCAGACCTGCGTCTTTCCACCGAACACCGAGTTCATGGGTCCCGGCCTTCGGGGGCCCCGCAAAGTAGTACTTTGCGGGGTGCCCCTTCGCCGGGATGACTCTGAAATTTCTCGCCAATTCAGGGAAACCAATGGAGCGCCGCCTAGATCTCGGCGGCCGTGTCGCTCAGCCACCACGGCTGCGCGCAGCCCCACCTGAATGTTCCCCGGCGAAGGCCGGGGCCCAGGAGCCGAAGGCTTCTGGGGGCAGGGCCGGCATCCGCATTCGGCGCCGATCTTCGCTGAGACCCTTTCGAACCCGGGCTCGCGCCCGCCTGGGCTCCGGCCTTCGCCGGGGAACGGGCCTTCGCCGGGGAACGATTGAACTCCTTTTCGCACTGGTGGTATGATCCGCCGGCAGGGGCCGCCGGGAGACTCGTCATGCGCAACCTCGTCCTCGCCTCGCTCCTCGCCGCGCCGGCCGCGGCCCAAGCCCAGCAGTCGCCGCGCGTCGTCGAGGTCCGGCTGTCGAGCTTCGCCTACGCGCCCGAGGAGATTCACCTCGCCGCCGGCCAGCCGGTCACCCTGCATCTGGTCAACACGGGCAGCGGCGGCCACAATTTCGCGGCGCCGGAATTCTTCGCCGCCGCCGGCGCCGCCAGCGGCCCGGTCGCCAACGGCAAGGTCGAGGTCGGCTCGCACGGCGCGGTCGACGTCACGCTGACGCCCGCGGCCGGCCGTTACCGCCTGCGCTGCACGCACATGATGCACTCGGCCATGGGCATGTCGGGCGAAATCGTCGTCGAGTGAGGTTGCCGCCAGCGTAAGCCCGGGTCTATAGGCCGCCCCGGGCGCGCGCTCGCGCCGCGGACCGATCCCGGGAGACCTTATGAAAGCGGACAGCATGGTAGCGGGCAATGCCGCTCACCAGGGCTTGATCGGCAACCTCGCCGACGCGTTGTGCGGCGGAGCGCTCCCCGGGGAGCTCAAGGATTTCGGCAAGGAGGATTGCCAGGCCGCCGCCGCCTTCGTCGCGGCCTCGATCGGCCGCCGCCCGCCCGGCACCGCCATCGTCAAGCTCGAATCGACCGGCACCCGGCTCGGCCAGCGGCGCATGCGGATCTGCATCGGCAAT
This sequence comes from Alphaproteobacteria bacterium, assembly GCA_005883305.1. NCBI lineage: Bacteria > Pseudomonadati > Pseudomonadota > Alphaproteobacteria > Alphaproteobacteria bacterium. The sequence continues at coordinate 157,831 of VBAC01000002.1, read as the reverse complement.
GACGACATGCCGTTCCTGGTCGATTCCATTGCCGGCGCGATCGCCGCCCGGGGCCTCATCATCCACCGACTGCTCCACCCGGTGGTCTGCGTCGATCGCGACTCCAAGGGCGCCCTGAAGGGGCTCGAGCCGCTCTGCGACGACCGCTCCCGGCGCGAATCTTTGATGTATATCGAGGTCGACCGGGCCGACGCCAAGGGCCGCTCGGAGCTGGTCGCCGAATTGCAGCGCGTTCTCGCCAACGTGCGCGAGGCGGTCGGCGACTGGCGGGCGATGCAGGAGAATATGCGCGCCCAGGCCGATTCACTCGCCGACGGCGAGGGCAAGGCGCTGCTTCACTGGCTCGCCGACGGCGCGATGACCCTGCTCGGCTACGAGGTCGAGCGGCCGGGCAAGAAGCCGTCGGACCGGCTCGGAATCATGAAGCTCTCCGACGACCCTACGGACGAGGGCGGAAGCGAGGGCGCGATCCGCTATTTCGAGCAGGGCGGGCAGGTGCCGCTGATCGCCAAGGCCGATCTTCGCTCTCCGGTCCACCGCCGGGTGCCGCTCGACCTGATCGTCGTTCCGCTCAAGGGCAAGGGCGGCAAGATCGGCGGCATCGGAGTCCATGCGGGCCTGTGGACCAGCGAGGCGCTGACCCTGCCGATCGAGGAAGTCCCCGTTCTCCGGCGGGTGCTGATCGACCTCGAAAAGGATTTCGGCTTCGAGCCCAGCGGCCACAGCGGAAAGGCGCTTCGCCACGCCATCGCCTGGCTTCCGCGCGACCTGCTCGTCAACCTTCGCTACGCGGAGGTGAAGGAGCTCGCCGCCACCGCCATCTCGCTCGCCGACCGGCCGCGCCCGACCCTCATCCTGGTCCGCTCGATCCTCAAGGGCCACATGTTCGCCTTCGTCTGGCTGCCGCGCGACGAGCTCACCACGCGCCGCCGGATCGCCATCGGCGAGATGATCGAGCAGGCCGCCAAGGGCGAGATCACCAACTGGTCGGTCGATCTCGGCGACGGCGACCTGGCTCTCGTCCGCTACACGCTGAACGTCGATGCCAAGGCGCCGACGCCCGACGTCGCCGCGCTCGACCGCCGGCTCGACGCGATGGTCCGCGGCTGGGTGCCGAGCGTGGAGGAGGCGCTCGGAGGCTTGGTCGGCGAAGCGCGCGCCACCCGGCTGGCGATCACCTTTCTCGACCAGTTTCCCGAAGGCTACCGGATCCGCACCGGCTCCGAGGACGCCGCGCACGACGTCGTCTGCCTCGCCCGCCTCGAAGGTCCGGCCGAGCGCGCCGTCCGCCTGTTCGCCCGCGACGGCGAGAGCGGCGACCGCCTCCACCTGAAGACTTACCGGCTCGCGGAGATCATTCCGCTGTCCGAGGCCGTGCCGGTGTTCGAGAATTTCGGCTTCCGCGTGCTCGACGAGGTGCCGACGCCCGTGGGGCGCGGCGGATCGACCGGCTTCGTCCACGATTTCGACCTCCAGATGCCGCGCGGGGGCAACGCGGCCACGGTGCTCAAGCGCGCCGACCTCGTCGAGCGCGCCGTCGCCGACGTGCTCGAAGGCAAGGCCGAGAACGACCCGTTCAACCAGTTGATCGTCGCCGCCAGCCTCGAGCCGCGCGAGGTCGCCTTGTTCCGCGCCTGGTTCCGCTATCTGCGTCAGACCGGCCTTTCCTATTCGCAGATCACCGTGGTCGACGCCCTTCGCCACGCGCCCGACGTCACCCGCGGCCTGATCTCGCTGTTCGACGCGATGCACGATCCCAGGCAGCGCGGCCGGACCGAGGCGACCGAGGCGGCCGAGCGCAAGATCGAGCGCGGCCTCGCGGGCGTCGCGGCGATCGACGAGGACCGGATCCTGCGCCTGATCCGCGGAGTCATCCGCGCCACCTTGCGCACCAACGCCTTCTCCCCCGCCGGCGCGGAGGCGCTCGCCTTCAAGCTCGATTCCGCGCAGGTGCCGGGCCTTCCGGCGCCGGTGCCGTGGCGCGAGATCTGGGTCTACTCACCCCGGGTCGAGGGCATCCACCTGCGTGGCGGGCCGGTCGCCCGCGGCGGCCTTCGCTGGTCGGACCGGCGCGACGATTTCCGCACCGAGGTGCTCGGGCTGATGAAGGCCCAGGTGGTCAAGAACGCGGTGATCGTTCCGACCGGAGCCAAGGGCGGCTTCTATCCCAAGCAGCTTCCCCCCGCGTCGGACCGCGACTCCTGGCTCGCGGAAGGAACGGAAAGCTACCGCATCTTCATCCGCTCCCTGCTCTCGGTCACCGACAATCTGGTCAAGGACAAGGTGGTCCATCCGGCCAAGGTCGTCATCCGCGACGGCGTCGATCCCTATTTCGTGGTCGCCGCCGACAAGGGCACCGCCAGCTTCTCGGACGTCGCCAACGCGATCGCCATCGATCACGGCTTCTGGCTCGGCGACGCCTTCGCCTCCGGGGGCTCCAACGGCTACGACCACAAGGCGATGGGGATCACCGCCAAGGGCGCCTGGGTCTCGGTCCAGCGCCACTTCCGCGAGCTGGGGATAGACGTCCAGAAGGATCCGATCCGGGTCGCCGGAGTGGGCGACATGTCGGGCGACGTGTTCGGCAACGGCATGCTGCTGTCGAAGGCGATCAAGCTCGTCGCCGCCTTCGATCACCGCCACATCTTCCTCGATCCCGATCCCGATCCGGCGAAGAGCTGGAAGGAGCGCAAGCGGATGTTCAATCTGCCCCGCTCCTCCTGGGCCGATTACGACAAGGCGCTGATCTCCAAGGGCGGCGGAATCTTCCCGCGAAGCCAGAAGTCGATCCCGCTGTCGAAGGAGGTCCGCGCCATGCTCGGCCTCGCCGCCGACAAGGTCGATCCGGCGACTTTGATCAACGCGATCCTCAAGATCGAGGCCGACCTGCTCTGGTTCGGCGGCATCGGCACCTACATCAAGGCCCGCGGCGAAAGCCATTCCGAGGTCGGCGATCCCGGCAACGACGGGGTCCGGGTCAACGCGGCCGAGCTCCGCGTCAAGGCGATCGGCGAGGGCGCGAACCTCGCCATCACCCAGGCCGGCCGGATCGAGTTCAGCCAGTCGGGCGGGCGGATCAACACCGACTTCATCGACAATTCGGCCGGAGTCGATTGCTCGGACAACGAGGTCAACATCAAGATCCCGCTCAACCGCGAGATGGCGGAGGGGCGGCTCGGGCTCGATGAGCGCAACCTGTTGCTAGCGGAGATGACCGACGAGGTCGCCGCGATCGTGCTCGAGGACAACCGCCTTCAGACCCTGGCGCTGTCGATCGCCGAGCAGGGCGGCGCGCGCGATCTCCCGCTGCTGGTCCGGGCGATCGAGATTCTCGAGGAGAGCGGGAAGCTCAACCGCGCCGTCGAGGGGCTCGCCTCGAACGAGGACCTGCTTCGCCGCGCCCAGCAGAATCTCGGCCTCACCCGGCCCGAGCTGGCGGTGCTCCTGTCGACCTCCAAGATGCGGCTCCAGGCCGCGATCGAGGGCGGCACCTTCACCAGCGACCCGACGCTCGAGGCCGAGCTCCTCGCCGCCTTCCCGCCGCAGATGCAAAAAGCGCACAAGCCGGCGATTCTCAACCACCGGCTGAAGAAGGAGATCATCGCCACCAAGGTCGCCAACCGCTTCGTCAACCGGCTCGGAATCATCGCCCCTTTCTCGCTGACCGAGGAGGAGGGCGCCTCGTTCAACCAGGCCGCGGCCGCCTTCCTCGCCGCCGAGCGCCTGTTCGACATGGACAAGCTCTGGGCCGAGCTCGACCAGGCCGCGGTGCCGGAGGATGTGCGCCTCGCTCTGTTCGCCCGCGCGGCCTCGGCGCTTCAGATGCACATCGCGGACCTTCTGCGCGTGACCTCGCCCGACATGACTCCGGGGCAGCTGGTCGAGATGCTGAGGCCCGGCCTCCAGAAGCTCGGCGCGATGGTCGAGGATCTGCTGCGGCCCGAAGCCAAGGCCGAGGCGGGGACGCTCCGCGCCGAGCTCGACGAGATCGGCGCCCCGCGGGGCATCGCCGACCGCATCGTTCGCCTGCTCGAGCTCAACGCGGCGATCGGCCTCGCCATGCTCGGGCGCAAGCTCGGCATCGACGAGGTCCAGCTGACCCGCGCCTACACCAAGCTCGGCGAGGCGCTCGGGCTCGATTGGGCGCAGAACGCGGCCAACCATTTCGAGGCGCGCGACCAGTGGGAGCGGCTGCTGACCGCCGGCCTCGCCCGCGATTTCGAGCAGCTCCGGCTCGAATTCCTCGAGCGGCGCAAGTCGGACGATCCCAAGGGTGTGGTCGACAAATGGGTCGCCAGCCAGGGCCCGCGAATCGAGCAGTTCCGCCGCACCGTCGAGCGCGCGCGCACCGCCTCGGTCACCACCGCCCCGATGCTCGCCCAGATCGCCACCCAGGCGCGGGTGCTGCTGGGGCGCTGAGTCCTTAGGGGGAAACCCTCGCCGCTTACATGCGTTAATACCCTTCTTGAGAGCTCGTGGGGCGCGTGATGAGGAGAGTACCCATGAGGAAGATGCTTTTGTTGGCCGCCGCCGCTTCGGCGCTCGGCGCGGCCGCCCCGGCGGCCGCCCAATATTATTCCGCCCCCTACCGCACCGTCCCCAGCCAATATGGCGTGGACAATTCCTACGACGTCCGCATCAGCCAGCTTCATCAGCGGCTCGACGCCGGAATCCGCGCCGGGACGATCGATTCCCGCGAAGCCTATCGCCTCCGCCGCGAGCTCGACGACCTCGCCCGCGTGGAGCAGCGCCTGTCCTATAACGGCCTGACCGAAAGCGAGCGCTTCGATCTGCAGCGGCGAATCCGGTCGGTCCGGCAGGACATGCGCTACGCCGATGGCGGCGCCTGGGACCGCAACGAGCGCTATGGCTATGACGACCGCGCCTACGGCGCCTATGGCGCCGGCGTGGCCCCCTATGGCGCGGCCCCCGGCTATTACGGCCAGGGCGGACCTTATGAGGAGGTCGTCTGCGAAAGCCGCAGCGGCGTCGGCGCGCTGATCGACAGCGTGTTCGGCCGCGATTGCTTCCGCGTCGGCCAGCGCGTGCCGAGCAACCTCTACGCGGTGCCGAGCGAATATCGCTCCATGTATCGCGACGGCTACGGCACCTATTACCGCTCCGACGGCCGGGCGATCTACGAGATCGACGCCCGCACCAACACGGTGCTCAGCGTCCATCCGCTGAACCGGTAGTCAGGAGCCGCCCGGGCATAGCGCTCTGCGCTATGCCCGGAGACGGCGAACGCCGGCCGACAGGTCCGCGCAGCGGAGCCTGATCGACGTCACGGTACAATGGTACCGTGACGTCGCCACCCAGAGCGGCCGAAGCGCCGCCTCCTTCTCCTCCCCTCCCTGGAAGGGAGGGGTTGGGGGTGGGTGCCGCCGAGGCACTCGGCGGCCTTGAGCAAAATAGCCTCCGCCACGCCCTCCGGATTTTCGTTCACCGCGCTGTTCCAGAAGCGGATCACGGTCCAGCCGGCCGGGGCGCTACTCTCGATTGGGCAGTCTTCCTCCCTCTCCCATAGGGAGAGGGTCGGGGTGAGGGGTTTCGGCGTTCGCGGAAAACTCCGGAGCGGCCTCAATCCGCCTCTTAGCTTTCGCCTCCGCCCGCACCCGCTCCCGGAACGCGGCGAGCCGCCCGGCCAGCGCCTCGCGCACCTCCGCGTTGGTCGCCACCCGCGGCGATTTCGCCGGCTTCACAGCCCCGGCGCCTCCCGTCCGCCCGTATTTCTTCGGATTGGCGCCCTGCAGCAGAAGCCTCAGGATCGCGTCCGAAGGCTTGATCTTGATCCACGCGACCTTGCCGTCGCGGATCACCACCTCCGGCACGCCCTCGACCGCGCGCTTCCAGGCGATGGTCTCGAGCTCGGTCGCCGCCATCGCCAGCGCCGCCTGGACCTTGGCCTCGAAGTCCGGCCATTTAATCCGATGCCGCCGCACCGTGTTGCGCGATATCCCCGCCTTTCGCGCCGCATCGCTGAGGCAGCCCGTCCTGCCCAGCGCCTTGAAGAATCTGCGCTGCTTCTTCGGCGTGAAACCGTCGTGCCGCTGCCGGTGCGGCTTCACCCCCGGAACGCCCTTCTCGTCCATCCCGCTTCTCCGAATCCCATTTGCCCGAGTCGCCAATAGTAACCCATACGGCACCTTGTAGTAAATAGAATTTTCGCTTTTTGTTCTTTGCGACGCGGGCGTCCCTACGCAGCCAGTCGTTTTTCGGCTATGACGAAGCAGGGGAGCGACCCATGCCCGATCCGCAGAAGAAGGACGACACGTCCGCCTCGACCCGCGCGCTGGCGGTCGCCGATTTCACCGTTCCGGTCACGATCGCCTGGCTGCTCGCCGTCGGCGGCATTCTCAGCTGGAACAGGCCCGCTCAGGCGCTGCTCGACAATGCTGGCCAGATCGTCGCTGCGCTAGGCGTCGGCATCGCCTTCGTTACCGTCATTCTCTCGGCTGTTCAGGACGTGATTCCGCTTCAGTTGAAACAGTGGTTGCTGTTTCCCTTCGGGTGGCCGGAAAATGCCCTTCCGAGCCATTGGGCCTTCTCGGATGGGCTGATGAAGAAGGCAAATCTCGACGACTTTGACGGGGTGGCGGTCCTGCGAAAGAATCCGAAGGCCCAGCACAAGCGCTGGAGCGCAAACTATCACGTCTATCGGGATCGGCCGGGCCTCGTCCATTTCAGCACGCGCCATCTCGCCTGGACCGAGATGGTCCCGGTCCTGTTCCTGTTGCTCACGCTGAGCCTGATACTTCTGTGGAACCTGGGCCGGCCCGAGACGATCGGGCTTTGGCATTGCCTGGCTGGAGCTTGCGCCATGATCCTTGTGCTGAGCTGGGTCGCCGGCCGGCACAGCAGCACCGCGCTGATCGTCGCCGTGCTGGAGCAAATCCGTTACGATGGGGACAAGTCGTTGGCCGCTGCGGACGCGCCGGCCCCTGCAATTGCCTAGCGGGCGCTTACCGGCGCCCCCCTCACTGATCGCTGTCGGTGGCGGCGGCCTCCTTGCCTGCCGGGGCGGCAAGGTCGTGATCGTTCTCGATCGAAGGCGGCCCCTTGCCCGCCTGGCCGCCGAAGCCTGTGCGATTGCCGCCGGACACCCGGCTCATGAACGATCCCCGATTGAGCTTGCGGCTTGGCTTCACGAACGGCGCTCCTTGTGGGTTGAGCGCTCAGCCTCACTTCCAGGAGCGCCGGTTGCAAGAGGGAATCTCCCAACGTGTCCGGTGCGCCGTGTGACAGATATCGGCTCTGCTTCTTTTCACTCAGCGGTCGGGGGGCTACGGTCGGCAAATCGTGATCCTCGGGAGGAAAAATGGTGGCGCCGAACATTCTCGTCCTTGGCGCCGCCCTGCTGGCCCAGGCGGCCGACCTTCCGCCGCAGCGCGCTCATGCTCTCGCCAACCTAGCATCCTATGTGAGGAGCGGCGACATGCCGGTGGAGCTCGTCGCGGGCGGGCCTCTGAACGTCAGGGTCCATTTCGAGCTCAGCGTGACTCCGGAGGGAAGGGTTTCCGCCTGCCGGGTAACGCAATCCAGCGGCGTGTCCCAGCTGGACGCCATCACCTGCCGCATCATGCGGTCGCGCGCGCGCTTCGAACCGGCGCGAGACAGCGAGGGCCGCCCCGTGCCGGATATCGTAACGAGCGTCATCGCATGGGTGGCTTCCTGAACTCCATCGAGCGGAGGCGATTCAGGCAATTCGATCAAGCCTGAGGCTCCCCCCACGTGCTGCCCAGAAAGAGCCAAGACCCTGGAGCTTACGGATTCCAGCGAGCGCTAGCCGCTTTCCTTACTGACTTGGCGTCTTGCTCCCGCGCCTCGTTCGATCCGGTGCGATCCCTATCGCAAGGTGATGAAGCGCGCGCCCGCGTCCAATCGTCGCTCGACGGAGACCCACTCCAGTTCGAGCCACGCCGCCAGGCCGCGATTGCTGATGTTGCCGCATCGCAGCCACAGAAAAGCAAAGCGGTCGGGCAGGCGGAGCGTGACGAAATCCTCGTCCTTGCTGAGGAGTATGCTCTGCTCCGCTTCAAGGATTTGCGCGATACGAATGTCGGTGAAGACCTGTTCCCCAAGGTCTCGTACGTGGATCGCTTCGTGGCCCTTCTCCCGCAGCCAGTCGCACAAGCCTGGCGGCAGTTGGGCATCGACGAGGAATTTCATCCGGCGGCGAAGCGGGTCGGCTCTTCGGCTATCGACGCCGCGTAGGCGAGGCAGGCGCGGATGTCTTCGAGCTTCACGTAGGGGAAGTCCTGGACGATCTCCTTCTCGCTCACGCCGGACGCCAGCGCCTCGAGAATGTCCGTTACGCGCATCCGGGTGCCGGCGATCGTTGGGCGGCCGCCGCAGATGGCGGGATCGATGGCGATACGCGGATGGCCGTTGACCGTCATGGCGCTACGGAATGTAGCGTTTCGCGAAGTCTCTCGCTAGGGGAGCGTCAGTTTTTCGCGCGGCTCGCGAACCGTCCACTTAGGGATATGTTAAATGACAGCCACCGGCCACGACACACTCGGAACACGCAGCAGCTTCGACGTCGGCGGCAAATCCTATACCTATTTCTCGCTGGCCAAGGCCGCCGCCACGCTCGGCAATGTCGACAAGCTGCCCTTCTCGATGAAGGTGCTGCTCGAGAACCTGCTTCGCTTCGAGGATGGTAAGACAGTCACCGTCGACGACATCCAAGCGCTTGTGGACTGGCAGAAGACGCGCAGCTCCGAGCGCGAGATCCAGTACCGCCCGGCGCGCGTGCTGATGCAGGATTTCACGGGAGTTCCCGCGGTCGTGGATCTCGCCGCGATGCGCGACGCGATGGCGCGCCTGGGCGGCGATCCGCAGAAGATCAACCCGCTCGTTCCAGTCCACCTGGTCATCGATCACAGCGTGATGGTCGACGAATTCGGCACGCCCAAAGCGTTCGAGGCGAACGTCGCCCTCGAATATCAGCGCAACATCGAGCGCTACGAATTCCTCAAATGGGGCCAGCGGGCGTTCAACAATTTCGAGGTCGTCCCGCCCGGCACCGGCATCTGCCACCAGGTGAATTTGGAATATATCGCCCGCGGAATATGGTCGTCGAAGGGGACGGACGGCGCGGAGATTGCCTATCCCGACACGCTCGTCGGCACCGACAGCCACACGACGATGGTCAACGGCCTCGGCGTGCTCGGCTGGGGAGTCGGCGGGATCGAGGCCGAGGCGGCGATGCTCGGCCAGCCCGTGTCGATGATTATCCCCGAGGTCGTCGGCTTCCACCTCACCGGAGCGCTCAAGGAGGGGATCACCGCCACCGATCTCGTGCTGACCGTGACCCAGATGCTTCGCGCCAAGGGCGTCGTCGGCCGCTTCGTCGAATTCTTCGGCCCGGGAGTCTCCGAGCTTTCGGTCGCCGACCGGGCGACGATCGCCAACATGGCGCCCGAATATGGCGCGACCTGCGGCTTCTTCCCGATCGATTCGAAGACGCTCGACTATATGCGCCTCACCGGCCGGCCCGAGGAGACGATCGCTCTGACCGAAGCCTATGCCAAGGCGCAGGGCATGTGGCTCGAGCCCGAGGCCGACGATCCGGTGTTTACCGAGACCCTGAGGCTCGACATGTCGAGCGTCGAGCCGAGCCTCGCCGGCCCCAAGAGGCCCCAGGACAAGGTGCTGCTCTCGCAGGTCGACGAGGAGTTCCGCGCCAGCTTCACCAGCGAATACGGCCATCCGGAGACCGAGCTGCCCGAGCGGTTCGCCGTCGCCGAGCCCAATGCCGAGGGCACCGCCCACGATATCGGCCACGGCGACGTGGTCATCGCCGCGATCACCTCGTGCACCAACACCTCCAACCCTTCCGTGCTGGTCGCCGCCGGCCTCGTCGCCCGCAAGGCGCGCGCTCTGGGGCTCGATAGCAAGCCCTGGGTCAAGACCAGCCTCGCGCCCGGATCGAAGGTGGTCACCGACTATCTCGACCGCGCCGGGCTTTCGGAGGACCTGAACGCGATCGGCTTCGACCTCGTCGGCTACGGCTGCACCACCTGCATCGGCAATTCGGGGCCGCTCCCTGAGGCGATCAGCGCCTCGATCCACAAGAACGACGTGGTCGCGGCCTCCGTCCTTTCCGGCAACCGCAATTTCGAGGGCCGGGTGTCGCCCGATGTGCGCGCCAACTATCTCGCCTCGCCGCCGCTGGTGGTCGCCTATGCGCTGAAGGGCACGGTCATCCAGGACATGGTCGACACGCCGATCGGCCAGGATCAGAACGGCAAGGACGTGTTCCTCAAGGACATCTGGCCGAGCAACGACGAGGTCCGCTCGCTGATCGACCGGTTCGTCGACGGCGACATGTTCCGCGCCCGCTACGCCGACGTCTACAAAGGCGACGAGCGCTGGCAGGGAATCGCGGTCGCCGGGGGCGACACCTACAGCTGGCCCGCGGGCTCCACCTACATCGCCAATCCGCCCTATTTCGAGGGCATGTCGATGACTCCGGTGCCGCCATCCGACATCATCGGCGCCCGCCCGCTCGCCATATTGGGCGATTCGATCACCACCGACCACATCAGCCCTGCCGGCGCGATCAAGCTCGACAGCCCCGCCGGCGCCTACCTCTCCGAGCACCAGGTCGCCCGCGCCGACTTCAACTCCTACGGCGCCCGCCGCGGCAACCACCAGGTCATGATGCGCGGCACCTTCGCCAACATCCGCATCAAGAACCGGATGGCCCCCGGCACCGAGGGCGGGGTCACCACCTACGTGCCCACCGGCGAGGTCATGCCGATCTACGACGCGGCGATGCGCTACAAGGCGGAAGGCACCCCGCTCGTCATCGTCGCCGGCAAGGAATACGGCACCGGCTCGTCGCGCGACTGGGCGGCCAAGGGCACCAACCTGCTCGGCGTCCGCGCCGTGATCGCCGAGACCTACGAGCGAATCCACCGCTCGAACCTCGTCGGCATGGGCGTGATCCCGCTCCAGTTCGTCGAGGCCCCGCCCGCTTTCGACGGCACGGAGACCTTCGACATTCTGGGCGTCGGCGACCTCGCCCCCCGCAAGGAGATCGCGGTCAAGGTGACAAAGGCGGACGGAACGACTGCCAGCTTCGCGGCGCGGGTGCGAATCGATACCGCCAACGAGCTCGAATATTTCAAGGCCGGGGGCATTCTCCATTACGTCTTGCGGCATCTGGCGCGCGGAGCGGCGGCCTGACTCCGCTAGAGATCGCGATCGAGATCGTGGGCTGGGCCGGCGCCGTACTGATCCTGGTCGCCTACCTGTTGCTCTCGATGGAGCGGCTGACCGGCCAGTCGGCCCTCTACCAGTGGATGAACGTGGTCGGGGCATCGGGGTTCGTGGTCAACGGCTGGTGGCACGGCGCCCTGCCGTCGACGAGCCTCAACGTGGTCTGGCTGTTGATTGGAGCGCTGGCCTTATGGCGAATCCGGATTCGAAGAGGCTCGTCGACCTCAGCCATGTGATCGAGCATGGCATGGTCACCTACAAGGGCCTGCCGGCCCCGCACATCTGCGACTATTGGACGCGCGAGCATAGTGCCGCCTTCTATGACGACGGCTCCACCTTCCAGATCGGGCGGATCGACATGGTCGCCAATACCGGCACCTATCTCGACTCGCCCTTCCACCGCTTCGCGGACGGACAGGACCTGGCCGCGCTCGATCTGGGCCGGCTCGCCGGGTTGCCGGGAATCGTCGTGCGGAGCGACGAGATGGCCGTCGATGCCCGTGCCTTCGAAGGCCGCGATCTTTCGGGCAAGGCGGTGCTGGTCAACACCGGCTGGGACCGACATTGGCGCGCCGACGCTTATTATCACGACCATCCCTTCCTGACCCGGGACGCCGCCCGCCTGCTGGTCGAGAGCGGCGCTGCGCTGGTCGGCATCGACAGCCACAATATCGACGACACGCGCGCGAAGAGCCGTCCGGTCCACACGCTCCTGCTCGGCGCGGGCGTACTGATCTGCGAGCATATGGCCAACCTCGCCGCGCTTCCGGACGAGGGCTTCGCCTTTACCGCGGTACCGCCCAAAATCGCCGGCATGGGCACTTTTCCGGTGCGGGCGTTCGCCGAGGTTGGCGGCCAGACTCAAACTCAATCAGCTTGAATCGTTCCCCGGCGAAGGCCGGGGTCCAGGCCGGCGCTCGCCGGCCTCGACACGACAGCCTTGCGAAAGCCTCCGGCTCCTGGACCCCGGCCTTCGCCGGGGAGCGGCATGTGCAGACCCGGTCGAATTCCCACTCTGGCCGACTTTACTTCCGGCTTTTGCGCGCGGCGTAGCGGGCGTCGCGCATCGCCTTGCGCTCCGCTTCGGTGGCGATTCGCCCGCCTTCATTCTCTTCGGCGCGGACCGCCGCCTCGTCGGCTCTTCTCGCCCCGTGCGCCGCGGCCTCCTCGCGCTCGGCCAGCCGCGCCGCGCGCTTCGCGGCCTGCGCGGCTTGGCGGGCGGACGCGGCCTCGCGGCGGGCGGCGAGCGTCGCTTCGTCCAAGGCAGGCCTCGCCTTGAGCAGGTCCAGCGCCTTCTGCTTCGCTTCGGCCGCGCGCCCGATCCGGTCCTGGTAGGATCCTCCTTGATAGGCTTTCATCGTCGCCAAGCTCCTTCCAGCGCGCGATGGGCGTCCTCGCGCCAGGTTGCAAGCCACGTTCAGCACGACGTAACGTCCCCGGAGCTCTACGACGTGACGGACGCGCTGGGTGAGGGAAGCGGCGGCAGGCTGATCTCGTTGAGCCTGGGCCAGTTCTTGCCGGTGACGAACAGGCGTTCCGCTTTCTCGTCCCAGGCGACCCCGTTCAGCACGTCGCGGATATCGCGCCGGCCCCAGTCCCGGGCGAGGTGCGCGAGGCTTAGCCGTGCCCGGACGATACCCGCCTCGGGGTCGATCCGTGCGATCGTGTCGGTCATGAAGATGTTGGCCAACAGCTCGCCCTTCACGAAGGCGAGGTCGTTGATCAGGCCGAGCGGCCGGCCTCCTTCCGACACTGCCAGGGTACGACGCAAGGCCATGGTCTCGGGATCGAGAATGCGAAGCGTGGGCGTGCCGTCGCTCAGCACGAGTTCGCCCCCCATCCGCGCGAGTCCCCAGCCGGGGGCCGCGCAGGGCAGGGTGCCGCGGGACTCGAGATCCTCGATCCCCCAGCGATGGGCGAGACCGCAATCGAGCGTCAGCCCGATTATCTCGTCGCCCCAATCGGCGATCCCTTCGCCCCACGCCTCCTTGGGGAAGGGCACGCTGCGCAGCACGGCGCCGTCTTCGAGCCGAACCTCGCGCAACTCGGAAGCGCCCTTGAGGCCGGTGCTCTCGAACAGCCGCCCGTCCCGCCAGAGCAGCCCTTGGGTGAAGGCGCCGGGATCGTGCGGATAGCTGGCGACGATTTCGGCGCGCTGTACGGGGATGCTGGGCGCGATCGGGGGCGGCGGGAAGGCGAAGCGGATCGTGTAGCCGGTCACGCCAGTGCCGCCGCCAGCCACTCCGGGACAAGCGCGCCGTCGAGATCGTCGGTCCGCCGATGCTCCACCGCCAGGCCAAGCTCCGGATAGTGGACCCGCGTTCTGGGTCCCGGCGCCTCAGCGGGGACGACGACCAAGCGGCGATTGACCTTTTGCCGCCAGTTCATCCGGGCGGTATTCTCCTGCCCGACATAGCAGCCCTTGCCGAAGCTCACGCCGTTCAGCTCGGCCGCGTTGCATTCGAGCCAGAGAATCTTGTCGGAGCCCAGCTCGGCCGCGCCCTCGGCGACGCCAAGCGTGAGACGGTGTGCCAGCCACCCGGTTGCGGCCTCGCCCGCCGGGGCGAGCCAGCGCCGGCCGAGGGCGGGAAGGCGGGGATCGTCTGATCCGTCCGGGGACCAGTGGACCGCCCGCGACTCGTCACGCGCGATCGTGATCTGTCGTCTCAGACGATACAGCGTCAGCCGCCGGGCGAGCGCTTCGGCCTGCTCCGCCTCGCAGTCGATCAGCACGTCCTCGCCATCGTCCCACAGGATGAAGTCGAACAGGGCCTTGCCCTGTGCGGTCAGCAGCCCGGCCCAGAGCGGGCGATGGGGGGCGAGCAGAGAGACATCGTTGGTCACCAGTCCCTGGAGGAACTCGCGCACGTCCTCGCCGGACAGGCGGAGCAAGGCGCGATCGGTGAGGGTGGTTCCGCTCATCCCGCTTTGATAGGGGGTGGGCGTGCCCGATCCAACCCACCTGACGATCCGCCGCCCCGACGATTGGCACGTGCACCTGCGCGACGGCGAGATGCTCGAGGCGGTTGCCGGCTTCACGGCGCGGCAGTTCTCCCGGGCGATCGTCATGCCGAACCTCGCCGAGCCGGTGATCAGCGTGGCCTGCGCGGAGGCCTATCGCACGCGCATCCTCTCGGCCTTGCCGGACGGGCTCGATTTCACGCCGCTGATGACCTGCTACCTGGTCGACCGCGCCGAGCCGGCCGAACTGGTTCGGGGCTTCGAGGAGGGAGTCTGGGTCGCGGCCAAGCTCTATCCGGCCCACGCCACCACCAACGCGGCCCACGGCGTCACCGACCTCGCCACGCTCCGCCCCGCGCTCGAGGCGATGCAGCGGATCGGCATGCCGCTGTTGGTTCACGGAGAGGTCACCGATCCGGGAGTGGACATCTTCGACCGCGAAGCGGCGTTCATCGATCGGGTCCTCGCCGGACTTATTCGTGATTTTCCGTCGCTGAAGGTCGTGCTCGAGCACATCACCACCGCCGAGGCCGCTGCGTTCGTCGAGCAAGCGGGGCCGACTCTCGCGGCGACGATCACGCCGCACCATCTGGTCATCAACCGCAACGCCATGTTCCAGGGCGGTTTTAGGCCCCATACCTATTGCCTGCCCGTGGCCAAGCGCGAGCGGCACCGGCTGGCGGTGCGGCGGGCGGCCTGCTCGGGCTCATCCAAATTCTTCCTGGGCACCGACAGCGCGCCCCATGCCGTGGCGGCAAAAGAGTCCGCCTGCGGTTGCGCCGGCATCTTCAACGCGCCCTTCGCGCTGGAGACCTATGCGACGGTGTTCGAGGAGGAGGGCGCGCTTGATCGGTTCGAGGCCTTCGCTTCGGAAAACGGACCCCGTTTCTACAACCTGCCGCTCAACGAAGGATCGGTCACGCTCCAGCGCACCCCTGTTGAAGTGCCGTCGGAGGTGGGCCGAATCGTCCCGTTCCTCGCAGGGCAGACGCTCCCCTGGCGGCTCCCGTCAGAACGGTAGCCAGCGGTTGCGCTCCGAGAAGCGCATGTATCCCGCATTCACGCCGAGCCGCATGCCGACGCCGAGACGGATCGGGATCAGCACGATGTCGCCGCGCCGCATATACTGGGCGTTGAAGCCGCCGATGAAGTAGGCGTGGCCTTCGGCGTGCGGATAACGCCGGAACAGATCCTGGCTGTCGTTGAGGTTGTAGACGAGCACGAACACCTTGTTGGCGTCGGCGCCGGCGTCGAAGCCCAGCGAAGGGCCGGTCCAGTAGACTGTGCGGTCGCCCTCGATCTGGTGGTGCATGACGCCCGATCCGTAGCGGACGCCGAAGATGAACGCCCCGCCCGCCTCGGAGCCCGCGATATAGGCGACCGGCTCGCCCTGGTCGCGAAGGATGTTCTCGAGGATATGGGCGAGGCCCTGCGCGCCGCGGCCGAACACGCCTTCGGCCGCGCTGAACACGTCGTCGCGCGCGACGGTGCTCGCGCGCTCCGTTGTCGCGGTGCGGGTCTCGGCCTGCGCCGCCATCGACTGGTCCTGCTCGGGAACCGGCGCGGTCACTGGAGCTACGGCATCCTGCTCGGCGGGCGTCCACTCCGGCGCCTCGGCCGGCGCGGGCTCCGTAGATTGCGGCGCGGGCGCGGTCTGCCAGGCGTCGGGCTGGTTCGGGTCGACCGTCTGGACCTGCGCAAGGACCGGCGTCGCGGCCACCAGGAAGGCCGCCGCAGCGGCGAGATTCATGAACCTTTTCAGCATCGCACTTCCCCCACACCCTCTCGCGGGCAAATCTAGCGCCTCGAAAGCTTGCCCGTCCATGAACCGGCGGCGAGGCGAGTCGATATCGCGCCCAAGCGAGTCGATTTCAGCCGGTTGAACCTTTGAAATCCCGCCTCTATAGGCGCAGCGGGCACTTCCGGAGACGTGGGTGAGTGGCTGAAACCAGCGGTTTGCTAAACCGCCGTAGGGGGATTACTCCTACCGAGGGTTCGAATCCCTCCGTCTCCGCCAGCTTGAGGCTCGTCGGGCAAAAGCCAATGCCCCGCCGCTTCGTTGATCATCCTTCCCTCACAATCACCGCGCCAATGGCGGCGATCCGTTCGACGTCTCGATAGATGTCCCGGTCCAGTTCCTCACCGAAGATATCCGGATCGATCTCGTCGTAACGGAGGGTGAAGTCCCGACGCCGAAGCGAGTCCGCCAACCGGTCGCGGAGCGTGTCGCGCCCGCCCGAAATGGCGCTTCCGGAATAAAGGATCATCCGTCCACCTGGCGCGAGCCGCCCCGCCGCTTCCATCGCCCAATCGAACCCCGCTTCCGCGCCGAGCATGCCGCCGCCATGGCGATAGGAGCGCCGGGCTTCATCGACCAGGAAGGGCGGATTGGCGATGACCAGATCGAAGACGCCATCCACCGCGGCCAGCTTGTCGGCAAGGATCGTCTCCACCGCCACGCCGGCGGCGGCCGCGTTGATCCGCGCGAGGCGCAAGGCCTCGGCGTTGGAGTCGACCAGGACGATGGCAGTGCCGGCAAGTTGTGCGGCTGCGCAAATACCGCCGGCGCCGCAGCCCGCGCCCATGTCGACAAGCCGGGTCGCCGTCGGCGGCAGCTCGGAGCGGACGAGGGCGATGAAGCGGTAGGTGTCCGGCCCGAAGAACACCGAATCGGCCGCCGCTGTCGGATAGGCCGAGTGGAGGAACAGCGTTCCCGCGGCCTTCGATACCCGATAACGAGAGCGGAATCCCGCCTGCGCGGTCACCAGGGCATCGGCCTTCTCCAGCAGGCGCAGGAGCGACGGATCCAGCGCTTCGGACGCGAAGGGGAGGCTCCAGCCGAATATGTCGCGCAAGGTCTGCGCCGGCCGGCCTTCGCGGTTGCGAAGCACGCGCTCGTGGGTGAGCGGGGTAGGCGTGACGAAATCGTAGTCGAGCGCCTCGAGCCGGCGGAGCAGCTCGATCAGCGGTTCGTCTTCTACCACAAATGCCGCCGGTAGCGCTCGAAGCAGCGCGCGCCGCAGCCGAGGCGGATCAGCGCGCCTTCCGCGATCGCCGCGGCGCGGCGCGGATCCTCGGCCACCAGCGGGGCGATCGCCTCGCGGTTCCACGCCGCGCTGTGCTTTACGTCGAGCGTCGCGTGGAGGTCGAAATAGCGCCGCTGCTTCGCGTCGAGGCCCAGCCGGCGAAGGCCGCGCGCGGTCGCTGCGGAGCGACCCGGGGCGGTCAGCTCGATCGCGCCCAGCGCGCCGACCGCGTGCCAGGCGTAGAAGCGGGTCGTCGCCATCGCGGTCATCGCATTGGCGAGCGCGAGGCTCTCCCAGACGGTCGTCTCGATCTGAGGCTCGAGCGCGAGCGAGCGCACCAGATGCTCCAGCATCGGCCCGTGCATTCCCTTGGCGTTGCCGCGGCCCATCTCGTCCCAGTAGTTGCGCGCGAGCTCGAGCTTGGCGCGGGTCGGAAGCTTGACCTGGGTATAGGCGACGAGATCGTCGAAGCCGGCCTCGCCCGCCGCCTCCTGCGTCAGGAACCAGCGCATTTCATCGAGGCTGGCGGCCTCGGCGAGCCAGGGGAAGAGGGGATCATCCTGCCCCGGGCCGGTCTCTTTCAGTCGCTCGAACCAGGCGACGAACCCGTCGGGGTCGGTCGGCGCGGCGGCTGCCTCGGCCTGGATCTGGGCGCGCAGCTCTTCGAGGAAAGCCGTCTGCAAGCGCGCCATCTTGGCGTCGCCGTCGAGGATTAGCGCCCAATCCTCGCCGGGAAGATCGGGCGCCAGCCGCTGCCGGTTCCAGTGCCCCAGCGCGCTCTGGAAATCGTGGCAAAGGAACTGGGACTTCGAATTGTCGTCGGACAAATAAGGGAGGGTGGCCATGGGTTTCCGCTGTAAGAGGATTCAGTATTGGCAAAGGTCGCGCCGCTTATTTGTTCCGGCCGCGACCGGCCAAGTTGCCGTAGGTTAAGTCCTTTTTCCGAGCGCTTGCCCTCCGCCTCCCCTAAGCGCGCACGATGCGCTTCCTGGGCGTCACGGAAACCTGCGATCTCGGCGCCGTCTATCTGCGGCTGGCCGCCGCGGGGCACGAGGTGAAGGTCTTCATCGGCGACGAGAAGGCGCGGGGGACTCTGCAGGGGCTGGTGCCGCGAAGCGATGACTGGCGGCGGGATCTGGATTGGGTCCGCGCGGTCGGCGCCGAGGGCGTGATCCTCTTCGAGGCGGTCTCCGAAGGCTTCGGCGCCTTGCAGGATTCTCTCCGCGGCGACGGTTTCCAGGTAATCGGGGGAAGCGCTTTCGGCGACCGTCTGGAGAACGACCGCGCCTACGCCCAGGCCTTGCTCGAAAGCCTCGGGTTGCAGACCGCCGCCACCCGCGAATTCACCGATGCGCGCGAGGCCGAGGCCTTCATCGCCGCTCGGCCGCGCCGCTACGTTCTCAAGTTCAGCGGACCGGACCACGCCTCGCACGACAATTATGTCGGCCACAGCGCCGATGGCAGCGACGTGCGCGCGATGCTGCGGCTGCGCGGCGAGGGGGCCGGGGCCGCGCGCTTCGTGCTCATGGACCATGTCGAGGGTATCGAAATGGGCGTCGGCGCCTATTTCAACGGCGAGAATTTCCTCACCCCGGCCTGCCTCGATTGGGAGCATAAGCGCTTCTTCGCCGGGGACATGGGCGAGCTGACGGGAGAGATGGGGACGGTCGCGACCTTCGCCCGAAGCGAGGCCTTCTTCGAGCGAACGCTCGCCCGGGTGGCGCCGATGCTCCGCGAGCACGGCCATGTCGGCTATGTGAACCTCAACACGATCGTCAACCGCGACGGGATCTGGCCGCTCGAATTCACCTGCCGCTTCGGCTATCCCGGCTTCGCCATCCTCGATCCGCTGCAGCAGACTTCGTGGGCCGATCTATTCGCGCTGATGCTGTCGCGCCGCTCGGCCCGCTTCGCGGCGCGTGCGGGCTTTTCCGTGGGGGTGGTGATGACCACGCCGCCCTTCCCCTATTCGCGCAAGGAGGTCGACGCCCCGGTCGGCCTTCCCGTGCTTCTGCCGGGTTCGTTCACGCCCGAAGATCTGGCCAATATTCACTATGGAGAGGTCGGCCTCGAGGGGAGCCAATTGGTCACCAGCGGCCTCTACGGCTGGTCGATGGTCGTGACCGGGACCGGGCCGACGATCGCTGCGGCGCAGCGGGCCGCTTACGGCCGCGCCGGGCAAATCCTGATTCCGAACGTCCGCTACCGCCTCGACATCGGCGAACGCCTCATCGCCTCGGACTATGCAGCGCTCGAAGCCATGTCGATCTTCTCCGCGGCCTGAAGCGCCCCGCGATCGAACTCGAACCCCTCGAGCCGGATCGAGTCGCAGATCGTCCGGTAATCTGAGGTGAGCTCGGTGCCGGCGGCCAGGTCGCGGGCGGCGATGTCGTCGCCGAAGGCGATTCCGCGCGAGATCGTGTTGGGCGAGTCCGAATGGTTGAAATGGCGGCCGTTGTCGCCGCACAGGATCCAGACCTTCATCCCCTCGTGGCGGGTGGAATAGGTGCGCAGGAAGCGCCGCATCAGAGGGGGCAGGCTGGCGATCTCGGAGTCGGTGTAGACCCGATCCACGCGCGAATCGAAGCGCCAGATGACGTCGCCCGCCTTGACCGGCTCGAGCAGGAAGACTCCGATTCCGTGGATCGGGCTGGGTCGCAATTCGGTCTCGAACAGCAGCATCGGTCTCTCTTCATCTGGTCATGGTGAGCGGGACGGCCGCAGCGGCGGCGCCCGGAAGCTGGCGCCGCTCCCAGGCGAGAGCGTCGGCGACGATTCCGTCGAGATCGTCGAACCGCGGCGTCCAGCCAAGCTCCGCGAGGATCCTGCGATTGTCGGCGACGAGGATCGGAGGATCGCCGGCGCGGCGTGGCCCGGGCCGGCGCGCGACCGGCCGGCCGGCGACCCGGTCGACCGAATCCAGCACCTCGCGCACCGAATAGCCGCGTCCGTATCCGCAATTGAGAACCCGGCTCGTCCCGGGATCGGCGACCAGCTTTTCCAGCGCCCTCACGTGCGCCGCGGCGAGATCGGCCACATGGATATAGTCCCGGACGGCGGTCCCGTCGGGCGTGGGGTAATCCTCGCCGTAGATTTCGACATGCGCCCGGCGCCCGACCGCCGCCTCGGCCGCGATCTTGATCAGGTGGGTCGCCGAGTCGGTGAGTTGCCCGGACCGCCCTTGCGGATCGGCGCCGGCGACGTTGAAATAGCGAAGCGCGCAATAGTTGAATCCGTGGGCCTTCGCCGCGTCTGCCAGCATCGTCTCGATCATCAGCTTCGATTGCCCGTAGGGATTGATCGGGCTGGTCGGATCCGTCTCCGAGATCGGCACGCGCTCGGGGCTGCCGTAGACCGCAGCGGTCGAGGAGAAGAGGAAATGCGCCATTCCGCTCTCGACCGCCGCCTCGATCAGCGCGCAGCTCCTGGCGGTGTTGTTCTCGTAATAGCGCAATGGGTGCGCGACGGATTCCGAGACCACGATCGAACCGGCGAGGTGAACGATGGCCTCTATCCCATGGTCGCGGAACATGTGGCCGACGAGCTGCCGGTCCCCCACGTCTCCCCTGACGAAGGTCGCCTGCGAAGGAACGAGCGTCTCGAACCCGGTCGAAAGATCGTCCAGAACGACCACCGGCCAGCCGGCATCGAGCAAGGCGAGGGCGACGTGGCTCCCGATATAGCCCGCTCCCGCGGTGACCAGCACGGGCGATTTTTTCTGCATTTGCGCTCCCGAAAAGACTTCCGGCCGGAATGGCCTGAGGCCTGTGCAAACCCGATGCGCACGGCCCTGTTCCAAGACGAAGCGTCACGGTTAATTTGAGTTAGTAAGAAATACCCCCCTGCGTCGGGAACTCCGGCCCGGGCTCGGCCTTTCTCGATTAGTCCTTTTAATACAGGGGTTTCATTTCTTGATCCTATCAGCCGACGTCACCGCGCCGGGCGAGAGCGCCCACGCTCTTTCCACCTCCCCGACCCTCATCTGCTTTTCCCACCTGCGCTGGAATTTCGTGTTTCAGCGGCCGCAGCACTTGATGAGCCGGTTCGCTCGGACCCGGCGCGTCGTCTATTGGGAAGAGCCGGAGCTTGCTTCCGGCGAATACGAGCCCTCGCTCGGCGTCCGGACCTGCGCGGAAACCGGCGTGATCGTGGTCACCCCCTCCTTACCGGAATCGCTGGCCCCGGCGGATCGCAACGGCGTTCTGAGATGCTTGCTGGACGGCTTCCTCGCCGGGGAGCGCGGCCCGTTCATTCGCTGGTACTACACCCCGATGATGCTGCCCATTTCGAGGCAGGTCGAGGCCGCCTGCACCGTCTACGACTGCATGGACGAGCTGGCCAACTTCCGCTTCGCCCCGCCCGAGCTGACCACGCTCGAGGCTGAGCTGTTCGAGGCTGCCGACGTGGTCTTCACCGGGGGCTACAGCCTCTACGAGGCCAAGAAGGACCGCCACGCCAACATCCACCCCTTCCCCTCCAGCGTCGACCGCCCCCATTTCAACCAGGCGAGATCGATCGCCGAACGGCCCGCCGACCAGGCCGGCATCGGCGGGCCGCGGCTCGGCTTCTACGGAGTCGTCGACGAGCGCATGGATCTGGACCTCATCGCGGCTCTCGCGGATGCGAAGCCCGATTGGTCGATCGTCATCCTCGGGCCGGTCGTGAAGATCGATCCGGCCGATCTGCCGCAGCGCCCCAACCTCCATTATCCCGGCGGCCGCGATTACGATTCGCTTCCCGCCTATCTGGCGGATTGGGACGTCGCGCTGATGCCCTTCTCGATCAACGAATCGACGCGCTTCATTTCACCCACCAAGACGCCTGAATATCTCGCCGGCGGCCGCCCGGTGGTCTCGACCCGGATCACCGACGTCGTCCGCCACTATGGCGATCTGGAAGGCGTGTTCATCGCCGACACGCCCGGAGAGTTCGTCGCCGCCTGCGAGCGCGCGCTGGAGCTCAAGCGCGGGCCCGGCGACTGGCTGAGCGCGGTCGATCTCAAGCTCGCCCACTTGAGCTGGGACACGACCGCCGCCCGGATGGCGGGGCTGATCGACGCCGCCGCGGCAAAACACGCCGCCCCCGCGATCGTCGGGAAGCGTGCGCGCAAATATGATTATCTGATCGTCGGCGCGGGCTTCGCCGGCTCGGTTCTCGCCGAGCGGCTGGCGAGCCAGCACGACGCCCACGTCCTGCTGATCGACCGGCGCCCGCACGTCGGCGGCAACGCCTATGACCGCCTCGACGATGCCGGAATCCTCATCCACCAATATGGGCCGCATATCTTCCACACCAACTCGGACGAGATTTTCGCCTATCTTTCCAGGTTCACCCAGTGGCGTCCGTACGAGCATCGGGTGCTCGGCAGCGTCCGGGACCAGCTCGTGCCGATCCCGATCAACCGAACGACGCTCAACCGCCTCTACGGCCTGTCGCTGGAGACGGACGAGCAGGCCGCCGCCTTCCTCGCCTCGCGCGCGGAGCCGGTGGAGACGGTCCGGACTTCGGAGGACGTGGTGGTTTCGGCGGTGGGGCGCGAGCTCTACGAGCTCTTCTTCCGCGGCTATACGCTGAAGCAGTGGGGGATCGATCCGAGCGCTCTCGACAAGAGTGTGACGGCGCGCGTTCCCACCCGCACAAATGTCGACGACCGCTACTTCACCGACACCCATCAGGCGATGCCGCGCGACGGTTACACGGCGATGTTCAACCGGATGCTCGATCATCCGCGGATCGACGTCCTGCTCTCGACCGACTATCGCGACATCGTCGGCGAAGCGGCGGCGGACCATCTGATCTACACCGGCCCGATCGACGAATTTTTCGATCACCGCTACGGCAAGCTGCCGTACCGCAGCCTGCGCTTCGAGCACCGCATCGTGGAGCAGGAGCGGTTCCAGCCGGTGGCGACGGTGAATTATCCGTCCCCCGACGTTCCCTATACTCGGATCACCGAATACAAGCATTTGACCGGCCAGCAGCATCCGCGGACCAGCGTCACCTATGAATATCCGAGCGCGGAGGGCGATCCTTATTATCCGATTCCGCGGGCCGAGAATCAGGCGCTGTTCAAGAAATACGAGGCGCTCGCGCTCGCTCAGCCCGGCGTGACCTTCGTCGGCCGCCTCGCCACCTACCGCTATTACAATATGGATCAGGTGGTCGGCCAGGCGCTGGCGACGTTCAGGCGGATCGACGCCCGCCGGCGCAGCTATTTCGAGGCGCCGACCACGCTCGAAGCCGCCGAATAGGCGGCGGCTTCACGGGGCGGCGGAGCCGTGCGGAGGGGCGCGACGTCGCGAAGATAGTCTTCAACCGCTTCTTCGAGCGGCCTCAGCAAGGCGCCGCGCTCGCTCGCGAGCGCGGTCCGGCGCGGCCGCTCCCCGCTCCGCGCGAAGACCAGATCGGGATCGAAGCCGGCCTTTTGCGCAATATTGCGGGCGAAGGAGCACCAATCGGTTTCCCCCTGGTTGGCGAGGTGCCAGATGCCGGTCTCGCCGTCGATCAGCAGGTCGAGCGCCGCGTGGCAGAGATCCGGAACGAAGGTCGGGCTGACGATGTCGCTGTCCGAAGCGCTGAACGGCTCCCCGCGAGCGAGATGGTCGAGCACGCCCCAGGCGAAATTGTACCGGTCCCACGGCCCGAAGAAGGCGCTGGTGCGGACGATCAGCGCCCGGGCGCCGGCCGCAAGGACCAGCTTTTCGGCCCATTGCTTGCTCTCCCCGTAGACGCAAAGGGCGGAAGGCTCGTCGCACTCGACATAGGCGCGGCCCAGGCGGCCGTCGAAGACGAGGTCGGACGAAAAGGTCACGAACGGAATGTCGAGACCGGCGCAGGCGCGGGCAAGGTTCCCGGCGCCGGCCGCGTTCGCGGCCATGCAAGCCTCCGGCTCGCGCTCGGCGTCGGCGACGCGAACGAAGCCCGCGGCGTTGACGACCGCCCAGGGCTTTACGGTTCGCAGCGCCGCTGCGACCGACTGGGGATCGGCGATGTCCAGCTCCGCCCGGCTCGTGAGGCGCACGGAGAGGCCGCGGTGGCCGGCGATGCGCGCGAGCGCCTGTCCGAGCGTGCCGGTCGCCCCGGTGATGAGCAGCGGCCGGCCTTCGGCATCCCGGCAAGGGGACTCGCTGCACCAGCCGTAAAGCCGCTCCGGGCGCCGCCACCACCCTTTTTCCTTCAGCACGGGATGGTCGAACCGTTCCCCGCGCGCGTAGCTTCGGGCCGCCGCCGCGATCGCCGTCGGCCTCGGCGAAAGCCCGCGCCGATCGTAGGCCCCGACGTCGTAGCGTCCCTCGGCGCGGGTGAGCAGCGAGCGCCAGTCCACCGATCCGAACAGCGACCACAAGGTCACCGCCTCGATCGAGACTCCGTCCGCCCGGAGCGCGCGCGCGGCGGTCCAGACTTCGTCGAGCCAGCGCAGCTGCTCGTCACGCGTGCAGCCGTGATGCACTTCGGTCACCGCGAGCGGGCGCCGGTAACGCTCCCACGCTTCGCCGAGGCGCGGACCGATGCCCGTGGCCAGGCCCGCCACGCGCACGGCTTCGGCATCGACATAGATCTCGCGCCCGTTCCCGCCCGGGTCGAGCGAGGGATAGAGCTGGATGCGGTGATCGAGGAAGCGATCGCTGGTGAGATAGTGGTTGATGCCGAGCAGGTCGGGCGCCGCGATCCCGTCCGCGAACGACTCCAGCTCTTCCTCCCCGATACCCGCATCGAACAGGAACGGGAGGAAGGGGTGGGCGCCGTCGACCCGCCCGAACAAAAGGTCGAGGCTAAGCCATCGCCGCTCGTTTTCGTGGGCGGCCTGGGCGGCGAGCGCGGGAGTCGAAAAGATCTTTCCCAGATCCTCGGTCTGGACCAGCTCCGCCGCGGGATTGACGCTTCGGATCGCTCGCATCGCCTCTCGGATGCCCCGGCACTGGTTGACCACGGCGCGAAGGAAGGAGGGATAGTCCCGCCGGTGCGGATACCAATGGCCGTAGAGACAGGCGAAACGGGCCGTGGTCAGCGGCTCGTTGACCGGCGTCCAGCGCCGGACCTGCGGATAGCGCTCGGCGACCCGCAGCGCATAGTCGCCGAGTTTGGCCGGGAAATCGGGATCGAGAAGGTCGGTGTAGGCCGGTCCCGAACCGTGATGGAGAAGGCCGATGATCGGCTCGATCCCGTGCGCCGCGAGCCCCTCGATCCGCGAATCGGCCCAGGCGAAGTTGCACCTGTCGGGCCGCTTGGGGGCGGTCCGCTCCCACAGGACTGGATAGCGGACGCACGTGATTCCGAGCTCCGCCATGAGGCGGATATCGTCGAAGCGGCGGGCGTGGCCGGTCTCCTCGAGCTGATCGCGCCAGCGCCCGCCGACGCGCGCGACCGTGCATTCAGGTCCGCCCCAAAGCGCGGGCCCGCCCGGGAGCGCGCGGCTAATGGTGGCGGCCGTGATCGGCCTTCTCCCGCTGCCGCGCCTCTGCCCGGTCTTGTTGCTCGCCGGCTTTCTCCGCCGGGCCGCTGACGATGCTGCTCGCGCCGCCGGTGGCGCCGCTTCGCGCATCCGCCCGTTCGCCGGCGTCCTCATGGGGGCCGTCGCACGCGTGAAGCGCGACGGCCGCCAGCAAGATTGCGCTTGTCCGAAGGAGCCTGAACATAGCGTCTCTACTTGTCTGCGGCCGGTGCAGTTCCTGCAATTGTCCTGTTTTTAACGGGGATTAGGACGATTTTTCGAAATCGCGGCCGGTCTTCCCGGCTGCGAAACCGGGTCCGCATACCGTTCGTTGTTCAGGTGCAATCGAGGAATTTCCGATGATGGTAGAGGTGGACTGGTGACGGCGCGCTGGGAGCCCTGGGTGGCGCTTTTCGTGGCCGTCGGTTCGGCGGTCACGATCGCCTGGGCCGTGATCGAGACCTATTGGGGCTAGTCGTCGTCCAGCCGCGGCGCCTGCGCCAGGGTTGGCACATGGTATGCGGCGAGCAGGCGGCTGATCTCCTCCCGGTGGCGATCGAGCGAACTCTCCAGCTCGGCCTTGAGCTGCGGCTCCCGCCGGCGCAATCCCATTGAGACCGCGAACGCCATCGGCTGGTCGCTTCTCTCATCCAGCGGTGCGACGGGCGTGAGGCGGAGCGGAACGGGCTGGCGCTGGGCGAAATATCCGGCGACCGGGCCCCACACGAAGGCGATGTCGATTTCCCCTCTAGCGACGGCACGCACGATGTCGGCCTGGGGCGCGGGCTGGGCGTAGTTGCCGTAGACCATGTAGCCACGCACGTTGCCGACGATTCCGCGCCGGGCGAGCGCGTGGGCCGGCGGCGTGTTGGAAAAGTCGTCGCCGATCATCTGGACGCCGATCCGCAAGGTCCTGAGGCGCGGATCGTCGAATGAACGGATCGCGAGATCGCGGTCGGCGCGGGTCACCGCGACATAGGCCGACCGATAATAAGGCCGGGTGGTGGCGAGCATGTCGACTTCGCTGCCGACCCCGGGGATGACGTCGCAAAGGCCCGCCTTCAGGGTCTCGCGCACGTTGCCGCGGCGTTGCGCCCACCAGGTGTAGCGCACCTCCGCCTTGAGGTCGGCGGCGACGAGCGAAACCAGCCGGTTCTCGAACCCCTGGCCGGCGGCGTTGGAGAAGGGGAGGTTGTTGGGATCGGCGCACACCCGAAGCTCGCGAGGCGCGGCGCCGCAGCCTGCGAGGAGCAACAGGAGCGCTAGGCTAGCGCGGCAGCGCATGGCCGGCCTCCATCCGGTTGAGCCCGCGCATGAGGAACCACAAGGCCGCGGCGAGGTGCCAGGCGCCGCCCGGCACCCACATAATCAGGCCGGCGAGCTGCTGGTCCTCGGCCGGGGTCAGGCCGGCGGGAGTCATTCCGAGCGCCGCGTAGGCCGAATACCAGGGGCTGCTCGCCAGCGCCATCAGAGCGCCGAGCCCGCCGCCGATCATCGAGGTCGCGAACAGGCAAAGCGCGGCGACGAAGGGCCCCGCGCGGCCCTGAAGCATCGCCCACCAGAAGAGGAGCGCGCTGGCGATGAAGCTCAGATGCTGCGCGGCGTGCCAGCCCTCGCCGGTCAGCGCGAGATCGAACAGCCACGGCATGTGCCAGGCGATGATGGCGACCGCCTGGATCGCCGTCGCGACGAACGGGTCGGCAAGGGCGCGCCACAGGCGCCAATGCCCCGCCGGGGCGAGGACGGCCCGGACCGGCTGGGGAAAGGCCCATAGCAAGGCCGCGCCCGGCCGTGCGGCGACCAGCAGCAAGGCGGCGAGGAGCATGAGGATCTCATGCTCGATCATGTGCATGGTGAAGCTCTTTTCCCCCGCTTCGTGCAGCGGCGACACCAAAGCCCCGGCCAGCGCCAGCCAGCCGGCCGCATAGCAAAGAGCGCGGCGAAGGAGCGCCGGCCGGCCGCGGTCGGCTCGGCGCCATAGCCGCGCGAGTCCCAGCGCGTAGAGCAGGGCCGCCAGCACCAGCGGGAGGGTGACCGCGGGCGCCAGCGTCCAGTGGTTCTCGCCGCCATGCGCCAGCGCCGGCGCGGGAAGCAGAAGAAGCGAAAGGGCAAGCGCCCGCTTCATGCCGCGCAGGAGGGGAGGATCAGCGCCGACGCGCTCTGCAGGACGATCGCGAAGGCAGCCAGCGCCGCCAGCATCGCCCCGACGAGGCCGATGAAGCGCCGCCCCTCGCTCTCGTCGCGCCGCCAGACGTCGAGCGAGAACAGGCCCCCGGCGACAACCAGCGCCAGGCAAAGCAGGCCGACGACGACGACGAAGCCCGCTCCGCGGCTGGTGCAATCGTCGAACACCGAGTTGCTGCCGATCTGGTGCGCGAGGCCCCAGCCGAACGCGGCGGCGACGATGCCGAGCCACGGGGTGAGATGCTCGATGCCGGAGCGTCCCGAACTCATGGCCCGAGCCTCGGCAGCCAGTAGATCAGGACATAGATCGGCAGCCAGGCGAGCCAGACGAACCGCCAGTACATCGCATTTTCGGAGCAATCGACGAAGCGGCGCCCCTCGACGCCGTGCGGGCCGTGCATCAGGAACGCCAGCACCAGCGTGTCGACCCAGTCGGTCGCGATATGGGTGGCGTGGAGGAGGAGCAGCATCCAGATCACCGAGCCGTAGGCGTTGTCCGTCCAGCTGACGTTCAACGAGCCGAACTCGAAGCCGCGGATGACGAGCAGCACGGCGCCGATCGCCGCCGCGACGATCAGCATCCAGCGCAGCTTGCGCAGCTCGCCATGCTCGGCGGCGTGCTTGGCGATCGAATTCGGGATCTCGCTCAGCAGCAGGAGGATGGTGAACAGGGTTCCGGCGAGGAGATCGGGCGGCCGGATCGGCGGCGGGGGCCAGGCCTGCTCCTGGTTCATCAGGAAGAAATAGGCGGCGATGGCCAGGACGAAGGCCGTGCCCTCGATCAGGAAGAAGGCGACCACGCCCCACCAGGTCACCGAACGGTTGCCGAAGCCGTGGGTGTGAAGGCCGGAAAGATCGGCGGTGAAGTTGGGCGAGTCCGTCATTCGATCGTCGGCTCCGGGGAGACTTTGGGATTCTTGGGCCAGAACCAGGCGATCAGCGCGGCGGCGATCGGCGGGGTGCCGACGGCGACGGCCCAGGGCGTGAAGATCGACGAGACGAACATCGCGGTCATCGCCAGCGCCGAGATGAGCGGCCAGAGGGTCGGCTCGGCCGAGGGCTCGCGCAAATCGGGCCTGCCCTCGAGCACGGTGGTGAGGACGAGCTCTTTTTCGTCGACCCGAAGGCCGTAGACGACCGGCGGCGGATCGCTCTCCCACAGCGGCGTCCGGCTCGTGGAAACCGGGATGTGAGGGAAATTGTAGGGCGGGGGCGGCGAGGCGGCGGCCCATTCGAGCCCCGGCGCGTCCCACGGATTGGCTCCGGCCACGGCGCCCCGCCGTAGCGACAGCACGGCGTTCAGGACGAAGATCAGCAAAGCCAGCGCGAAGGCGGCGGCCCCGATCGACGAAACCAGGTTGAGAGTCTCCCAGCCGAGCCCGGCGGGATAGGTGTAGACCCGGCGCGGCATGCCGAGGATGCCGAGGAAGTGCATCGGGAAAAAGGCGACCTGGAAGCCGACGAAGGCGAGCCAGAAGCTCAGCTTGCCCCAGCCTTCGGACATCATCCGACCGGTGAACTTGGGGAACCAGTAGGCGATCGCCCCGAGCAGCGGGAAGACCGCGCCGCCGATCAGCACGTAGTGGAAATGGGCGACGACGAAATAGGTGTCGTGGAGCTGGAGGTCGATCGGCACGCTCGCGAGCATCACCCCGGTCAGCCCGCCGATGACGAAGGTGATTATGAAGCCGATCACCCACAGGAGCGGAGTGGCGAAGCGCGGCCGCCCGTCCCAGATCGTCGCGATCCAGCAGAAGATCTGGATTCCGGCCGGGATCGACACCGCCATGCTGGCGGCGGTGTAGAAGGCGTAGCCGAGCCGCGGCAGGCCGGTCGCGAACATGTGGTGCACCCACAGGCCGAAGGCGAGCAGGCCGGTGCCGACGAGGGCGAGGACGATCGCGCTGTAGCCGAAGGTCGGCCGGCGGCTGAACGTCTGGACGATCTCGCTGACGAACCCCGCGGCGGGCAGGAAGATGATGTAGACCTCGGGATGGCCGAAGAACCAGAACAGGTGCTGCCAGAGCAAAGAATCGCCATATTCGAAGCTGTTGAAGAACTGGGTTCCGACGGTCCGGTCGGCGAGCAGCATGCCCGAGGTGAGCGCGACCGAGGGCATCGAGAAGATGACCATCAGCGAGACGACCAGCATCGCCCAGACGAACAGCGGGACCCGGGCGAGGCTCATTCCCGGCGCGCGCTGCTTGAGGATCGTCGCGGTGATCTCGACGGCGACCGCGAGCGCCGCGATCTCGGTGAAGGTCACCATCTGCGCCCAGATGTCGATCCGCTTGCCGGGCGAGAATTCGGGGCCCGCGAGCGGCACGTAGGAGAACCATCCGGCGTCCGGCCCGACGTTGAGCGCGAAGGCGATCCACAGCAGCACGCCTCCTGCGAGATAGGTGAAGTAGGAGAAGGCGTTGAGCCGCGGGAAGGAGATGTTGCGCGTGCCCACCATCAGCGGGACGAGATAGACGGCCATCGCGTCCATCACGGGGACGGCGAAGAGGAACATCATCGTCGTGCCGTGCATGGTGAAGATCTGGTTGTAGCGGTCGGGATCGATGAGGCCGCTGTCGGGCCGGGCGAGCTGGGCGCGCATCAGCAGCGCGAGGATTCCGCCGAGGATCAGGAAGACGAAGGCCGTGACAATGTAGCGGCGGCCGATCTCCTTGTGATCGGTGGACGAGAGCCAGCCGACGAAGCCGGGCTTGCGGCGCCAGGTCTCGTCGAGCCGCGCGTGGAGCGCCTCCCCGGTCAGGCCCGGCCCGTCGCGATCGTGGTCGCGAGGCGACATGCACGCGCTCATCTGAGGGTCTCCAGATAAGCGGTCACCGCCGCCAGCTCTTCGGGGCTAAGGGGCACGTTGGGCATGTTGTTGCCTGGCTTCAGGCGCTGCGGATCGGCGATCCACGCGGCGATGTTGGCGCGGCTCATCGGGAGAGTCCCGGCGGCGATCGACCGGCGGCTGGCGAAATGGCTGAGGTCCGGCGCGACCTGCCCCGACGCGGGCGTCCCGGCGATCGTGTGGCACGAGGCGCATTCGCGGGTCGTGACATAGGCGAAGCCGGCTTGGGCGAGGGCGGCGGCCGGCGCCGGCGGCGGGGCGAGCTGGGCGTTCCACCAGGCGGTGAAGGCGGCGACCGGCTCGACCGTCACGTCGAGCGCCATGTGCGCGTGCTGGATTCCGCAGAATTCGGCGCACTGCCCGCGATAGAAACCGGTACCGATCGGCCGCAGCGAAATGTCGTTGGTCCGGCCCGGGATCAAATCCTGCTTGCCGGCGAGATTGGGGACCCAGAAGCTGTGGATGACGTCGTCCGAGCGAAGCACGATGTGGGCGGTGACTCCCGCCGGCAGGTGAAGCTCGTTCGCCGTGCGCAGGACACGGCTCGGATTCACGTTCAAATAGCGCACGTCCCACCAGAATTGGTGGGCAGTGATCTCGATCTCCAGCGCCTTCGGCTCGGCCGCGCGCGCGAGATCGCGGTCGGTGAACCAGGTGGCGAGAGTCAGCCCGGCGAGGATCGCCGCGGTGCCGCCGATCCAGCCGCCGAGCGCTACCCGCAACGGCCTGTCGCGCGCCCCGTCCCCGCGGCGAAGCAGCGCCCAGCCGAGGAAGAGGAGCACGACGACGTAGACGATCGCCGCGACGGCAAGGAAGGTGGTGAACAAGTTCCACTGCAACAGGCTTTGAGCGGCGTTGACGCCGGCCGCGGACTGGATGGTGTCGAGCAGGTTCGTCATTCCTCGCTCGCATCGTCCTGCTTGGGCGTCGCCCGGTTGACCGGCTTGCGCTCGTCGAGCGTCAGCGGCTCGGTGTTGCTCGGCTCGTCGGCGCGCGAGGGGAGCGCGTCCTGGCGCGGCTGGGCCGAAAGCGCGCGGACGAAGGCGGCGAGCTGCCAGGCCTGGTCCTCCGTGATCCGCCCGCGGAAGGACGGCATCCCGTTCGGCCGCCCATCGAGGATGGTCGCGGCGATCTCGTCCATCGACCCGCCGTAGCGCCACTCGTCGTCCATCAGCGGCGGGCCCATGCCGCCCCCGCCATGGGCGTGGCAGCCGGCGCAGTTCATCCAGGCGTAGAGCCTTTGCCCCTGCGCAATGTGGTAAGCGTTGCCTTCGAAGGCGGCGCCGCGCGGGTTTTCCGCCATCGCGTTGCCGCGATTGTCGCGAGTCTCGCGCGAGCAGCCCGCGAGCGCGAGCAGGGCCATCAGGGCCGCCTCAACGCGGAAGCGCGAAGACATAGAGCCTCCCTCCCGCATCGGTGCGCGCGGGAAGGTCGCGCACCGCGTTGACGAAGCCGAGCGCCGAGGTCGGATCGCCCTTGTCGAGCGCGCCCGAGACGATCGCTCCGGACCAGCCGCCGACTCCGGCGAGAATCGCGATATATTGGCGGCCGTCGGGACCGCGAAAGCTGACCGGCTGGCCGATCGTCCCCGAATTCATCCGGAATTGCCAGAGCAGCCGGCCGCTCCGCGCGTCGACGGCTTTGAACAATCCGTCCATCGTCCCGTAGAAGACGAGGTCCCCGCCGGTCGCCAGAGCACCGCTCCACACCGGCAGATCCTCGCGAATTCGCCAAACCGGTCGGCGGGCGACAGGATCCCAGGCCGTCAGCATGCCGCGATTGCCGCCCGGCCCCGCATACATGCGCGCGTCGGCGCCGAGATAGGGCGTTCCGGCGATGTAATTGGCCTCGCTGTGGCCCTCGTCCATGCACAGGTTGAGATGGGGCACGTAGAGCAGGCCGGTTCGCGGCGAGAAGGTGGAAGGGTTCCAGTCCTTGCCGCCGGGCGCGGCGGGACAGATGTTGCGGGTGACCCGGCCCTGCTGCGGCATCTTGTCGGCGGCGAAGCTGGGCCTTCCCGTGGCGAGGTCGATGCCGCTGATCGAATTGACGAAGGCGTAGGGGTCGGCCGACAGCAGTTCGCCGCTCTCGCGGTCCATCACGTACATGAATCCGGTGCGCCCCGCCCGGACCAGCACGTGCCGAATCCGGCCGCGGACCGGCATGTCGAGCAGCACGCTCTCGTTGACGTCGTCATGGTCGAACAGATCGTGCGGACTCGATTGGTAGAACCAGCGCGCCTCGCCGGTGCGGATGTCGCGGGCGAAGACTCCGGCGGTCCACAGATTGTCGCCGGGCCGCTGGTCGGGATTCCAGGGTCCCGGATTGCCGGTGCCGTAGAAGACCAAATGGGTCTGCGGATCGTAGCTGATCCAGCCCCACGGATTGCCGCCGCCGATCCGCCAGCCTTCCGGCTGCCAGGAGGTGACTCCGAGGTTCCGCCCCCGCGCGGAGGCGTAGAAAGGATGGAAATTGGGGCCGATCAGAACGTCCGTGTCGGGACCGGTGCTCCACGCCTTCCACACCAGGGCGCCGCTTCCCGCGTCGAGCGCGGCCAGCCAGCCGCGTACGCCGAATTCGCCGCCCGAGCTTCCGACCAGGACCCGGCCGTCCGCGACCAGCGGGGCCATGGTGATCGTCTCGCCGATATTGATGTTCGCGAGCCGCGTGCGCCAGATTTCGCGCCCGGTTTCGGCGTCGAGCGCGATGGTCTGCCCGTCGAGCGTGTTGAAGAACAGCCGGCCGCCGGAGAAGACGGCGCCGCGATTGACGACGTCGCAGCAGGCGACGCCCTGGGCGCGCTGGAGCGGCCGCGGGCGGAAGGCCCATTTCACCGGATGATCGGGGCGGGTGAGATCGAGCGCGTAGACGATGTTGGGGAAGGGCGTGACGACGTACATCGTGGTGCCGACGACGATCGGCGCCGCCTCCTGGCCGCGATTGACTCCCGTGTCGAAGGTGAAGACCGGCCGAAGCCGCCCGACATTGGCGACGTTGATCTGATCGAGGGCGCTGAAGCGGGTGGCGGCATAGTCGCCCGGCGGCATCGTCCACTGGCCGTCCTCGGCGCGGCCGGAAGCCGGCGCGACGAGCGCCCGGGCCTGGGGTGCGGGAAGCGGCGCGAGCGTCTCCAGGACGGCCGGGCGCGGCTCGGCCGCGCGGGGCTGGAGCACCCACCAGACGACCAGTGCAACGACGAGGGCCGCGAGCAGGATCGCGACGATCCCCCACGCGCCGATTCGCCTTCCACTGGCTCCTGTCGGGTCGCTCATTCGAGCCGCAAAACCGGGCGTCCGAAACGAAGTTCCGTCGTTTCGCCGGTGTTTTAATCTGAATTAGTGCATTGGCACGACGGCGAGGCCCCAGGGTCGGTCGCCGGCCCGGAAACGGGCCAAGACGCGCAGGCTCGCGGCGTCGACCATGGCGACGTCGTTGGAGGGTCCGTTGGCGGTGAAGACGAAGCGGCCGTCGCCGCTCAGCGCGAGGCCCCAGGGCCGATCGCCGACCTCGACGCTCCCCGTCAGGCGCAGACTCGCCGGGTCGATCCGGAGCAGCCGTCGTCCGCGGCCGGTCGTGACGAACAGCGCTCTTCCGTCGCGGCTCAACGCAACGCCCATCGGACGGACGTTTCCGCCCTCGAGCCGGGCGAGACCGATGCGGCGGTCCGACGCCACGTCGATCGCGGCGATCGTCCCATCGCTCTCGCCGGGGACGAAGGCGCGGCGGCCGTCGGGGGTAAAGACCGCGTTGCGCGGCCGCTCGCCCACTGGAATATGCGCCCGGACGCGCAGCGTCCCGGCATCGACGACCGCGACCTGATTATCCTCCTCCGAGGTGGCGTAGATCAGGCGCCCGTCGGGAGAGACAGCTACTCCTTCGGGCTCGCCGCCGACCGGGATGGCGCCGCGCCGTCCGCCGCTCGCCGCGTCGAAGACGATCAGCTGGCCGCTGTCCTCGCTGGCGACGTAGAGCGTTCGGCCGTCCGGGCTGACCGCGACCGTCTCCGGATCGGAGACTCCGCGGATGATCCGCAAGACTCGCCCTTCCGCGACGTCGAACACGGCGATTCCGTCGGCGGCTCGGTCGGCCGGCGGCAGCGTCGATTCGTCGACTCCCGGCCCGCCGACCGGCGATCCGCTGAGCGCGATGTAGAGCAGCCGGCCGTCCGGGCTGGCGACGATTCCGCGCGGCCTTTTGCCGAGCGCCACCCGGCCGATCACCCTTCGCGCCTCGGGATCGACGATCGTCAGATCGCCGGACATCTCGTTGGTGACGTAAAGCCGCGCACCAAGCGGGGAGGGTGGCTGAGCGCAGCCGAACATCAGCAAAAGGCAAAGGACGATCCCGCTGCGCATCACGAACCGAACGATACCCGAAAGGGCCGGTTCCGGGTCAAGCGGCTCGGCACGGAGGGTCGATATGAGGCGGGAATGAGGAAACGAACCCCGGATCGAGATCGAGCGACCACGGCGGATTCAGCGCCATTCGCTTCGCGTCCCCTTCAGCTAGCTCGCGGAGGGCCGTATCTGGGCGGGACGGGGAACCGTGGCGGTAAGGCTGGTGCCTCGGCCGCTCCCGCCTATCTGGACCGAGCCGCCCAGGCGGGTCATTCGCTCGCGCATGCCTGCCAGGCCGATTCCGGACTGGGCGGCGGCGCTCAGCGTCGACTGGTCGAAGCCGATGCCATTGTCGCGCACGCAGAGGCTGATGGTCGATTGTTCGATCTCCAGCGCGACGGTTACCTGGGTCGCGCGCGCGTGACGGTGAACGTTGGCGAGCGCCTCCTGACAGACCCGGAACAGGGCGATCGAGACGTCGTCGTCGATCAGCTCCGTCCCCTCGCCGATGCGGACCTCGACCTCGAGGCCGGCCCGGTCGCCGAAGCCCAAAGCGAAATTCCGAACGGCCTCCCTCAGCCCGTGGCTTTCGATCACCGGCGGGTGGAGGAGGTAGGAAAGGACCCGGATCTCCTGCTTGGCCTCATGCAGCGAAGCCTCGATGTCCGCGCGCGCCTGGCCGAGCTGCGCGGCTTGCTCGCTACCCGGGTCCATTTCGGGCAGGTTGACCACCAGGCGTGCAAGCGCCAGGCCGGCGGCCGTCAAATGCTGGGCGGTGCTATCGTGCAATTCCTGGGCGATCCGCCGCCGCTCCTCGATCTGCAGGGTGAGCAGCCGCTCGGAAAGCGCGCGGACCTCCTCCTCCATCCGGTCCTGGTCGGTGCTGTCCTCGGCCACTCCGAGCACCAGCTCGGCGTCGCCGGCGGAGTCGCGGCTGAAGACGATGTTTCGGCTCAAATGATGGCGGTAGCGCCCGTTGCGGTGGAGCACGCGGTAGCCGACCGTCGCGATCTCGCCGTCAGGCAGGTTGGCCAGGCCGGCGACATGCTCCTGGACCGTCGCCACGTCGTCGGGATGAATCAGCCGCGGGATCATCTGGTCGCCCATTTCGGCGATTTCCGCCGGATCGTAGCCGAGCGGCATGTTGTGTTGGCCGGTCGAGAAGCGGATTCCCCGGCTCTTGAGGTCGAACAAGTAGATGACGTTGGAGGTGGCGTCGCCGAGGCTCCGGATCAGCGCCTGGCTGTTGTCCGCGATTCCCGCGAGAGTGCGCTCGAACGTGACGTCTCGGGTCACCCCGACGACATGGCGCAGGGGGCCGCCGCCCTCGCTCGCCGGGAGAAGGTTGGTCTTCCACGACAGCCGGCCGTCCGGCATGTCGATGCTCCGCTCGTACACCCGCGGCTCGCCGGTCTCGACGCAAAGGGCGAGGTTCGCCTCGAGGCATTCGGCGATCTCCGGCACCAGGCAATCGCCCGGGCGCGCTCCGATCACCTCGTCGAGCGGCCGGTTGGCGAGCTCGGCGACGGGCTGATTGGCGTCCTCGAACAGGAACGAGCCGTCGGGCAGCACCCGGATGACGTAGACCAGGAAATTGGGATGGCCGAACAGCGCCCTGTAGAAGGCGTCGAGGCTCAGCGCCGTCTCGGCTTGCCTCTTTCCCGCCCCGTTCGACAGATCGTTCATGCCCCACCCTCGCTAACGATAGTCTCGCGTTCCCCCCATTTCGGTCGGTGCGCGGCGATCTTAGCATAAATTAGGTCGTTAAAGCGAATTCGCCCCGGGATCGGTTCCCCATGCACTGCGGAATCCGCCTTTGACAGAGGGAGCGTCGCCCCGGCATTAGGCCACCATGCTCAGCCTTCATTACATTCGCGAGAATCCGGCCGTGGTCGCCAGGGCGATCGCCGACAAGAACGTTGCGCTCGACCTCGATACGCTGCTCGCGCTCGACGGCGAGGTGCGCACGCTGAAGACCCGGGCCGACACCCTCAGGGCCGAGCGCAACGCGATCAGCGACGGCTTCAAGAGCGCCGCGCCCGAGGAGCGCCCCGCGCTCGGCGCCAAGGCCAAGGCGATCGGCGCGGAAATAGCGGAAATCGAAGGCGCGCTCGGCGAGAAGCAGGCCGCGCTCGACGCCTTGCTGCTGCGCGTGCCCAACATCCCCTGGGAGGGCGCCCCGGTCGGGCCCGACGAGAGCTTCAACATCGTCGTCCGCCAGGAGGGGACGATCCCCGCCTTCGATTTCGAGCCGCTCGACCATGTCGCCCTGATCGAAAAGAACGACTGGGCCGATCTCGCGCGGATCACCCAGGTGGCGGGATCGCGCACCTATTGCCTCAAGGGGCGCCTCGCGATGCTCGAGCAGGCGCTGATGCTCTGGGCCCAGCAGCGCCTCGCCGCGGACGGCTTCACCCTGATGACCGTCCCCGCGCTGGCCCGGCCGCAGGCCTTCGTCGCCACCGGCCATTTCCCGGGGCACGAGGAAGAAGCCTATCACATGCCCGCCGACGATCTCTATCTCGCCGGAACGGGGGAGATCGCGCTCACCTCCCTGCACAGCGGCGAGGTGATCGAGGCGGACAAGCTTCCGATCCTCTACGCCGGCTATTCCCCCTGCTTCCGCCGCGAGGCGGGGAGCGCCGGCCGCGACGTTCGCGGCCTGCTTCGGGTCCACCAATTCTACAAGCTGGAGCAATATATCATCTGCCGCGACGACGCGGAGGAGAGCGCGCGCTGGCACCAGCGCCTGCTCGCCAATGCCGAGGGCATGCTGAAGGCGCTCGAAATCCCCTACCAGGTGATCGAGGCCTCGACCGGGGACATGGGCAACGGCAAGTTCCGGATGAACGACATCGAGAGCTGGGTGCCCTCTTTGGGCAAGTATCGCGAGACCCACAGCTGCTCGACGCTTCACGACTGGCAGGCGCGCCGCGCCAACCTTCGCTGGCGCGACGAGGAGCGCAAGGTCCGCTTCTGCCACACGCTCAACAACACCGCGCTCGCCTCCCCGCGGATCCTCGTCCCCCTGCTCGAGAACCACCAGAAAGCCGACGGCCGGGTCAAGCTGCCCGAGCCGCTGAGGGCGCTGATGGGCGGCGATTATCTCTAGGCGCCGCGACGACAAGGCGCCTCCCGGCTGGATGCGTATGCGCGAGGCGGCGGCGCTCGCCGCGCGGATGTACCGCGCCTTCGGGGCGCTGGGCGAGCGCGGCCCCGCCGATGGGCCGAGGGTGATGGTGATCCCCGGCTTCCTCGCCGCCGACCGGACGACGCTCGGGCTCCAGCGCGCGCTTGGGCAGGCGGGCTTCAGGGTCACGGGATGGGGAATGGGGCTCAACCGCGGGGTGACCGAGACCATCGTCGATCGCATCGCGGAGGGGGTCGAGCGGTTCGGCGAAGGCCGAAAGGTGATCCTGGTCGGCTGGAGCCTCGGAGGAATCTACGCCCGGGTCGTCGCCCAGGAGCGGCCGGAGCTGGTCGAGAAGGTGATCACGCTCGGCTCGCCTTTCTCCGGCGACCGGCGCAGGAACAACAATGTCTGGCGGCTCTACGAATGGGTGGCCGGCCATCCGGTCAACCGCCCGCCGATCGACAAGGACCCGGAGACGAAGCCGCCGGTGCCGACTCTCGCCATCTGGTCCCGCCGCGACGGAATCGTCGCCCCGGCGGGAGCGCGCGGCACGCCCGAACAGCGGGACGCCGAGCTCGAGCTGGACTGCAGCCACATGGGCTTCGCCGTCAGCGCAAAGGCCTATCCCGGGATCGTCGCCGCGGTCCGCGATTTCAGCTGAGGAACGGCCTCGATTGGAAGTTCCCCTTTGGAGTGGGAATCCCAATGAGTCATCCCGGCGAAGGCCGGGACCCATGAACACCTTGGATCCAGGAGAAGCGCAAACCTAGGTCTTTTCACCGAACACCGCGTTCATGGGTCCCGGCCTTCGCCGGGATGACTCTGAAATTTCTCGCATGATCGCCTTTGACTGCCCGGCTCCGCAGCATGGCCGATCATGCTCCCAGGAACGGCGCCGCCACCTCGCCCGGCACCCTCAACGGACGCCCGGTCGCCCTGTCGAGCATCGCCCAGGTCGTCCGCGCGCGCACCCGCGGCTTGCCGTCCTCCCCGACGAATTCGACGTGCCGGTCGAAGCGCGCGCCCTTCGGCGCTTCGCCCACCCAGGTGCGCGCCGTCACCGTCTCGCCGGGAAGCACGGCGCGGAGATAATCGATCTCGTGCCGGATCACGACCCAGACATAGGCCTCGACATGGGCCGGGTCCGACACCGCCCGCCAATGGGCGGTCGCCACGTCCTGGATCCAGCGCACCCAGGCGGCATTGTTGACGTGGCCGAGCTCGTCGATGTCCGCTTGCCCCGCGGTGATCCGAAGCTCGAACGGAGTCACCTCACTCCCCCGAGCCCATCTGAGTCAGCATAAAGGCATATTCCTCTGCCGTCTCCTCGAGCGCGGTCCAGCGCCCGGTGCGCCCGCCATGGCCCGCGCCCATGTTGATCTTGAGCAGCTGGAGATTGTCGTCGGTGCGCATGGCCCTCAGGCGCGCCGCCCATTTGGCCGGCTCCCAATAGGTCACGCGCGGATCGTTGAGCCCGCCCGAGATGAGCATCGGCGGATAGGCCTGGGGCCGCACGTTGTCGTAGGGGCTGTAGCTCTGCATGTAGCGGAACACGCCCGCGTCGGCGATCGGATTGCCCCATTCGTTCCACTCGCCCGGGGTCAGCGGAAGGCTTTCGTCCTGCATCGTGTTGAGAACGTCGACGAAGGGCACGTCGGCGATCACAGCCCCCCACAATCCGGGATTGGAATTGACCACCGCGCCCATCAGCTCGCCCCCGGCCGAACGCCCCGCGATGGCGATCCGCCCGGCCCGCGTGTAGCGCTCCGCGATCAGGCCCCGGGCGGCGTCGACGAAATCGTTGAACGTGTTGGTCCGCCGGTCGAGCTTGCCCTGCAAATACCAGTCGTAGCCGAGCTCGTCGCCGCCGCGGATATGGGCGATGGCATAGGCGTAGCCGCGGTCGAGCAGGCTGATCCGGTTGGCGCTGAAGGAGGGCGGAGTGGCATAGCCGTAGGAGCCGTAGGAATAGAGGAAGAGACGGCCCTCGCCGTTCCGCTCGAAGCCGCGGCGATAGACGATCGAGACCGGGATGCGCCGGCCGTCGCGCGACGGGACCATGATACGCTCGGTGACGTACTGGCTGGGATCGTAGCCCGAAGGGATCGCCTGGACCTTCAGCGTCTCCAGCCGGTTCTGGGCCGGATGATAGTCGTAGACGGTCGGCGGCGTGACCATCGAGCTGTAGGACAGGCGATAGGCGCTCGGCGCATATTCCGGATTGCCGGAGAGGCCGGCGCTGTAGGCGGCCTCCGTGAAGGGAATGCGCCGCTCGCTCCCGTCATAGCCGCGCAGGCGAACCTGATCGAGGCCGTCGACCCGCTCGCTGACCACGAGATGGTCGCGGAACGCTGTGAGGCCACGCAGATAGACTCGGTCGGAGCCCGCGATCACCGTCCGCCATTCGCCCGGATTCCCCGGATCGGCCTCGGCGATTCGGAAGTTCACATGGTCGTCGTTGGTCAGGATCCACAGCTTGTCGTGGCTGGAATCGACCGAATATTGGATCAGCGGCCGGCGCGCCGCGATCAGCACCGGCGGCGCCTCGGGATTGTCGGCGGGGACGAAGCGCACCTCGTTCGAGCTGTTCTCCCCGGTGGAAATGAGGATGTAGCGCCGGTCCTGCGTCCGGCCGACGTCCACGGTGAAGGCGACGTTCTGCGTCTCCTCATAGAGCGTCCGGTCTTGCGACGCGGGAGTGCCGAGCCGGTGGAGGCGCGCGCGGTAGGATCGCCACTGGTCGTTGACCTCGGTGAAGACGAGGGCGCGGCTGTCGGCGGTCCAGACCGGCTGGCCGATGCCGACCTCGCTGACCGTCTCGACGTCGCGGCCGGTGGCGATCTCGCGGATGCTCAAGCGGAAGCGCTCGGAGCCGTTGTCGTCGACCAAAGTCGCGGCGTAGCGCCCGTCGGGGCTGACCGAGAGGGCGCCGAGGCGGAAATATTGCTTGCCCGCGGCTTCCGCGACCTCGTCGAACACCACCTGCTCGGCGCCGCCGGCGACAGGCCGGCGATGCCAGGTGCGGTATTGCGCGCTGGGCCGGAAGGCCCACCAGTAGAGCCAGTCGCCGTCGCGCTGCGGCACCGAGCTGTCGTCCTCGGGAATCCGTCCGCGCATCTCGCGAACGAGCGTGTCGATCAGCGGCCGGTGCGGCGCCATCGCCGCCTCGAAATAGGAATTCTCGGCGCGCAGGTAAGCGAGGACGTCCGGATCGTCGACGACCGGATAGGATTCGTCCTTGAGCCAGTGATACGGATCCTCGACGCGGATTCCGTGCCGCTCGTAGCTATAGGGGCGCTGCTCGGCGATCGGCGGCGGCGGAAGCGTGTTCGTCCTGGTCATATCATCCCTTGGCGCGTGGCTTTGCGCGGCGAGCGGCGCGGCGATCAACATCAGGCAGACGGCGATAAGGCGCATCGGTGATCCCCCTCCCGCCGCGGGAAAGCAGGAACGCGGCGGGGCGTCCAGAGGCAAATGCGCCGGACAGCGATCGTGTTGCGCTCCCCGGCGAAGGCCGGGGCCCAGGCCGGCGCCAGCCGGGCTCGATACGGCGCGGGCCGAAAGCCTTCGGCTCCTGGGCCGGGGACCGGCCGCGCCCGAACTCGGCGCGCATTCACCTGGGGGAGAGCGGAACGGTCGGGCTGCCTCGTTCCCCGGCGAAGGCCGGGGTCCAGGCCGGCGCGAGCCGGGTTCAAGGGACGTGGACCCAAAGCCTTCGGCTCCTGGGCCCCGGCCTTCGCCGGGGAACGGCATCGTGCAGACCCCCCTCTGCATTTTCCTACACCCCCGCATTCATGCCATAATCGGCGCATGTCCGATGCCCGATTCGCCGCCGCCTCTTGTTTCCGCCTTCCGCGGGCGAAATCGGCCTCGGAAGGCTCCGCTTTTTCTCTTCCATGGAAGCGGAAACTTCGGAAACTTCCGTTCATGTTCGCCGCGGGCCCGCCATCTTGCTGGCGTCCGCAGCCAAGCTTAGAGGCGCCCCATGTCCAGCTATGAATCCCGCCTCGCCGCCTTGC
Source organism: Alphaproteobacteria bacterium (assembly GCA_005883305.1). Lineage (NCBI taxonomy): Bacteria > Pseudomonadati > Pseudomonadota > Alphaproteobacteria > Alphaproteobacteria bacterium. The sequence continues at coordinate 115,663 of VBAC01000002.1, read as the reverse complement.
GCGAGCAATTGAAGGCCGACCGGCTCGACGGCTTCGTCGTCCCGCTGACCGACGAGCATATGAGCGAATATGTCGGCAGCTACGCCCAGCGCCTCGCCTGGCTGACAGGCTTCCAGGGCTCGGCCGGCTCGGCCGTGGTCCTGCCGGAGGAGGCGGCGATCTTCACCGACGGGCGCTACACGCTTCAGGTCCGCGACCAGGTCGACGGCGCTCACTGGTCCTACCAGTCCGTGCCCGAAACCAGCATCGCCGATTGGCTGAAGGCGCACGCGCCGCAGGGCGGGCGGATCGGCTACGATCCCTGGCTTCACACCAAGGATTGGGTGAAGAAGGCGCGCGAGGCGCTTGCCGATACCGGCGCTGAGCTGGTCGCGGTGCGCAAGAACCCGATCGACGCGGTCTGGAACGACCAGCCCGAGCCCTCGCCGGCGCGCCTCATCGTCCATCCGGATTCCCATGCCGGCAAGAATTCGGCGGCGAAGCGGCAGGAAATGGCCGATTGGCTGAAGGAGCAGAAGGCGGACGCCGCCGTCCTCGCCGCTCTGGATTCGATCGCCTGGACGTTCAACGTGCGCGGCAAGGACGTCGATCATACCCCGGTCGCCTTGTCCTTCGCCCTGGTCAACGACGACGGCACGGCCGACCTGTTCGTCGCCTCGGAAAAGCTCGGCGACGACGTTCGCCAGCATCTCGGCAACGGCGTCCGGGTGCACGAGCGGAGCGATTTCGAGCCGATGCTGAAGAGGCTCGCCGGCAAGACCGTGGCCGTCGATCCCGAGCGCTCGGTCGCCGCGATCTTCGAGGCGCTGGAGGAGGCCGGGGCGAAGATCGTCTCGAAGCGCGATCCCTCGATCCTGCCCAAGGCGATCAAGAACGAGACCGAGATCGCCGGCCACCACGCGGCCCAGACGCGCGACGGCGCGGCGCTGTCGCGTTTCTTGCACTGGCTTTCGATCGAAGCGCCGAAGGGCGTCGTCGACGAGCTTTCGGCGGCCGCGAAGCTCCACGACTTCCGCCAGCAGGGCGGCGACCTCAGGGACTTGAGCTTCGATACCATCTCCGGCGCGGGGCCGAACGGGGCCATCGTCCATTACCGGGTCACCGAGGCGACCAACCGGCCGCTGGAGATGGATTCGATCTATCTGGTCGATTCGGGCGGCCAATATCCGGACGGCACGACCGACGTGACCCGAACCGTCGTGATCGGCACGCCGACGGCCGAGATGAAGGACCGCTTCACCCGGGTTCTCCAGGGCCATATCGCGGTCGCGCGAGCGCTCTTCCCCGACGGAACGCGCGGCAGCCAGCTCGACAGCTTCGCCCGCCAGTATCTCTGGCGCGCGGGAGTCGATTACGCCCACGGCACCGGCCACGGCGTCGGCAGCTTCCTGTCGGTCCACGAAGGCCCGCAGCGAATCTCGCCCGCGGGCAGCGCCCAGGCCGGCGGCGACGAGCCGATCCGGGCGGGAATGATCCTTTCCAACGAGCCCGGCTATTACAAGACCGGCGCATACGGAATCCGCATCGAGAACCTCGTTCTGGTCGTGGCCAAAGAGCCGGAAGGCGGCTTCGAGGGCGAGAAGAAGCTGCTCGGCTTCGAAACGCTGACCTTCGCCCCGATCGACCGCAATTTGATCGAGCCGGCGATGCTCAGCGGCGACGAACGGCGCTGGGTGGACGATTATCACGCCGAGGTGCTGCGCGTGGTCGGCCCGCAGCTGGAGGGGGAAGCGAGGGCCTGGCTCGACGCGCAATGCGCGCCTCTGCAATAGGAGACGACATCCCTCCCCGCTCATCCTGAGTAGCCGTTGAGCTTGTCGAAACGGCGTATCGAAGGACCGTCCTTCGATACGGGCCTTCGCCAAGCTCAGTCCCTACTCAGGATGAGCGGGGGGTGGAGGATCCCTCTCCGCTTGGTCCTCAGTCCCCCGCGCCTGGGCCTTGCGCCGCTTGAGGTTCTCGCGAAGCGCGGCGGCGAGGCGCTTCTCCCGTTCTTCGTCCCTGGTGGGCATGGCGCGCCTTGACATCATCCGAAGGGACCGGCCATAGGCCCGCTTCCCCGGAAAGCGATAGGCTGCCGTAGCTCAGTGGTAGAGCGCATCCTTGGTAAGGCTGAGGTCGTGAGTTCAATCCTCACCGGCAGCACCATCGCCCCGGCGCAGGAAGATCACTCGGCCCTGAGCCGGGCGACCGCTTCGTGGCGAATGTGCTCGGCGGCCTTGCCGGCGAACAGGGAAGCGAGCTCGCTGTGGCGTTCGCGGGCTTCCTGCGTGACCGCATAGCTCGCCCTTCGCCGCTCCTCGGCCGCACGTCGCGAATAATATCGGTAATCCGATTCCATGCCGCCGCCTCCCCCTCGACTCGGGTGGCTTAACACAAGAATTTCCAGATTCCGAATCACCCGCCCGAGGAGGGAAACCGGGGTATTCTCCTAGGGTACGGACCGGGGGTCAGCGCCTGCCCGACCGGCGCAGGATCATGTCGAGCACCGCCGGGTGAAGCGGCCGTTCGAAGGCGCAGCCGATGAGGTTTCCCTTCGCCCAGGCGACCTTCGCGTGGCAGGCTTCGAGCCCCGGAAGCCGGAGCCACACGTCGGCGCCCTTCTCAAGCTCGAGATGGGTGCTGGCGCGAAAGCCGTGGGTTGAAAGATCGGTGACCTCGACCGAGACGCCGGAAGCGCCGCGTTGCCGCAGGCCCGCGCCGATCTCGGTCTGGATGCGCTTCGAAACGCGGCTGTTGACCGCCTCTTCGGACCTGTCCCGGCCGAGCGAAATCTCCCCCGAAAGGAAGGCCCCGCCGAACGAGCCGGGGGAAGCTGACTGGCTGCTGCTGCGCCACGCGTCCATCGCCGCCGCCTCTAGCTCTTGTCCTCGGGGAGGGTGAGGCCGACGGCGATGCTCCAGGCTTGGGCGACCTTGCGGTCCTCGACCGACATCCTGCCGATTCCGGGGCGGCGAAAGCTTTGCGGATAGGGCGTCTGGACGCTCGTCTTGGGCGGCTTGCCGATGTGGATCAGAAGCTCGTGCTCGTCGATCATCCGGTCGAACTCGATGCCCACGCGGTTGCCGGCGGCCCAGGCGACGCGGGCATTGACGACGGTCTCGCCCCGGATGAAGACAACGGCGCTGCCGACATTGGGGACCTGCGGGCATTCGAGCAGGGCGCCCTTGCGCGACAGATCGCGAAGCCGCGCCTCGACATCGCCGAACGAGGTCTGCAGCTTCGCCGCGAGCAAAACCCTCGCACGCTTCGCGCCGCGATTGCCGGCGGCCGTCTTCTGGAAATTCTCTGCGCCCATTTCTGTGTCCCGTGAACCTTGCTGTCGCGCATAGCGGGCAGGGGGCTAAATTGTAGTAAACGAGGGCGGCGGAATCTGCGGGCTTGGGGAAAAGGGGCGTTGACGCCGCCAGGCGGGCCTTTCATGGCTTTTGGCATGCGCTTCTTCTCGGACAATGCCGCCGCCGCCTGTCCCGAGGCGCTGGCCGCGATCGGCGAGGCCAATTGGCTGGACACGGCCTATGACGGCGACTCCTGGAGCCGCCGTCTGAACGAAGCATTTTCAGAGCTGTTCGAGCGCGAGGTGGAGGCCTTGTGGGTAGCGACCGGCACCGCTGCCAACGCCCTCGCGCTGGCCGCCCTGTGCCCGCCTTACGGCCGGATCATCTGCCACCGTCACGCCCATATCGAGGTCGACGAGTGCGGCGCGCCGGAATTCTACACGGCCGGGGCTAAGCTCCTTCTGGGGGAAGGGGAGGGAGCCAAGCTCGCGCCCGATACCGTCGCGGCGCTCGCCGAAGGGATCGCCGCCGGCGACGTCCACCGCTCTCAGCCGGCGGCGCTCTCGATCACCAACGCCACCGAATATGGCCTGGTCTACACCCCCGAAGAGACCGCGGCCCTAGGCGAATTGTGCACCGCGCGGGGCCTCAACTTCCATGTCGACGGCGCGCGCTTCGCGAATGCCGTCGCCCGGCTCGGCTGCGTCCCGGCCGATCTCACCTGGCGGGCGGGGGTGGACGCGCTGTCGTTCGGCTTCACCAAGAATGGCGGGCTCTGCGCCGATGCATTGATCCTGTTCGATCCCGCGCTCGCCGAGGCCACCAGCTACCGGCGCAAGCGGGCCGGCCACCTGCTGTCCAAGGGCCGCTATCTCGCCGCCCAGATGCTGGCGATGATCGAAGGCGACGTCTGGTTGCGCAATGCCCGCGCCGCCAATGAAGCGGCGGACCGCCTTGCCGCGGCGGCCGGACCCGACCGGGTGATCCATCCGGCGGAAGCCAACGAGGTGTTCATCCGCCTGTCGGCCGAGGAGGATGAAGCGCTGCGGTCCCAAGGCTTCGACTTCTATCAATGGGGGCCGGGCGAGGCGCGGCTGGTGACGAGTTGGGATAGCGATCCCGCCCATGTCGACGCGCTCGCCGCCGCGATCCGCGCCCTGTGAGCGAAGCGGGCGGCTTTCGCGATCCGAAGATCCTCCTGCCTTTCCTCCTCATCACCCTGATCTGGAGCTCGACCTGGATCGTCATCAAGGGCCAGCTTGGGATCGTCCCGCCGGTCTGGTCGGTCAGCTACCGCTTCTTCATCGCCGGGGCGGTGATGCTGCTGCTCGGAAGGCTGGCCGGCGCGAGCCTTCGGCTCGGGCGCGGCGGCTATGTGCTTGCGGTGCTTCTCGGCACCTTCCAGTTCGTGGTCAATTACAGCTTCGTTTACGCTTCGGAAATCTACATCACCTCGGGCCTTGCCGCTGTCGTCTTCGCATTGCTGGTTGCGCCCAATGCGGCGCTCGCCTGGGCGTTCTTCGGCCAGCGCGTGAGCGGCCGGTTCGTGCTCGGCTCGGCGGTGGCGATGGCCGGAGTCGGGCTTCTGTTCCTCCAGGAGATCCGCGCAGCCGGCACGCCAAGCGCCGACATATTGCGCGGCCTCGCCTTCGTGCTGTGCGCGGTGCTCGCTGCCTCCTTCGCCAACGTCATGCAGCTGATGCCGGCCATGCGCGCACGGCCGGTGACGATCATGCTCGGCTGGGCGATGCTCTACGGCGCCTCGGCCGACGCGCTCTATGCCCTGCTGTTCATCGGCCCGCCGGTCTTCGACGCACGCCCGTCTTACTGGCTGGGGCTCGTCTATCTCAGCATCGTCGCCTCGGCGCTCGCCTTCTGGCTCTATTATCGGATTATCCGCGCCATCGGCCCGGCGCGCGCGGCCTATTCGAGCGTGCTGATCCCGGTCGTGGCGATGGCGCTCTCGACGGCGTTCGAAAACTATCGCTGGTCGCCGCTGGCTACCGCCGGCGGGCTGCTGACCATCGCCGGCCTGCTGCTCGCGCTGCGCCAGGGCCGCCCGGCGGGGCCGGCGCTGGCGGAATAGCCGGGCGCGCTGGCGCTCCGGCGGCGCGGCTCCTAAGGCTCGCTCGCGCGTTTGGCGCGCACAAGGGAGGTTTGCGGGTGCGGCTCAATGTCAACGTAGAGCTCGACTATTATTTTCCGGAAGCCGCCGACGTGCTGCTGGCGATCGAGGTCGCCCAGCTGCCCGACCAGCGCCTGATCGAGGACCTGCTGACCGTCGACGGGGCCGAGCCCTTGCGCCCGGTCGCCGGCGAGGACGGGATCGGCCGGCGCACTTGGATGCGCGGCGAGGGAACGACCCGGGTCCGCTATCGAGCGACGGTCGACGTCGAGCGGCCTTCGATGGCACTGGAGAGCCTGCCGGCGGCACCGCTGCCCAGCCTTCCCCCCGAGGTCGTGCCCTACATCTGGCCCAGCCGCTACTGCGAATCCGATCGGTTCGAGGCCTTCGTCCAAAAGACCTTCGGCAGCCTCGAAGGAGGAGCCAAGCTCGCCGCCATGGCCGACTGGATCAAGGGCAAGATGGATTATGCCGCCGGGTCGAGCGACTCCACGACCACAGCCGTGGATGCCTTCGTTTCCCGCCGCGGCGTCTGCCGGGATTTCGCCCATCTGACGGCCAGCTTCGCGCGCGCGGCAGGCATTCCGGCGCGGCTGGTCTCCGCTTACGCCCTGGACCTCGAGCCGGCCGATTTCCACGCCGTGGTCGAGGCCTGGCTCGACGGCGGCTGGCGGCTGGTCGACGCGACCTGCCTCGCCCCGGTCGAGGGGATGGTCCGCATCGGAGTCGGCCGCGACGCCACCGACATCGCCTTCATGACGATCTTCGGCAGCGCCGAGATGCGGAGCCAGCGCGTCACGGTGACGCGCGCCGGCGAATGAGATAGAGGCCCGCCATGCTTGACGCCCAGAATGCGGTCGCCGCGCCGGCCGCGATCCGCCGCGAAGATTACCGCCCGCCCGAGTGGCTGGTGCCCGAGATCAGCCTGGATTTCGAGCTTGGGGCGGAGCGGACGATCGTGCACGCGATTCTCGAGGTCGAGCGCAATGGAAATCACGCCGCGCCGCTTCGCCTGGAAACCGGGGACGGAACTTTGAGCAGCCTCACGGTCGACGGCAATGAGCGAAGCTGGCGCAGCGAGGATGGCGCGCTGCTCGTCGATCTGGACGGCGATCGTCACACCGTCGAGACGGTCAGCGAAATCAACCCCAGGGCCAACACCAAGTTGATGGGCCTCTACGAATCGGGGGGAATCCTCTGCACGCAGTGCGAGGCCGAGGGTTTCCGGCGGATCACGCCCTTCCCCGACCGGCCCGACGTGCTGACCCGCTACCGGGTGCGGATGACCGCCGACAAGGCACGCTTTCCGATCCTGCTTTCGAACGGCAATCACGAGGGCGGCGGCGATCTTCCCGATGAGCGGCACTTCGCCGAATGGCACGACCCGTTCCCCAAGCCCTCCTACCTGTTCGCGCTCGTCGCCGGCGATCTCGCCTGCAACCGCGACAGCTTCGTCACCCGCTCCGGCCGGACGGTCCAGCTCGGCATCTGGGTGCGCGAGGGCGACGTTGCGCGCACCGGCCACGCCATGGAATCGCTCAAGGCGGCGATGAAGTGGGACGAGGAGGTCTACGGCCGCGAATATGACCTCGACACGTTCAACATCGTCGCCGTCGCCGATTTCAACTTCGGCGCGATGGAGAACAAGGGCCTCAACATCTTCAACTCGCGCTACATCCTGGTCGATCCGGAGACCGCGACCGACATGGATTACGACGCGGTCGCGGCCGTCGTCGCGCATGAATATTTCCACAATTGGTCCGGCGACCGGGTGACCTGCCGCGACTGGTTCCAGCTCTCGCTGAAGGAAGGCTTCACCGTCTTTCGCGACCAGAGCTTTTCGGCGGCCATGGGCTCGCCGGCGGTCAAGAGGATCGAGGACGTGCGCGCGCTGAGGGCCGCGCAATTCCCCGAGGACGCCGGGCCGCTCGCCCACCCGGTGCGGCCGGAATCCTATATCGAGATTTCTAATTTCTACACGGCGACGATCTACACCAAGGGCGCCGAGCTGATCCGAATGATGCACACCCTGCTCGGCCCGGAGAAGTTCCGCGCCGGAAGCGACCTCTATTTCGAGCGCCACGACGGCGAGGCGGCGACCTGCGAGGATTTCGTCCGGGCGATGGAGGATTCGAGCGGGGTCGACCTTTCCCACTTCCGCGCCTGGTACAGCCAGGCGGGAACGCCGCGGGTGAAGGCGAGCATCGCGCACGAGGGCGGGAAAGCGCGAATCCGCCTCGAGCAGAGCACGCCGCCGACGCCGGGCCAGCCGGTCAAGCAGCCGCTGCCGATCCCCCTGCGGCTCGCCTTGTTCGGGGCGGAAAGCGGGACCAAGCATGCCGACCGGCTCGTCCTGCTCGACCAGCCGGCGCAGGAGATCGTCGTCGAGGATGGCGGCGAACGGCCGGTCCTGTCGATCAACCGCGGCTTTTCCGCCCCGATCGTCGTCGAAAGCGACCGCGGGCCGGCAGACCTCGCCTTCCTCTCCGCCCACGACGACGATCCGTTCGCGCGCTACGAGGCGATGCAGCAGCTGATGCTGTGCACGATGCTCGCCTCGATCGGCGGCGAGGCCGAGGATTTCGATCCGGTCGTCGAGGCGGTGCGCGATACGCTCGCCGATCCGGGCCTCGACCAGGCGTTCGTCGCCGAGGCCGTGCTCGCGCCGACCGAAAGCTTCATCGGCGACCAGATGAAGGTCGTCGAGCCGGACGCGATCCACGAAGTTCGCGAACGCTTGCGCGAGCGGCTCAGCCGCGAGCTGGAGCCGCAATGGCGCTCCGCTTATGCCGCGACCGCCGCCAACCGCTTCGAGCTGTCCCCGGCCGCCAAAGGCGCTCGGCGCCTCAAGACCGTCGCGCTCGGGTTCCTGATGGCCTCCGGAGCCTCCGACGCTCCCGCGCTGGCGCTTCGCCAGTTCGAGAGCGCCGACAACATGACCGACCGCCAGGGCGCGCTGACCGTGCTCGCCAACAGCGAGGCGTCCCAGCGCGAGACGGCGCTTCGCGATTTCTACGATCGCTACCGCGGCGACGCGCTGGTGATCGACAAATGGTTCACCGCGCAGGCGCTATCCAGCCGCGACGACACGCTCCGAGCGGTCCAGCGGTTGCTCGCCCACCCGGATTTCAGCCTGGTCAACCCGAACCGGCTGCGGTCCCTGATCGGCGCGTTCGGGGCCAACCAGCGCGCGCTCCACCACGGCTCCGGCGAAGGCTATCGCTTCCTCGCCAATTCGATCCTCGCCGTCGACAAGCTCAACCCGCAGAACGCGGCCAAGCTGGTGCCGCCGCTCGGCCGCTGGCGCAGGTTCGGCGAGGACCGCGCGGCGAGGATGCGCGCCGAGCTCGAGCGGTTGCTGGCCGAGCCCGCCCTGTCGAAGGACGTGTTCGAGCAGGTGAGCAAGAGCCTGGCCTAGAGCTGCTTCATTCCCGCTCATCCTGAGTAGGGACTGAGCTCGGCGAAGGCCCGTATCGAAGGGCCGATCCATAGCGTCCTTCGATACGCCGTTTCGACTTCGCTCAACGGCTACTCAGGACGAGCGAAAATGGAGGGTATTCTCTTTCATCAGCCGCCGATCCACGCGGCCACTTGGTCGGCGACCTGGTTTGCCGCCTGGTTGAGCGCCGGGGCCACCGCCGCCGGCGTGTCCGCGGCCACGGCGACACGGGCCTCGAACCTGTTGGTCGTCACGCCGCCGGCCGCGCGCTGCATCGCGGCGTCGTAGACGACGACCACCTCCATCGCATTCGGATCGAGCCCGAAGCGCTGAAGCTGGCCGGTGATCCGGGTACCCGGATCGTGGCTGTACTGGCTGGGATCGAGCACGACTCGTCCGGTCCTGGCGGAAATCGTTTCCCCGAGCAGGCGGCCGAACAACGGCCCGGGGTTCTCCACCCACACCGCGTCCTTGAGATACTGGACCCGGGTCTCGCTGACATAGACTGGCACCCGGGTCGTGCGCAGCGCCTGGGGCACGGTCGGCACCACGACGGTCACCGCCTCTCCGGGAGCGGCGCTTCGCGGTTGGGCGACCGGGCGGGTCTCCGACGGCGTCAGGGTCAGCAGCGCCTCGGGAGCCCCGCCGCCGAAGCAGGCGGACAAAGCGAGGGTCGCAAAAGCGGCGGCGATGAGCCTTGCGCGCATGGTCAGTTCCTTCTTCCGCCGTGATAATCGGGCAGCTGCTGCCCGCCGATGATTCCACCGACTCCGCGCTGATTCATCCGGTCGGTGATCTCGCGCAGCGATTCGGACGTCGCTCGAAGATCGCGGATGAGCTGCCCGACCTCGGGCAGTGTCTGGTTGGAGAAGGCCTGGATCCCGGGCCTCGCGTCGTGAACCGCGCCCTGCAGCTCCCCGATGCTCTCGTCCGCGGCGCGCAGTGTTCGCCTGAGGTCCGCGATCAGCGGGCGGCCGTCGCGATCGACGAGCGTGTTGGTCGAGGCAGCGAGCTCGCCGATCCGGTCGGCGGCGTTGCCCGCCTGGCGGATGGCGATCCGCGCCTCGGCGATGGTCGCGGCGATCTCCGGGCTGCGCTCGGCGAGCGAGTGGCTCACCTGCTCGAGATTGTCGAGGATTCCGGCGATCGATTCCTGGTTGCGGTCGGAGAGAAGCTCGGTCAGCCGCTCGGTCAGGGTCGAGACGCGCTCGAGCAGCTCCGGCGCGGTGTTGAGCAGCTGGCCGAGAGCGCCCGGCTTGGTCGGAATCACCGGCACGCCATAGGGACATTCGGCCTGCGGATTGGCCTCGGGGCACTGGATCTCGCGGTGCCGGCGGCGCGGCTGGCCCGGCGCGGGATTTTCCGGCGGATCGATCTGGATCTGCGAAACGCCAGTGAAGCCCACGCCGCGGATGGTCGCGGTCGAGCCTTCGAGCACCGGAGTCCGGTCCTTGACCTTGATCCTGACGCGGATGAAGTTCGGGCTTTGCGGCTCCAGGTTGATCGACTGGATCTGGCCGACGGGGACGCCCGAGAAGGTGACCTGGGAGCCCTCGGCGAGGCCCTCCACCGACTGCTGGAAGAAGACGTCGTAGACCTTCTCTCCGCCGTTCGAGAGCTGGCTGAGCCAGACGATGAAGATGACCAGGGCGGCGAGCAGGCCCAAAGTGATGCTGCCGACCAGGATCTGGTTCGATCGAGTCTCCATCAGCCTTTCGCCCCTTCGACGTCATTGTGCAGCGCGGCGGCACGTCCGCGCGGTCCCCTGAAATAATCCTGAATCCATTCGTGATCCAAGGCCAGCAGCTCCGGTATCGTTCCCACCGCGACGACCTTCCGGTCCGCGAGCACCGCGATGCGGTCGCAGATCGCGTAGAGGGTGTCCAGATCGTGGGTGATCAGAAAGACGGTGAGGCCGAGCGCGTCGCGAAGCTCGAGGATCAGCTGATCGAACGCAGCCGCGCCGATCGGATCGAGGCCGGCGGTCGGCTCGTCGAGAAACAACAGCTCCGGGTCGAGCGCGAGCGCGCGGGCGATGCCGGCGCGCTTCTTCATGCCGCCCGAAAGCTCCGAGGGATATTTGGCTCCCGCTTCGCCGGGCAGCCCGCTCATCGCCGTCTTGTAGGCGGAGATTTCGTCGAGCAGATCCTGGTCGAGGCCGGGATAGAATTCCTTGATCGGCACCTGGATGTTCTCGGCGACGGTCAGCGTCGAGAAGAGCGCTCCGCCCTGGAACAGCACGCCCCAGCGGCGGCGGACGTGCTTGGCCTCCTCCTCGTCGCGGCCGACCATCGGCTCGCCGAACACCTCGACCTCGCCCGCCTGTGGCGTCTGCAGCCCGATGATCGAGCGCATCAGCACCGACTTGCCGGTGCCCGAGCCTCCGACCACGCCCATGATCTCGCCGCGGCGCACGTTGAGGCAGAGGTCTTCGTGGATGACCTGCTCGCCGAAGCTGTTGCTGAGGCCCTTGACCTCGATCACCGGTTCGTCGCTTCGCGCCATCTAGAGCCACCCGATCTCGGTGAAAAAGACGGCGAAGAAGGCGTCGAGGACGATCACGAGGAAGATGCCCTGGACGACGGCGCTGGTCGTGCGCTTGCCGACTTCCTCGGCATTTCCCTCGACCTGCAGACCCTGATAGCAGCCGGCCATGGCGATGATCATTCCGAACACCGGCGCCTTGACCATCGTCTGCCACAGGTCGGTCATCGGCACGACCTCCTGGATTCTCTGGACGAAGGTGATCGGCGGGATTCCCAGGCTGATCCAGCAGAAGATGCCGCCGCCGATAATCGCCAGGATCGCGGCATAGAAGCCCAGCAGCGGCATCAGCAGAACGGTCGCCAGCACGCGGGGGAAGATCAACGCCTCCATCGGCGAGACTCCGATCGTGCGCATCGCATCGATCTCTTCGCTGAGCTTCATCGATCCGATCTGCGCGGCGAAGGCCGATCCGGACCGGCCCGCGACCATGATCGCGGTCATCAACACGCCAAGCTCCTTCAGGGCCGATCGGCCGATCAGGTTGATCGTGTAGATTTCGGCGCCGAACTGGCGAAGCTGGACCGCGCCTTGCTGGGCGATGACGATGCCGACGAGGAAGCTCATCAGGCCGATGATCGCCAGCGCGCGCACCCCGACCTGCTCGAATTGTTGCGTGACGGCGTTGAAGCGGAAGCGGCGCGGGTGGCGGATGATGTTGCCGATGGTGAGCACGAGCGATCCGAAGAAGCCGAGCAGGCCGAACAGGGTCCGTCCCGCCATCTGCGTCGACTCGCCCACTTCGGCGAGCATCCGGCTCGGCGTCGATTCGTAGTCGCGCTTGACCTTCACCGGCATGTCCGCGCGGGCGACATGGTCGATCAGCAGCTGCTGGTCCTCGGTCGCGCCGACGATTGTCGCGCCGCGGTCCCGCTCGAGCTTGTGCACCAGCCAGGCGCCGACCGTATCCATCCGCTCGACGTCGCTGAGGTCGACCGTCAGCTGCTCGGCCTCTATCTCGTCGAGCTGTTCGGAGAGCTTGCGCACGCGGAGCAAGGTGAGCGAGCCGCTCAGGCGAAGCACGCAGCGGCCGTCCTCGAGATTGGAGCTGAGGTCGGTCGTTACGCTCATGCCCATGGCAATGCTTCAAAATCCTGCGCGCGGCAAGGAGCGGATGGACACAGGCCGCGTTTCCATGCTTGGCAACGCCAGCCATGACCACCGCGCTCGCCATTTACGACATGGACAAGACGGTCACCCGCCGGCCGACCTACGGCGCGTTCATGGCCTTCGCCGTTTCCCGCCTCGCGCCCTGGCGCGCGCTGCTCGCGCCGGCCGTGGCGGGGACGAGCCTCGCCTATCTCGCGCGGCTGATCGACCGCGGCCGGCTCAAGGAGCTCAACTTCCGGCTGCTGATCGGCCGCGTCGCTCCGGAGCGGCTCGAGCGGGTCGTCGAGGCCTTCGCCGACCGGCAGCTCGAGACCAACATCATGCCCGGCGCTCGGGCGCGTATCGCCGAGGATAAGGCGGCGGGGCGCCGGCTGGTGCTGGCGACGGCTTCATACCGTCTCTATGCTGCGGCGATCGCCCGGCGGCTCGGTTTCGACGACGTCATCGCCACCGATGTGGAATATGACGTCCACGGCCGCACCGTGGCGCGGATCGACGGCGTAAATTGCTACGGGCTCGGCAAGCTCGACATGATCGAGGCCTGGCTCCAGCAGCAGGGGCTGGAGCGCGAGGCGCTCCACATCCGCTTCTATTCCGATCACGTGTCGGACGCGCCGGTCCACCACTGGTCGGACGAGGCCTTCGCCACCAACGCCCACGCGCGGCTCATCAAGCTCGCGAAGGACGAAGGGTGGGAAGTGCTCGACTGGCGGGACCGCCGACGGGCGTGAAGCCGGTCAGCTGTCATTGCGAGGAGCGTAGCGACGCGGCAATCCAGTGTGGCCTGGATTGCTTCGTTTCGCTCGCAATGACGACCCGGGCTTCCTAAACCGCCCCCAGCGCCTGATCGAAATCGGCGATCAGGTCGTCAGGATCCTCCACCCCGATCGACACCCGCACCAGATTGTCGGTGATTCCCAGCGCCTGCTTGCGCTCGGGCGGGACCGAGAGGTGGGTCATCGCCGCCGGGCAGCTCGCCAGCGTCTCGGTGCCGCCGAGGCTGACCGCGAGATGGGCGATCTTGAGCGCGTCGAGAAAGGCGAAGCTCTCCCGCTCGCCGCCTTTCAGATAGAGCGAGAAGGTCGAGCCCGCGCCGGTGCAGTGCCGGCGGTAGATATCCGCCTGCCGCGCGTCGCCGCCATCTTCGAGGAAGCCGAGATAGCCGACGCTCTCGACCTTTGGGTGATCGCGAAGGAAGGCGCAGACCTTCGCCGCGTTCTCTCCTGCGCGGGTCATGCGCAGCTCCAGCGTTTCGAGGCTTCGAAGAAGCATCCAGGCGGTGTTGGGATCGGTGATCGTGCCGATCGTGTTGCGCAGCATCCGGATCGTGTTGATCAGCTCCCTGGAGCCGGTGATCCCGCCCGCGACGAGATCCGAATGGCCGCCGGCATATTTGGTCAGGCTGTAGACCGAGAGATCCGCGCCATGGCGGAGCGGCTGCGCCCAGAGCGGGCCGAGGAAGGTGTTGTCGATCGCGATCGGCGGGCGTTCCCCTTGCGCGAACAGCGAATCGCGGACTCGCGCCACCGCCTCGACGTCGACCAGCGCATTGGTCGGGTTGGCGGGGCTTTCGAGATAGATGAGCGGCACGCGGCCCTTGGCCTTGGCCTGGTCGATCACCGCAGCGATCTCGTCCTCGGTCGCGCCCGCCGGAAAATCGAGCCAGGTGATGCCGAAGCGGCCCAGGATTCGGCCGATCAGGGTCTCGGTCGCGGCGTAGAGCGGTCCCGAATGGACGACCACGTCGCCCGGCTGAACGAAAGCGAGCAGCAAGGTGGCGATCGCCGACATGCCGGAGGAGAAGCTGAGCGCGTCCTCGGCGTCCTCCCACAGGCCCAGCCGGTCCTCGAGGATCTCCTGGTTTGGGCCGTTGAAACGCGAATAGATCAGCCCCTCGGCGCCGCCCGGCCGCTTGCCGGTGACTCCTTCGAAGAAGCGCTTGCCGGCCGCCGCGCTGTCGAAGACGAAGGTCGAGGTGAGGAAGATCGGCGGCTTGAGCGAGCCTTCCGAAAGGGCCGGATCGAAGCCGTGACCCATCATCAGCGTCGACGGCCTGAGCTTGCGCCCGCCGATTTCGAGCACGGCCGACTTGGGCCTGCGGCGCGGGGTCGCGCCGGTGAGATCGGATTCGTCTTCCATGGATTGTCTCCTTTCAGCCTGTCGCAATCGCTGCGTGGAGACCGAGCCCGCGCCGTTCGGCGGGCTCAAGGCCGCTCGCGTGGAGCGGCCCAGGGGTGAGGTCCGTCGCCCGCGGGGGCTTTAGCGTGGCAAGGCGATCAAGGAAAGCTGACGGCCATAGTCCGCTTCACCGCGGTGGGTGGCGCGGCGGAAGCTGAAGAAGCGGTCGGCATCGGCATAGGTATCGAGCCCAAGCGCCTCGGCGCGGGTCACGCGGGCCTGCGCCAGGCGCGACAGCACATAGGCTTCGAGGTCGAACTGGTGATGGCCGTCGCGGCCCGGCGAGAAGAAGCGCTCGGTCTCCGGGTCGGCCTCGGCGAAGCGGCGGAGGAAGGCTTCGTCGACCTCGTAGGACTTGCGGGCGATGGCCGGGCCGACCGCCGCGGCGATGCGCTCGCGCCGGGCGCCGCGCGCTTCCATCAGCGCGACGGTGGCTTCGATCACGCCGGCGAAAGCCCCCTTCCAGCCCGAATGGGCCGCGCCGATCACGCCGGCCTCGCGGTCGGCCAGAAGCACCGGCGCGCAGTCGGCGGTGAGGATTCCGAGCGCGAGGCCCGGCCGGTCGGTGACGATCGCGTCCGCTTGCGGCCGCGCGTCGTCGGGCCAAGGCGCTTCGGCGTAGACGGCTTCGGCCGAATGGACCTGGTGAAGGGTTACCAGCCGCGCGCCCGGCGCTGCGGCCTCGACGGCAAGGCGCCGATTCTCGTTGATTGCCTCACGGCTATCGTCCGAGCCGAGGCCGACGTTGAGCCCTTCGCAGACCCCCGTCGAGACTCCCCCGCGGCGGCCGAGGAAGCCGTGCGGGATATCGCCGAGCGAAGCGGCGCGGCTGACCTCGACCTTCACAGGCGTGCGCGCATCAGGATGTCATGGTCGGCCTGGCGCCCGACCATGAAGTCATAGCGGCCGATCTCCTCGAAGCCGTAGCGGGCATAGAAGCTCCGCGCGCGGTGGTTGTCGATGAACACCGAGAGGTAGAGCTCCTCGGCGCCGCGCCCGCGCGCCTCGGCGAGCACCCAATCCATGAGCTCGCGGGCGATCCCCCCGCCGTGCCACGGCGGCAACACGTAGAGCTGGCGAAGCTCCGCCGCCGGGCGGCCGGTCTCCGCCGGCAGCGCCAGCGGAGCCACCTTGGCATAGCCGGCGAGCGCCCCATCGTCCTCGGCCAGGCGGAACGCGAAGCCGGGATCGGCGATCTCGCGGCGCCAGCCTTCCTCGGTGAAGCCGGCGAGGAAGGCGGCGAGGTCTTCGGGATCGTAGAGATGGCCGAAGGTCCCGGTGAAGGTGTCGCGGAACACCGCATCGATTGCGGCGGCGTCGCCGGGCGAAGCGGAGCGATAGGCGATCATCGTCAGAAGCCCGCCGGCTGCGGCCAGCCCGGGGCGACCAGCGCCATCGCCTTGAACAGGCGGCCCATCTGGTCGGGCGCGGTCAGCCGCTCGCGGGCGGCGGCAATCTCGGCCGAGCGCTCCGGCGCCGCCTTGGCGAGCGCGGCGGCGCGCATCTTGATTCCCATCGCGTTGAGCCAGACGCCCTGCGGGGCCGGCCCGAATATGCGTACGCCCTCCGCCCGCGCTGCGGCGGCGAGCGCGTGGAAATCGACATGGGCGGTGAGGTCGCGGCTGCCCGGGGCCTCGAACGGATCGGCGAAGGCATGGCCGGACACCGCCTGAAGCGTGTCGCCGGTGCCCGGCCGATCGTGGCCGTAATCGAGGATCAGCATCGCGCCTCCTTGCGTGGCAAGCCGCCGGGCGAGCTCCGCCACCATCGCCAGCGACGGCGGCGACGTTTCGGTCTCGACCGCTCCGTCGCGGACGAAGCGGCCCGCTTCGACTCCGACGCGAAGCTCGCGCGCGCCCTCGAACTGGCTGACCGGAAGGGCGTCGAAAAATTCGTTGGCGACGATCAGCAGCGGGCCGCCGAGCGGCAAAGTTGATAGATCGTCGTGCCACCGCGCCGGAAGCTGCTCGGCCTGGAGCGCGCGAAGCACGGGGCTGGTCTCGACCAACTCGACGGGTGGGGCGAGCCCCGCGCCGCGCATCGCCCGCAGCGCATCAGTCGCCAAGGTGCCGCGGCCGGGACCGAGCTCGACGTAACGCGCGGCTGCGGGGCGCCCGGCGCGCTGCCACAAGTCGCCGAGCCAGACGCCGATCAGCTCGCCGAACATCTGGCTGATCTCCGGCGCGGTGACGAAGTCGCCCTCCGCGCCGAGAGGGTCGCGGGTGGCGTAATAATGGGCGTTCGCCTCGGCCATATAGTCGGCGACGCTGACCGGTCCCTCGGCCGCGATCCTGGCGCGAAGCCGCTCCTCAGGCGGGAGCGGGTTCATCGGCGGGGACGGGGCTCACGCGATCGGCGCGGCGGTTCGCGGTGAGGACGAGATAGACTCCGCCGAGGATCATCGGCAACGAGAGCCACTGGCCCATGTGGAGGTGGGTCTGCTGGGCGAAGGCGACCAAATGCTGATCGGGCTCGCGAACGAACTCGATCAGGAAGCGGCTGACTCCGTAGACGAGGATGAAGGCGCCGACGAGCTTGCCCGGCTGGTAGCGCGCCCTAGTCTTCCAGAACATGAAGCAGAGGATCAGGAACAGGAGCAGCCCCTCGAGCGCAGCCTCGTAGAGCTGGCTCGGATGGCGCGGCATCGGGCCGGCATAAGGGAAGATGATTCCCCAGGGCAGGCTGGTCGGCGCGCCCCAAAGCTCGCCGTTCACGAAATTGGCGAGGCGACCGAAGAACAGGCCGGGAGGGACGGCGCAGGCGACGTAATCGTGGAGACGCAGCCAATCGAGCTTGTTGCGCCACGCCAGATAGAAGATGCCGAGGCTGACTCCGATCACTCCGCCGTGGAACGACATGCCGCCATCCCACAGGCGGACGATCTCCATCGGGTTCTGGAAATAGTCGTACGGCTTGTAGAACAGGACGTAGCCGAGCCGGCCCCCCAGGATCACTCCCAAGGTGGCATAGAACACCAGATCGTCGGCGTGGCGACGGGCCATCGGGGCGCCGGGCGCGCGCAGCATCCGAAGCAGATACCACCAGCCGACGACGATGCCCGTCAGATATGCGAGGCTGTACCAGCGGATCGGCAACGGGCCGATGTTGAAGGCGATCGGGTGAAGGCCGAGATCGCTGTAGCTGATCGCGTTGGTCGTCGTGGCCAGCAGGCTGGTAAAGGCGTCGATCAAGGCTTCCCCCATTGCGCTCGCGTCTTCATAGTGGGGGGAGAAAAAAAGGCAAAGCGAGGAGAGACGGCCCGGCATGCGTAGCGATCTCGACCGCAAATATGACGAGGTCCTGGCCGAGGTCACCGCGCCGGACGGGCGAATCCAGATCGGCAGGGACGAGGCCGGCCGCGCGATCATCACCAACCTGCCGCCGACCCTGCCGATGCTGTTCGACGCCTTTTCGATGCTCAACGGCGCGGTCGAGGCGGTCGTCGCGGGCGAGGAGCGGATCACCTTCGCGGAGCTGAATGCGCAGGCGACCGCGCTTGCCAGGGTGCTGGCCGGGAGCTGGAACGTCGCCAAGGGGGACCGCGTGGCCATCGCCATGCGCAACTGCCCGGCATGGATCGCGGCCTATATGGCGGTGCTCAAGGCGGGCGGAATCGCGACCCTGATCAACGGCTGGTGGCAGGGCGACGAGATGCGCCATGCCCTGGAGCTTTCAGAGCCGGAGCTGATCATCGCCGACGAGCCGCGGGCCAAGCGGCTCGCGGCCGGAGGGTGCACGATCCCGACGATCGCCCTTCCCGTCGAACGGCCGCTCGGCGACGCGCTCGCGCCGCTCCTCGTTCGGGCCATGGAAGCGGATCTGCCCGAGGTTTCGGAGGGCGACGACGCGACGATCCTGTTCACCTCGGGCTCGACCGGCCTCGCCAAGGGCGCCGTCTCGACTCACCGCGCCGTGACAACCGCTGTCTATACCTATGCGATCGGCCTCGCGACCCTGCTGGGGATCAAGGAACGCGAAGGAGAGACGCCCGCATATCCGCCCAAGACCCTGGTCAACGTGCCGCTGTTCCACGTCACCGGCGAGGTGCCGGTGCTGCTCAACAGCTTCGTCATCGGCCGGACGATGGTGCTGATGCCCAAGTGGGATGCGGGCGAGGCGCTGCGGCTGATCGAGAAGGAGAAGGTCACCTATTTCGTCGGCGTGCCGACGATGAGCCTGGAGCTGATGCAGCATCCGGACCGGGGCAGATACGATCTGTCGTCGCTGACCGACATCGCCGCCGGCGGGGCGCCGCGACCGGTGGCGCACGTCAAGCGGCTCGAGGAAAGCTTCGCCACGGCCCAGCCGGCGCTCGGCTACGGCCTCACCGAGACCAACGCGATCGGCTGCAGCAACTTCTGGTCCAACTATCACGAAAAGCCGGCCTCGACCGGGCGGCCGCATCAGCCGACCATCGAGATGGCGATATTGGGCGACGGGGATCGCCATCTGCCGCCCGGCGAGCGCGGCGAGATCGCGATCCGATCGGCGGCGAACATCCGCGGCTATTGGCGCGACGAGGCGGCGACCCGCGCCGCCTTCACCGCGGACGGCTATCTGAGGACCGGCGATATCGGCTATCTCGACGAGGACAATTACCTGTTCATCGTCGACCGCAAGAAGGACATCATCATCCGCGGCGGCGAGAATATCAGCGCGGCGGAGGTCGAAGCGGCCATTTACGCGAGTCCCGAGGTCGGCGAGGCGGCGGTGTTCGGAGTCGCCGACGATCGGCTGGGGGAAGTGCCCGTTGCGATCGTCTACGGCGAGAAGCACGATATCGACGCCGATGCGCTGCTCGGTCACTTGAGCGCCCATCTCGCCCAGTTCAAACTGCCGGCCGCGATCCACGTTTCGCGCGAGCCCCTGCCCAAGCTCGGCACCGGCAAGATCGACAAGGTTTCGCTGCGCCGGCGATTCGCCGCAGCGCTTGAAGGAGAAGCCCGATGAAGCGCATCGCCGCGTCCCTGTTGGCGCTCGCCCTCGCCGCCTGCGGCAGCGGCAGCGACGCTCCGCAGAACGTGACCAAGATCCGGGTCGCCAATCCGGATAGCGAGCGGCTGAAGGCTTTGTCGCCCCTGATGCAGCGGCTGGCCCTGATGCGCGCGATCCGCCAGACTCGCCACCGCTGCCGCCGAGTCCAGGCGGGCGCCTATCAGCAATATTATCGCGACATGGAGATGTGGGTCGCTCTGTGCGACGACGGCAAGCACTGGTCGATCTTCATCGCCGGCAACAGCGACGTGCAGGTTCGCGACTGCGCGCAGCACACCCAGCTCGGGCTACCGGCCTGCCGCCCCGTCGCCCCGCTACCGCCCGATCCGCTGGACCCGGTCGACAATCCGCAGGCCAACGCTTCGGCAAACGCATTCTAGAGTACGGGCGCCTCGAGTCACTCACCCCGCTCATCCTGAGGAGGGACTGAGCCTGGCGAAGGCCTGTCTCGAAGGACAGCTCGTTGGTCGGTCCTTCGAGACGCCGTTTCGACAAACCCAACGGCTCCTCAGGATGAGCGGTTAGTCTAAGCCGATCGGGCTAGCAATTCTCGTATTTCCAGTTGCGGCGCTTGCCCTCGGCGAGCCACTCGACGGTCTGGGCGAGGCGCTTCGCCCTGGTTTCGTCGCGCTTGGCCTCGGTCACCCATTCGACATATTCGCGCTGGCAGCTCGGCGGAAAGCCATCGAATGTCGCTTTCGCCGCTGGCACGGCGTCGATCGCCGCGCGCAGGTCCTGGGGCACCGTGAAAGGCGCCTTCACGCTCTTGCTTCGCGCCGGCTTCACGCCCTCGTCGATCAGCCTCATCGCCTTGCGGGTGAGCTCGATCAGCGTCGCGCGCGGCGGCAAATCGTCCAGCGAGGTCAGCCGTCCGAACTGACCCATGGCGGTCGGCTCCTTGCCGCTCATCTCGACGACTTGCGTGCCAGACCAATAACCGAACGTCGCATGCGCCTTGAACGCGGCGAAGCCGGCGAGGATCTTGCCCTTGTAGATGAACGAGGGCGAGCTCCATTTGAGCGTCTCCTCGCACTCCGGGCAGGCCTCGTGAACGACGGCACGGAGATGCTCGAGGATCGGCCGGGCGAACTCGGCCCGGCTTGCGATATAGGCGTCGATGCGCGGATCGGTCTTCATCTCGCTGCTCCTCGCTTCCGATCATCGCGCCGAAGCGCCTCAGGCGCAACTAGGGGCAGGGCTCGAGACATTCCTCGGGAGCGATCTTGCGCGCCCGCGCGCGGCCGAGCCTCACGCCTTCCCAGGCGAAAACGGCAAGCGCAGTCCAGATCGCGCCGAAGCAGAGCGCGTGCGCGCTGGTGAAGGCTTCGCCGAACACCGCGACCGCCAGCAGCAGCTGAAGCGACGGGGCGAGATATTGGAGGAAGCCGAGCGTCGAATAAGGCAGCCGCTTGGCCGCGGCGTTGAACATCAGCAGGGGAGCGGCGGTCACTGCGCCGCCGATCACCAACAGCGCCTTGAGGCCGGCGGAATAGGCGCCGAAGCCGCCGCCGCCCTGGCCTTCCAGCCACAGGATCCAGGCGAGCGAGACGGGTGCGAGGATCGCGGTCTCGATCGCCAGCCCCTCGAGGGCGTCGACCGGGGCGACCTTGCGCACGAAGCCGTAGAGGCCGAAGCTCAAGGCCAGCGAAAGGCTGATCCACAGCCCGTCGCCGGCGCGCCAGGCGAGCACCGCGACCCCCGCCGCCGCCAGCAGCACCGCGCCGAGCTGGGCGCGGCTCAGCCGCTCCTTGAGAATGGCGACTCCGAGCAGGACGTTGACCAGCGGGTTCAGATAATAACCGAGGCTGCCGGCGAGGACGTGGCCGTTGATCACTGCAAAGATGTAGATCAACCAGTTCATCGCGATCAGCGTCGCGGTCAGCGCCAGAGCGGCCATGACCCGGCGGGTCCGCAAGGCGGCGCGAATTCCGTTCCAGCGTCGCCAGAACGTGGCGAGGGCGGCTAGGAAGAGGAGCGACCAGACGATCCGGTGGGCGACGATCTCGGTCGCCGAAACGCCTGCCATCAGCTTGAAATAGAGCGGCAGGACCCCCCAGATCGCATAGGCGCCGAGGCCGTAGAGCAGGCCTGCCCGAACATTGTCCCGGTTCTCGATCATCGGCGCGGCCTTAGGTTGGCTAAGCGGAACAAGCCATCTAGAAAGAACGACTTGCCGAGGGACAATATGATGATGACGCCGCTGAGATTCGTTGCCTTTGCCTCCATCGCGCTCGCCGGGTGCGACGCGCGGTTCGGCAACGACGTCGCCCCAAGCGGCAACGGCTCGGCCGAGAACAAGGCCGAGGAAGGCCAGCTTTCGATCTCCGCTCCGGGCGTGGAGATGAAGATCAACATCCCCGAAGGAATCCGCCGCGAGACGAACATCCGCGACGACAGCGGCCTCGTCTATCCGGGCAGCCGGATGAGCGGAGTCCATATCGAAGGCGGCCGCGACGACCAGCGGTCCGACGGCGAGGTCGAGATGCGCTTCGTCAGCGCCGATCCGCCCGCCACCGTGGCCCGCTGGTACCAGGATCCGGCGCGAATCAGCACCTTCACGCTCGATTCGGCGACTCGCGAAGGCGAGGCTTACGTTTTCGCCGGTACGAAGAAGGAAGGAAACGGCCGCTTCCGCCTGCGCCTCGCGGCGGGCGCCGGGGGAGGCACCGACGGGCGCCTGCTGCTCACCGACTCGGAGTGATGGCCGAGCCGCTGGCCGACCGCGAAGAAGTCCGCGCGCACCTGATCGCCGCCGCACGGGCCGGCGTCGCGCTTTCCTACGGCGAGCTGCTCGAGCATCTCGGCTACCGATTCACCCGGCCGAAGATGCGCGCTCTGTGCGCGATGCTTGGAGAAATCGACCGGGAGTCGGCGGCGCGCGGCGAGCCCGAGCTCGCCGTGCTGGTCGTCCGCCAGAGCGACGGCCTGCCGGGACAAGGCTGGTGGGTCGGCGCCGACCTGGGGGAGCGCGGCTACCAGGGCCCATGGGAGGGACCGGACGCGGCGCGTTTCATCGCCGCCATCCAGCGGGAAACCTTCGCCTTCTGGCAGTCCGAATATGGGACAGTGGCCCAAAAGGCTCCTCGTTAACCATCTCCGATCACCCCTTTCCCGCTCTTTTGCGTCATAAGCGCCGCGGGAGAGACGCTGCATGACCAAAGCCGCTCATATCGTCGCGCGAAGCGCCGCCATCGCCGCCCTGCTCGCGCTGGCCGCCTGCAATCGGGGCGGCGACAACAATCTTGCCGAAGTGGACAACAGCCTGATCGGCAACGGCGCCGATCCCGCGCTGACCAGCGCTCTCGAAGACCAGATCCTGGTCGATCCCAACCTCGTCCAGCAGGCGCGGCCGAACACGGCGCGGCCGCCCGAGACTCCGGTCCAGGCGCAATATCCGGCGGGCTCCGCCGGCCCGAGCGGCGGCCAGGCCAATTCGGACATGCAGAGCGCCTGCGGAATTCCATTCACCACCGGCAATTCCTACGCCCAGCGGCTTCCGGCCCAATTCCCGATCTATCCCGGCGGCCGGCTGACCGAGGCGGCCGGCGCGGACCGCGGCGATTGCCACATCCGGGTCGTCACCTTCACCACGCCGGACCCCGCCGAGCGCGTGCTCGGCCATTATCGGGGCCTCGCGACGCGCGGCGGCTTCTCGGTCGAGCAGCAAACCCGCGGCGCCGACCAAGTCCTCGGCGGAGTCAATGGCGACGCAGCTTACTACCTGATCGTCAGCCCGCAGGGCACCGGCTCGGACGTCTCGCTGATCGTCAACAACGGCCGCTGAGCGCGCGCACTGGCGGAGCGGGGGCGGGGCGTCTACAGCCGCGCCCATGCCAGGCCTCATCCTCGTCATGCTCGGCGGCGCGATCGGCGCCGGGGCGCGCCACCTGGTCGGCGCGGCCTTCCTCGCGCGCCTGGGGCCCGGCTTTCCCTGGAGCACGCTGACCGTCAACCTCGCCGGCGGCCTCGCCATGGGGCTGCTCGCCGGCTGGCTCGGCCGGGCGGGTGGCGCCGAGCAGGCGCGGCTGTTCCTCGGCGTCGGCATCCTCGGCGGCTTCACCACCTTCTCCGCCTTCAGCCTCGAAACCTGGCTGCTGATCGAGCGCGGCCAGGTCTGGCCCGCTGCGGGCTACGTGCTCGCCTCGGTCCTCGGCTCGGTCGCCTTGCTCTTCGCCGGCCTGCTCGCCATGCGGGCCGCGGCATGAACGCCGCCGACCAGGTCCGCCAGCTTCGCGTTTCGAGCGAGGACGACGGCATTCGCCTCGACCGCTGGTTCAAGCGCAACCTGCCCGACGTCACGTTCGGCCAGATCTCGCGCTGGGCGCGCACCGGGCAGCTGCGCGTCGACGGCAAGCGCGCCGCGCCGGGCGACCGGATCGAGGCCGGCCAGACCGTTCGAATCCCGCCACGCGGCGAGGAGGCTCCGGCGGCGAAGAAGGAGCGCGCCGGCGAAATTCTGAGCGACGACGAGGTCGACTATGTCCGCTCGATGGTGATCGAGGAGGATCCGGCGGCGATCGTTCTCAACAAGCCGCCCGGGCTCGCCACCCAGGGCGGGACCAAGACAAAGGACCATCTCGACCGCTTGCTGGGGGGCCTTGTCGCCGAGGGCGCGGCGCGGCCGAAGCTCGTCCATCGGCTCGACAAGGACACGTCGGGAGTCCTGCTCGTCGCCCGAACCCCGCGCGCCGCGGCCTTTTTCTCCAAGGCCTTTTCCGGGCGGACGGCGCGCAAGGTCTATTGGGCGGTCGTCGTCGGCGTGCCGAAGATCGACGATGGAATGATCGACCTGCCGATCGCCAAGCAGCCGGGCACCGGCGGCGAGAAGATGCACCTGGACGAAGAGGAGGGGATGAAAGCGAAGACCCGCTATCGGGTGATCGAGCGGGCCGGCAACCGCGCCGCCTTCGTCGCGCTCGAGCCCCATACCGGCCGCACCCACCAGCTTCGGGTCCACATGGCGGCGATCGGCCACCCGATCGTCGGCGACGGCAAATATGGCGGGCAGGACGCGTTTCTGACCGGCGCCATCAGCCGCAAGCTCCATCTTCACGCCCGGCGGCTCAGGATCGATCACCCGGACGGCGGGCGGATCGACGCGACCGCCGAAGCGCCGGAGCATCTCGCCGCGACGCTCGCAGCGCTCGGCTTCGAGGCGCAAGCCGGCGACATCGAGCTCGACGAGGTCAAATTTTCCGAGACCGCCGAGGGCAAGCGCAAGGCGGTCTCGGCCGCGGCCAAGTCGCGGCGCAAGGAGCGGCGGGGTGAACGGCGCGGGCGGGGCAGGCGGGAGTGAACCGGCTCGCTCTGTTCGATTGCGACGGGACCCTGGTCG
The DNA here is from genome assembly GCA_005883305.1 of Alphaproteobacteria bacterium. Lineage (NCBI taxonomy): Bacteria > Pseudomonadati > Pseudomonadota > Alphaproteobacteria > Alphaproteobacteria bacterium. Next base: position 90,659 of record VBAC01000002.1, on the reverse strand, counting down.
ACAGCCAGCACAATATCTGCGCGGCGATGGACGCCTGCTTCGCCGCGCTCGACCTGCCGGCGCCCGGGCCGGCGCGGACCCGGCGGGTGGTCGGCCTCAGCCTGGTCGAGGCGATGCGCGAGATCGCGCCGGACGCGGGCGGCGCGCTTCATGAGGCGCTGGCCGAGGAATATAAGAGCGCCTTCCATCGCCTGCGTGCCGAAGGGCTGGCGAACGAACCGCTTTACGACGGCATCGCCGCCCTGATCGACCGGCTCGAAGCCGAAGGCTGGCTGCTCGGCGTGGCGACCGGCAAATCGGACCGCGGGCTGAAGCTCTGTCTCGAAGCGCACGGCCTCGCCGACCGGTTCGTCACCTTGCAGACCGCGGACCGGCACCCGTCCAAGCCCCACCCGTCGATGATCGAGCAGGCGATGGCCGAGGCGGGCGCGGCGCCGGAGACGACGATGATGATCGGCGACACGATCTGGGACATAGCGATGGCGCGGGCGGCCGGCACGCTCGCGATTGGCGTCGCCTGGGGCTATCACGATGCGGACGAGTTGCTCCGCGCCGGCGCGCACCGAGTCGCCGAGACCCCCGCCAGCGTCCTCGAATTCGCCCGCGCCGCGGCCTGACCGGATCGGACGCGTCTCCGCTCACGGTGCAGCCGTCACCATGATAAGCCTGTCGAGAAGACGCGAAGCCCCGGGGGGATTCGATGCCTTGGTGGAAGGACGTGGCCGACGCGGCCAAGAAGGCGGCCCAAGCCGTTGCGGACGCTGCCGCAAAGGCCGCTCAAGCCATTGCCGACGCGGCCGCGAAGGCGGCTGAAGCCGCGGCCGCTGCAGCAGAGGCGGCGGCGCAGGCCGTTGCGGATGCCGCGAACGCCGCCGCGAACGCCGTGGGTGACGCCATCGAATCGGCAGGAAATGCAATCGGCGACGCGGCTGATGCGATAGCGAACATACCTTTCATCGGGCCCGCTTTCGGCGCGTTCGCCGGCGCCGTTTCCGCGGTATTCACGTTCGTGGCGACCGTAGTGAAGTCGACGATCAATATCGTCGGTGGCATTGTCGCCGGGGCGATCCGGATCGTGGGCGGCCTCCTCACCGGGCGTTGGGGAATGATCCGCGAAGGGATCGGCAACATCGTCAATGGAATTCTGGGCGGCGTCGTGGCCGTCCTCGGCACGTTCGTCGCCGTCGTCCAGACCGGCTTCCGCCTGCAACGGCGCGACCGGGCGCTTACCGGAGACGAGCGGGACTATCTATGGCGTGTCTATCGCGGGTCGATATCGTTCGCCCTGGTGCGGATCATCGAAGGAAAAGCAGGGTTGTTCAGCCTCAGCGACCGGCCATTCACCCTGGGCAACCGAATATATACAAAGGACAGCGATCTGGCGCCGCAATGGGGCGTGCTGGTGCACGAATGCTGCCACGTCTGGCAGAACCAGCACGAAGGCACGGCCTATATCGGCGCCGCTCTGCTCGTACCGACGCTGAGCTACGATGCCTATAGTTGGTGGATCGAGCAGCCGGACAGGGCCTGGCGGGATTTCAACAAAGAGGCGCAGGCGCAATTCATCGAAGATGTCTTCAGGAAGGACAAGGATGCCCTCGGCAACAACCTTCCCGTCGGGGCCTTCTTCGCCGACGACCCTCTTGGCTCCCAGATCCAGTTCCATTGGGACAAGCTCGGCGACCTCACGGACTATGCGCGGACAAGTGTCGCCTATATGCGCGCCGCCTGAACGGCCGGGACGAGCCGGACGTTTTGCTTAAGGCCGCCTGCCGTGCCAAGGCAGCGCCATGACCGACCCCGATCAAGAAGCGCTGTGGCGCAACCGGTTCATCCTCATCAACTTGGTGCGGATCGGCGGCACGGTGATCACACTGGCCGCCATCCTGCTGTGGCAGAGCGACATCTTCGTCGAGGGCGGATCGATCGTCGGCTTTCCCATCGCCTTTGCCGGCCTGATCGTCAGCTTCTTCGGGCCCAAATATCTCGCCGGCCGCTGGCGCACTCCGCCGGACGCATGAGGCGCTTCTACAGGCTGGCCGAGGCCGGCGCGGGCCGCGATATCCTGCTCGACGGGCGGCCGGTGCGCACGCCGGGACGGGCGCCGCTCGCGGTGCCGACCCAGGCTCTGGCCGAGGCGATCGCCGACGAATGGAATGCGCAAGGGGACAGGATCGACCCGCGCGCGATGCCGCTGACCGGCCTCGCAAACGCGGCGATCGACCGGGTCGCGCCCGATCCGCAAGCCTTCGCCGACGGCCTCTCCGCTTATGGCGAGAGCGACCTGCTCTGCTACCGCGCCGAGGGACCGGATAAGCTGGCCGCGCGCCAATCGGAAAGCTGGGACCCGATCCTCGCCTGGGCGCAGCAGCGCTACGATCTGGTGTTCGAGCTGGCGATGGGCGTGATCCACATGCCGCAGCCGCCGGAGACGATCGCGCGCCTGCGCGCGGCGGTGGCCGCGCGCGATCCGTTCCAGCTTGCCGGATTGTCACCGCTGGTCACCATCTCCGGCTCGCTGATCGTCGCGCTGGCGCTGGCGGAAGGGGCGATCTCGCTCGATATCGCCTGGGCGGCGGCTTCGCTCGACGAGCAATGGCAGGCCGAGCAATGGGGGGAGGACGCGGAAGCCGCCGCCGCGCTCGCCAACCGCCGCCGCGATTTCGCCGCCGCGGCGCGGTTCCTGGCGTTGCTTTAGGCGTATCTGGAGCCTCATCGTCTTATGCTGAACCGCTCATCCTGAGGAGGGACTGAGCCTGGGAGGGTTCCCATGAAAGTATTACTTTCATGGGGCCCGCGAAGGCCCGTATCGAAGGACCGTCCTTCGAGACGCCGTTTCGACAGGCTCAACGGCTCCTCAGGATGAGCGGGGAGAGGCAGCCAAAGACGATGAGGCTCTAGTCGGCCGCCGCCGCCTCGGCGACGTGGGCTTCGGCCGGGCCCCTGGGCAGGAACCATTTGGCGATCACCAGCCCGGCGAGGATCATCGATGTGGATTCGGCGACGAAGGCGTAGATCCAGTAGCGCCAGCCGAAATGGTTGAAGACGGGCGTCGCGAGATATTCCCAGACGCAAAAGCCCAGCGAGAAGAGAACGACCAGCCGCGCCGTCGCCGAGAAGCTTCGTCCGCCGCCGCCCACCGCGGCCAGGCCGAACGCCATCAGCAGCCCCGAGATCAGGGCCATGACCAGGCCGGGCGCGAGCATCGACATATCCTCGGGCGGATAGCCGGTCGTGTTGAAATAGACGGTGGCGATCGGCCCCCGCGCATAGGCGATCGAGCCCTCGGCGGTCCTGTGGCTGGGGATGATGTAGGCGCCGGTGCCGGTGGCTGTGAGGTTCTGGTTCAGCGCGAGCTGGATCGCGGCGCTCTGCGCGTCGTCGGCGCGGTGGAACGGAAGCTCGCCGAGCGGAGTCGCCCAGAAGATGAAGCCGGCGACGAACAATATGAGCCCGCCAATGAGGCCGCCGATAAAGGTCCGGACCATGATCCCCTCCGTCGTTTTGACGGAGAATAAACCCTATCCGATCAGTTCGCGAACGAAATCGTGGAGGAAGACCCGCCTGGTCGCCTTCAGCCGCTCGGCCTTCAGGATATTGTGGACCAGCTCGCGGCATTTCTCGGCATTGTTGTTGATCAGCACATAATCATATTCGGCCCAGTGGCTGATCTCCGCCGCCGCCCGGTCCATCCGGCGGCGGACCACCTCGTCGCTGTCCGTCTTGCGGTTGCGCAGCCTTCGCTCGAGCTCCTCCATCGACGGGGGCAGGATGAACACCCGGACGATGTCGGGATCGACCTGCTTGAGCTGCTGGGTGCCTTGCCAGTCGATGTCGAGCAGCACGTCGCGGCCGCCCTCGATCACCTTCATCACCTCGCTCTTCAGGGTCCCGTAGCGGTGGCCGAAGACGTGCGCCCATTCGAGGAAGGCGCCGCTCGACACCAGTTCGTCGAACCTGTCGTCGCTGACGAAATGATAGTCCTTGCCGTCCGTCTCGCCCGGGCGGATCGGGCGCGTGGTGGCGGAAACCGACATGGCGACGCCCTCGTCCGCCTCCATCAGCATCCGCGCGATGGTCGATTTGCCCGCCCCCGAGGGGCTGGACAGGACGTAGAGGAGGCCCCGGCGCTGAAATGCGGCTGCGATTTCCATGGGCGCACCTGCCTTGGCGGAAGCGCGCGCGTCAAGGGCAGACGAAGGCAAATTCTATGTTAAGGATCGGAAATGGGGCGGATGGTCGCGTTGCTGCGGGCTGTGAATGTGGGAGGACGCAAACTGCCCATGGCCGAGTTGCGCGTGCTGTGCGCCGAGCTCGGCTGGAGTGACGTTGCCACCTATATCCAAAGCGGCAACCTGATCTTCTCCGCCCCCGGCAAGCCCGAAGCGATCGAAGAGACGCTCGAGCGGGCGATCGAGGACCGCTTCGGCCTCCAAGTTCCGGTAATCGTCCGGACCGCCGCCGAATGGCGCAAGCTGGCGGCCGGCAATCCTTTCCCGGGCGAACCGCCGAACCGCGTCATGCTGCTCCTTTCGAAAGCGCCGCCCGCGGCCGGGGCGGAAGCGGCGATCGAGGCGCGCGGCCGCGACGGCGAGCGGGTCCGCCGCGCCGGCGATGCGCTCTGGTTCCACTATCCGAACGGCGCCGGGGCTTCGAAGCTGACCCCGTCGCTGATCGACCGCGCCGTCGGCTCTCCGGCCACTGCGCGCAATTTCAATACCGTGCTGAAGCTCAAGGAGATGATCGAGGCATGACCGCGGCGCCCCTGATCCCCCGCCGCTACTGGGCGATCGCCTTCGCGCTCGTCGCCGTCATGGCCGCGATCCTGCTGTGGATGGGGCGGACTCCGATCTGCACCTGCGGCACGGTCAAGCTGTGGGTCTCGACGGTCCAGGGCCCGGACAACAGCCAGCACATCGCCGACTGGTACACGCCCAGCCACGTCATCCACGGTTTCCTTTTCTACCTGCTCGGCTGGCTGTGCCTCAGGCGCAACCCGCCGGGGGACCGGCTGATCGCCGCGGTCGTGATCGAGGCCGGTTGGGAGATTCTCGAGAACAGCCCGATGATCATCGACCGCTACCGCGAGGCGACGATCGCTCTCGGCTATAGCGGCGACAGCGTGATCAACTCGGTGTTCGACGTCGTGTGGATGATGCTCGGCTTCGGCATCGCGCGGCGGCTGCCGGTCTGGACGACGATCGCGCTGGCGCTCGCCTTCGAGCTGCTGACTTTGCTCGTCATCCGCGACAACCTGTTTCTGAACGTGTTGATGCTGGTGGCGCCAAACGACTCGATTCGCGCCTGGCAAGGGGCGCTGTAGGCGGCGCATCGCAAGCAATGCCTCCCCGCCGCCGTTGACGGCGGGGAGCAGGATTTATTTCAGCGCTCGCCGCGATAGGTGCCCGCGAAGCTTCGGTTGAGCACGTGCGGGCCGCGCTCGCCGCCGCGCTCGCGCTCGAATAGGGCGCGGCTGCGATGATCTTCTTCCCAGCGCCGCCGCGCTTCCTTGGCGTCGAGGTTGAGGATCACCTTGTCCTCGACCCGGTCGATCCAGCCGCAGGGTATCATGTGGTGGATTCCGCCGGCGCTGTCGTCGTTCCGGGTCAGCACCAGGCGGTCCCCGCGGGTGCAGTCGACGGTTCCGACATGCTCGCCGTCGGCGCCGACCACCTCCATATGCCCGGTGACCCGGCCGACGGCGGCGCGCTGCTCCTGGCGGCGGCCCCGCCACTCGCCGAACTCCCGGTCGAAGCGCGACTGGTGCTCGCGGCGATAATCTTCATAGTCGCGGTCGAACTCGGCCATCTGGCGGTGGCGCCACTCGGTATAATGCGGATCGTGGGCCAGCATATATTCGCGCGCGGAGCTTCCGAACCCGCCGCCCGCGCCCGGCCCGTAACCGAGGTTGGAGGACGAGGCGACCGGATAGGCGCCGTGGCCCCCGGCGCGGCCGACGTCGACCTGGTCGAAGCGCGGACCGTTGCTGAACTCGGTGTCGAGGCCAGGCCCGCCATAGCGATAGTCGGTGGAGGTCGTCGCCGGGCCGTACCAGCCCCCGCCGCCGCCATAGCCGTGTCCCTCGCCGGGGCCGTAGCGTTGGGAATCGCCATAGGGATCGTCGGACTGCCCGCGCCAGTTGCGGTCGCCGAGCCGGTGCGGGCGCGGCACCTGATTGCCCCAGCCGCCGCCGAAGCCCTCGTCGCCGCGCCATTCGGGGCCGCGCTCGTCCTGCCGCCCGCGGCCGCCGCGCCTGCCATTGTCCTGTGCCATGATCTGCTCCTTCGCTCGAGGGGATGGAAACGCATCGGCAAAACGAAGGGCCCGGTGCCGCCGTTCCGGAAGCGGTCGCCGGATTGGAGCGGTTCAGCGGCGCGGCGGGGCGGGCGCGAACCGCCAGCGCGCCCCGCCGACGCATTTCGTCCCGGAAAGCGTCGCCGTGCCGCCGGCCTCGAGCGTGGCGATCAGCCGCGCGACCTCGTCGCCGCGCGGCGCCGGGCCGCCGATCGCCGCAAGCACGCCAAGCACCAGCCGCCGCCTGAGCTCGGCAGGGAGGCCGATCGGGTCGAGGCTGAAGCCGTCGCCGGCGGCGGCGACGCGCTCCTGCCAAAGCATGTGCTCGACCCAGCCGAGCGCTTCCTCGGCCTCGGCCAGAACGGCGGCGCTTCGCGCGAGCGGGGCCGGATCGATCCAGCCGGTCTCGGCAAGGCGCTTGCGAAGGCGGGCGCGGTCGTACCTGTCGTCCGCGTTGCTCGGATCGCGGACCGGCTCGATGCCGGCCGCCAGGACGATCACTTCAAGCTCGGCGCGCCGCCAGCCGAGCAACGGGCGAAGCACGGGGACGGGCCGGTCTTGCCTGGCGCGGATGCCGGCCAGCCCGGCGAGGCCGGAGCCGCGAAGCAGCCGCATCAGCAGGGTCTCGGCCTGGTCGTCGAGATGATGGGCGGTGAGGATGCAGGCGAGACCGTTCTCTTCGGCCCACCAGGCCAGCAGGTCGTAGCGCCTCGCGCGCGCCGCGGCCTGGACGTTGGACGTCGCGACCATCCCCGCCGACAGGATCGCGTGCGGGACGCCCATGCGCGCGCAGATGGCGGCGACGGTCTCCGCCTCGTCCGCGCTCTCGGCCCTTAGCCCGTGATCGACCGTGGCGGCATGGATCAGCCCGGGAAAGGCGGCGTTGGCGAGCAGAAGCAGGGCGAGGCTGTCCGGCCCGCCTGATACCGCCACGCCGAAAGGCCGCGCCGCGCCGAGGCCGAGGCGATCGAGATCGGCGCGGAAGCGGGCAGTCGCGGCGGCGTCGGGATCGGCCATGCCCGCTTGATAGAGGATGCCGCGGGCGCCGTCATTCGCGCAAGACATCCGCGCTTTGTCGCCGCAAAAGTTCATGTTATGCCGATTCGGGCGCAGGCTAAAAAGGCCGCGCACCGAATAAGGGGAGATTTCTCGATGAAGGCGTCGCGCAAGCTCAACCGCCGCTCGTTTCTGACCCAGGTCGCCGGCGGAGCCGTCATCGGCGGCGCTCTGCTGACCGTCAGCGGAGAGGCGCAGGCCTTCCAGTGCAGCGACTCCGACAGCGGTCCCAATTCCGATCCCAGCGGGCGCGGGCGCAGTTGCGGCAGCACCGCCGGCTGCAGCGATTCCGACAGCGGCCCCAATTCCGATCCCGGCGGCCGCGGCCGCAGCTGCGGCGGCTGCACCGATTCTGACACCGGCCCGAATTCGGACGGCGTCGGCCACGGCCGCAGCTGCCGCGGTGGACGCAGCGGCCTCACCGACAGCGATCGCGCGCCATATGCCGATCCTCCGGGCAACGGGCGCGGCACGCGCCGCTGCAGCGATTCCGACAGCGGCCCCAATGCCGATCCGGGCGGGCAAGGCCGCAGCTGCTCCGGCCGCGTTCGGACCGGAGTCACGGACAGCGATTCCGGCCGCTTCGCCGATGCGTCCGGCTACGGCCGGGGCAACCCGCGCTGCAGCGATTCGGACAGCGGCACCTATGGCGATCCGGCCGGACGCGGCCATCGCTGCCGTTAAACTGCATCCGCATTCAGCCTTTTATCCTTCCCCCTGAGGGGGAGGGTAGGTTCGGTTTACGGAGTTCGTGTTTGTTCGCCGACGTCCGAACCCCTCACCCCAGCCCTCTCCCCATGGGAGAGGGAGCAATATCGTGCTGAAGGTCGATAAGCTTATCTCATTGCGCCGATCTCACCTGGGTTAGAGCGAATTGCGGGCGCGGTTTCGCGCCCGCAACCATTTTCGCTTTGCATGCCCGGGAAATCTGGTAACCCTTGGGGGTCTTCGGGTCGCGCGAGCGGCCTCCACATTGGGCGAAGGGGATGCATCGCACGATGAAACCGACACGCAAACTGAACCGCCGTTCCTTCCTTGCCACCGTCGCCGGGGGCGTCGCCGCCGCGGGGGCGATCGGCGTCATCGCCACCGACGAGGCGCAGGCGGCCCAATCGGGCTGCAGCGATTCCGACAGCGGCCCCAATTCCGATCCCGGCGGCAACGGCCGCAGCTGCGGCGGGCGTCGCGGTAGCTGCAGCGATTCCGACAGCGGCCCCAATTCCGATCGGGCCGGCGCCGGCCGCAGCTGCGGCGGCGGCCGCCGGACCACCGGCTGCACCGATTCCGATACCGGCCGCAACTCGGATCCGGCGGGCAACGGCCGCTGCCGCCGCCGCCGTACCGGCTGCACCGATTCGGACACCGGGCGCAATTCGGATCCTGCCGGCAACGGACGCTGCGTGCGCCGCCGGTCCTGTTCCGATTCGGACAGCGGGCGCTACGCCGATCCGGCGAGCCGCGGCCGCCACTGCTAAGCAGCCTGAATCGATAGAAAATACCGGCCGGCGGTCCCTCGGGGCCGCCGGCCGCTTATTGGAGGCGCGCGATCAGTTCCTGGTCGGCGCAGCGCAGCGCGCGGCGGTGCGCGCTTCGGGCAGGCGCGATCGGATCGTGTCGCGCATGTCGGGATAGACCGAGGCCAGCTCGTCATAGACCCGGCAGGCCTCGGCGCGCCGGTCGAGCCGTGTCAGCGCCTGGCCGAGATAATAGAGGCTGTCGGGCGCCCGCTCGCCGCGCGGATTGTCCTGGTAATTGGCGAGCAGGATTCGCGCCGCCGTGGCCGGCTTGTTGTCGTCGAGATAGGAGCGGCCCTGAAGGTTGCGCGCCCAGCTCGCCCAGCGGCTGTTGGGGAAGCGGGTGGCGGCGTCGCCGAGCGCTCCGGCCGCTTCGGCGTAGCGATGTGCGCTCCACAGCCGGTAGCCGACATTATAGGCTTCCTCGGCGTCGTCGGCGGTCCTTGCCGGCGCCGGAGCGGGAGGCGCTTCCGCCTCGGCCGGGGCGGCCGGCTGCTCTCGCACCCGCGGCGGCGGCGCCGGCTCGGCGGCGGCGCGCGGTGCGCTTTCGAGCCGCTCGATCCGCCCGTTCAGGTCGGTCCTCAGCCGCGCGATCTGGTCCTCGAACTGGCGCGTGCGATAATTGGACTCCTCCACTTGGCTGGTCAGCGAGCGAAGCTGCGCCTCGAGCGCGTCGACCCGGGCGCTAAGGCTCGAAAGCGCGTCGCCCGAGGCGCCGAAGCCGGAGCCCTGCACCGAGCCCGGGGCGATTTCCGGCTCGACGTTCCCGCTTGGGAAGACTCGCCGCTGAACTGCCCGCAATTGCTGTTCCAGCCGCTCGACGCGGCGATCGATCGGCTCCGCCCGCTGGGCGATGGCGGGCATTGCGACCGAGGCCATCAGGGCCAGCCCGAGAAGATGGAAACGCATTGAAACCCCCGCATCCTGCCAACGCCGGGCATGATATGGGAGCGTCGCGGCCGCCGCCAGCCTTTAAGCGACGAAATTACTGAGCCGGAGGCGTCGCGGGGGCCGGGCCTCCGACGCGCGGCCGGGCGGCGAGGTCCTCGGCGCGCAGGCTGACATTGTCGACCGTATGCTCACTCGCCTCGAGCGGACCCAGGTCCTGCGCGCCGACATTGGCGTGGAGGTTCTGCGGCCGGCCGGTGCGCAGCGTCGGCCGCTGCGCCGTCGGCGGGATCTGGTAGCGATTGCCGGCGGCGAGCGATCCGGAATAGATCACCGCGCCTCCGGGGCCTTCGGTGATCCGAAGCCAGACCTCGCCGGTCGCGACGAGGCTCACGGGCTGGCCCGCGAGCGCTTGGGGCGAGGCTGGCGCCGGCGCGGCCGGGGCGGCGGGCGCCGGGGCCTCTGGCGGCGCTTCCGCCACGGTTATGGCCTCCGGCCCGCTGTCGAGGCTGCTGCGCCACATCAGGTAGCCGCCGATCAGGACGACGGCGAGGACTACAGCGATCAGCGCGAGCCAGCGCGGCGGCACCCGGGCCGGATCGGCCGCTTCGTAATAGACCGGCGCCGCGGCGCGGTGGGTCGGCGTTCCGATCCGGTCGCGAAGCTCGCGCGCCAGCGCCGCGCCGTCGAGACCGATCGCATTGGCGTAATTGCGGGTGAAGCCGACCGCATAGGTGGCCGCGGGCAGCGCGTCCCAATCCTCGCGCTCGATATTCTGCAGGTGACGGATCGGGATCCGCGTGCGGCTGGCGACGTCGTCGAGGCTCATCCCTTTCGCTTCGCGCGCGAGCCTCAACCGCTCGCCGAGGGTGACGAACTCGTTCGCCTGATTGTCGTCCTGGTCGCTCATCCCGCCCTGTCTCATCGCAGCCGCCCGCACTGTCAACCGGCCCCGTAGACCTACGGCATCGTTCTAGCCAATCGACACGCCGTGCTTTTCCGCCCATTCGCCGAGCGCCGCGCGCATGTTGGGAGGCGGAGTCTTCAGCAGGCGATCGAGCTGGGCGCGGGCAGCCCTGGCGTCGAGCGAGCGGATCATCGCCTTGATCGGACCGACCGCGACGGGGGTGATCGACAGGCGCGACACTCCGATTCCGATCAACGCCAGCGCTTCGAGCGGGCGCCCGCCCATCTCGCCGCAGACGCCGAGCGGCACGCCGGCCTTGTCCGCGATCTTCACCACGCGCTTGAGGAAGCGCAGGATCGCCGGCGAAAGCCAATCGTAGCGCTCGGCGAGGCGCGGGTTGGAGCGGTCGGCGGCGAACAGGAACTGGGTGAGGTCGTTGGTGCCGACCGAGAGGAAATCGAGCCTCGGCAGCAGCAGGTCGAGCACCTCGGCGAGCGAGGGCACTTCGAGCATCGCGCCGTAGAGGATCTTCTTCGGCAGCGCCTTCCTGCGCGCCGCGAGCCAGGCCTTCTGCTCCTCGACGATCGCCTTGGCCGCGTCGAACTCCCAGGGCTCGGAGACCATCGGGAACATGACCCGGAGCTCACGCCCGGCGGCCGCCTCCAGAAGGGCGCGGGCCTGGGCCTTCATCAAAGTGTCGCGGTCGAGCGCCAGGCGCAGCGCCCGCCAGCCCATCGCCGGATTTTCCTCATTTTCGGGATTGGTGTCGAGATAGGGCAGGCTCTTGTCGCCGCCGACGTCGACCGTCCTGAAGACGACCGGCTTGCCCCCCGCGGCGTCGAGCACGGCCTTGTAAAGCCGCTGCTGCGCTTCGCGCTTGGGCAAGGTGGCGGAAACGAGGAACTGGAATTCGGTGCGGAACAGGCCGATCCCATCGGCGCCGGTCGCGCCGAGATGGGCGACGTCGTCGCGAAGGCCGGCATTGACCATCACCTGGATTCGCTCGCCGTCGCGGGTCACCGGCGGCTTGTCCTTGACCGCGAAGAATTCGGCGCTTCGCTTCTTCGAGGCGGCGAGCTTGGTGTCGAACGCCTCCTGGATCGCCGGCGTAGGCCGGGCGAAGGCGATCGCCTCGCCGCCGTCGAGCAGGACGAAATCGCCTTCCGCGATCTGCTGGCGAACGCCGCGCACGCGCCCGATCATCGGCACGCCCATCGCACGGGCGACGATCGTCACATGCGCCGTCAGCGATCCTTCCTCGAGGATCACGCCCTTCAGCTTGCGCCGGTCATATTCGAGCAACTCCGCGGGCCCCAGATTGCGGGCGATCAGGATCGCGTCCTGCGGCATTCCGGCCTTGGCGGCGGTGCCGAGCTGGCCGGAGACGATGCGCAGGAGCCGGTTGGCGAGATCGTCGAGGTCGTGCATCCGGTCCTGGAGCAGGGGATCGTCGATCTGGCGCATGCGCTGGGCCGTGCGCTGGCGTACGCGCTCGATCGCCGCCTCGGCCGTAAGCCCGGAATCGATCGCCTCGTTGATCCGCCGCGACCAGCCCTCGTCATAGGCGAACATCTTGTAGGTCGCGAGCACCTCCTGATGCTCGCCGACGGTGCCGAACTCGGCCTGGCCCATCATCGCGTCGATCTGCTCGCGCATCTTGGCGAAGGCCGAATAGACCCGCCTCCGCTCGGCCTCGATATCCTCGGCGACCGTATGCTCGATCAGGATTCGCGGCTGGTGATAGACGGCCACCCCCTCGCCCATTCCGGTCACCAGCTTGAGCCCGTCGAGGCGGGCCATGCCGTCGTCGCGGGCCTGGTCGGCGGCCGACGTGGCCTTGTCGGCGAGGCCGGCGTTGGAGATCAGCTCCGAAAGGACCATCGCCACCGTCTGCAGCGCCTCGATCTCGAGTTCGTCATAAGCGCGCGGCTCGGCATGCTGGACCGCGAGAACCCCGATCGCCCGCTCCTTGCGGATGATCGGAACGCCGGCGAAGCTGTGGAACAGCTCCTCGCCGGTCTCGGGCCGGTAGGCGAATTCGGGGTGGCTCGCGGCCTCGTCGAGGTTGAGGATCTCGACCTCGCGGGCGATGGTTCCGACCAGCCCCTCGCCGGGCGCGAGCCGGGTGACGTGGACCGCCTCCTGGTTGAGGCCGACCGTGGCGAACAATTCGAGCAGCCCGTCGCGCAGCAGGTAGATCGAGCAGACCTCGCTGGCCATGGCCTCGGCGATGATCCGGACGACCTTGTTCAGCTTGCCCTGAGCGCCGAGCTTCGACGCCATAACGTCGTGCAGCCCGGTCAGAATCTCGCGGGCGGAGGCGGCGGAGGTGGCGGTGGCCATAGCTCGTCCGCTATCAGATATGGCCGCGCCGTCCAACGGCCAGGCCGCGATTATCCGGCGCTGAAGACGTGCGCCGACATCGGCGCTTCCCCGCCGTCCAGGTGGACGAGGCTGGCGGCGGCGGCATCGATCGCCTCCTCGAGCCGGGCGGGGTCGCGCTCCTCGATCTCGGCGCGGAGCGGGGAGCCCGCGCACAGGCCGATGGCGGCGGCCCGGGCGTTCACCACGCTCGTCTTCTCGACGGTCTCTGCGGAAACGTCGTCGTAGCCAGCGCTGCGCAGATCGGCCTCGATCGCCGCCTTGTCGTGATAGCCGAAAGGCACGCGGCGGAGGAAGCTTGGCGGGTCGCTTGGAAACAGAGCGGCGACGGCGGCGGAGACGGCGGAGCTGACCGGGTTGCGGTCGATCCGGTCCCAGACGTTGAACAGAAAGCGGCCGCCGGGCTTCAGCACCCTTTTCGCCTCGCGATAGGCGGCGATCCGGTCCGGGAAGAACATCGCGCCGAACTGGCAGACCACGGCGTCGAAGCTCTCATCCTCGAAGGGTAAGGCCTGGGCGTCGGCGGCCCGGAAGGTGACCCGCCACGACATCAGCCGCCCGGCGGCGACGTCGATCATCGCCTGGTTGAGATCGGTGGCGACGATCTCGGCCTTGCCCGCCTCGCGCATCAGCGCCCCGGTGACGATGCCGGTCCCGGCGGCGGTTTCGAGGATCCGCGCCGGTTCAAGAGTGGCGACGCGCCTGGCCATATCCCAGGCATAGGGCTCGAACAGCAGCGGCCCGAGGCGCTCGTGATAGAGAGCGGGAATCGAGCCGGAAAAGGCGCTGTCGGCGGCGGTCATCGCATCCTCCTTAGGCCGAGCGTCGCTCCAGCGCGTGGGCGGCTTCGTCCATCAGCTGGGCGAGGATGGCGGCGACGCTCGCCTCCTCCTTCACCATGCCGACGGACTGGCCGGCCATGACCGATCCTGTCTCCACGTCGCCCTCGATCACCGCGCGGCGCAGGGCGCCGGCCCAATAATGCTCGATCTGGAGCTGGGCCTCCATCATCTCCACCTTCTGCTCATCGAGCAATTGCGCGACCTCGCGCTGCTTGGCGGCGAAGCTTTCCATCTCCCGGTTCTTGAGCGCCCGGACCGGAATCACCGGCAGGCGCGGATCGATCTGGACGGAGGTGATCGCGTCGCGCGCCGAGGCGCGGATGAAGGCCTTCTTGAAGTTCGGATGGGCGATGCACTCGGTGGCGCAGACGAAGCGCGTGCCGAGCTGAACGCCGGCCGCGCCCATCTCGAGATAGCCGGCGATCAGCCCGCCATGGCCGATCCCGCCGGCGACGAAGATCGGCACCTCCGCGCTGAGCGGCGGCAGGATCTCCTGGGCGAGCACCGAGGTCGAGACCGGGCCGATATGGCCGCCCGCCTCCATCCCCTCGATCACCAGCGCGTCGACGCCCGAGCGGATCAGCTTTTTCGCGAGCGCGAGCGCGGGCGCGAAGCAGATCAGCTTGGCGCCATTGCCCTTGATCCGGTCGATCGCGCCTGGCGGCGGCAAGCCGCCGGCTAGGACGACGTGAGTAACCTCGTGCCTCGCGCAGACGTCGATCAGCTCGGAAATCATGGGGTGCATGGTAATGAGATTGACGCCGAACGGGCGGTCGGTGCGCTTCTTCGTCTCTGCGATCTCGGTGTCGAGCAGGTCCGGCGTCATCGCCCCGCAGGCGATCACCCCGAACGCGCCGGCGTTGCTGAGCGCGGAGACGAGGTTGCGCTCCGAAATCCAGCTCATCGCCCCGCCGAGCACCGCATAATCGCAGCCGAGGAAATCGGCGCCGCGCTTCATGTGGCGCTTCAGCCGGTCGTGGCCGATGTCGGGATTCGTGTCGCTCACGCCGCATCCTCCGCGTCGAGCCCGAAGGCGGTGTGGAGCACGCGCACGGCGAGCTCGGTATAATCCTCGGGGATCAGCACCGAGACCTTGATCTCCGAGGTGGTGATGGCGAGGATGTTGATTCCGCGATTCCCCAGCGTCTCGAACATCTTCGCCGCGATCCCCGCGTTGGAGCGCATGCCGACGCCGACCGCGCTGACCTTCACCACGTCGGTATCGGTGATGAGCTCGGAAAAGCCGATCCCCGCCTTCGCCTCGTCGAGCGCGGCCACCGCATGAGCCAGCGACGCGTTCGGGACCGTAAAGGTCAAGGTGCTCGGCTCGCCCTTGCGCGGCACGCTCTGGACGATCATGTCGACGTTGATGTTCGCGTCCGCCAGCGGAGCGAAGATCGCGGCGACCGTCCCCGCCTTGTCCGGCAGGCCGGTCAGGGTGACCATCGCCTCGTTCTTGTCGTGGGCGATGCCGGTGATGACGTTGCGTTCCATAAGGCCGTCCTCGATCTCGTCGTCGCCGACGATCATGGTGCCGGGCAGGTCCTCGAACGAGGAGAGGACCTGGAGCGGCATGTTGTAGCGCATGGCGAGCCCGACCGAGCGCGTCTGAAGCACCTTGGCGCCGACCGAGGCGAGCTCGAGCATCTCCTCGTAGGTGACCATATCGAGCTTGCGGGCGCGCGGCACGATCCGCGGATCGGTGGTATAGACGCCGTCGACGTCGGTGTAGATGTCGCAGCGGTCGGCCTTCATCGCCGCGGCCAGAGCGACCGCCGAAGTGTCCGATCCGCCTCGACCGAGCGTGGCGAGGTCGCCCTCGGCGGTGACTCCCTGAAAGCCGGGAATGACTGCGATCCCGCCCTGCGCGAACACGCTTTCGAGGATCTCCGCGTCGATATGGTCGATCAAGGCGGCGGCGTGGCCGCTGGCCCGGATCGGAAGCTGCCAGCCCATATAGGATTTCGCGTTGAGCCCCATGCCCTGTAGGGTGATGGCGAGCAGGCCGCTCGTCACCTGCTCGCCCGACGCGACGACGACGTCATATTCGCGCGGATCGTAGAGCGAGGCCGCCTCGCGGCACAGCTGGACCAGCCGGTCGGTCTCGCCGGCCATCGCCGAGACCACGACGGCGGCCTGGTTGCCGGACTCCACCTCCCGCTTCACCAGCCCCGCGACGTGGCGGATCCGCTCGATGCCCGCCATCGAGGTGCCGCCGAACTTCATCACGATGCGAGGCATGGGGCTCCCGAAAGGCGGTGGGAAAAGATCGGGCGCACTGTTAGGGAGCGGCCATGGCCCATGCAAGCAGCTCCATCGACCCCAGGGAGGCCGCCCATTTCGGCGCGCTCGCCGCCGATTGGTGGGATCCGCGCGGAAGCTCGGCGATGCTGCACAAGCTGGGTCCGGTGCGGCTCAAATATATCCGCGAGCAGATCGATCATCACTGGCAGACCGACGAGCACGACCTCAAGCCGCTCGCCGGCAAGCGCGCGGCGGACATCGGCTGCGGCGCCGGCCTTCTTGCCGAGCCGCTGGCAAGGCTGGGGGCGCAGGTCACCGGGATCGACGCGGCGCCCGAGAACATCGCGGTCGCACGGGAACATGCGCTCGGGCAGGGGCTGGAGATCGACTATCGCGCCGGGGGCGTGGAGGCGCTGGACGGGCGGTTCGATCTCGTCACGTCGCTCGAAGTGATCGAGCATGTCGCCGATCCGGCGGCGTTCGTCGGCCGGCTGGCGGCGGCGGTGGCGGAGGGCGGCCTGCTGATCCTCTCGACTCCGAACCGCACCCGCTGGTCGCGCCTGCTGCTGGTGGGCGTCGCCGAGGCCACCGGGCGGATCCCGCGGGGCACGCACGATTGGGACAAGTTCATCACGCCCGAGGAGCTGAAGGCCATGGTCGCCGGAGCCGGGCTGGAGGTGGCCGACGTCACCGGCCTCGGCTTCAGCCTCACGCGCGGCTTCACCCTCGGCGAGGATTGCTCGCTCAACTACCTGCTGACGGCGAAGCGCCCCTGAAATCCTCCCCGCGATTTCGCGGGGAGGGGGACCATGCGGAGCATGGTGGAGGGGGTTCTTTGTCACGAAAGAAAGCCCCTCCACCGCACTTCGTGCGGTCCCCCTTCCCTGCAAATGCAGGGGAGGATTATTCTTCAGCGTTCCCGGGTCAGCCGGGTGATCAGCAGGGCCGAGCGTTTGGCTTGGCGGATCAGGCCGTCGAGCGCGATCGATTCTCCTTCCGCATGAGCCCTGTCGCCCTCCGCGCCGAGCCCGGCCAGAGTATCGGCGTCTCCCGCGACGAAGCTTGAATCGGCCGCTCCCCGGCGGGCCGGATCGTATTCGGCCATCTCCGGGAGGCCGAGATCGCGGTTGACCGCGTTGAGGCGGGTCAGGATGGCGCGGTTGCCTGCGGTCGGCGCCATCGGCGGATAGCCGTCCTCGGCGAAGACCAGCTCGGCCGAGGTGGCGGGCAGGTGGCGGGCGACGATCGCCTGCATCGCCGCGCGCACCCGCGCGTCCTGCTCGGGCGTCAGCGCGCGTATGTCTCCCCGCGCGATCGCCGTCTCCGCGATGATGTTGGTCTTGCCCGAGGCGGTGACTCGAAAGCCGTCGGTATCGATCGCGGCCGGCGTGCCGCCGCCGATCACCCCGACATTGTAGGTGAGGTTGGGCTCGGCCAGCTCGCGGCGGAAGGAATCGAGGATTCGCGCAATCTCGTAGATCGCGCCGCAGCCGAGATCGGCGCTGCAGACACCGGAGCTGTGGCCGGTGCGTCCATGCGCGGTGAGCGTCCAGCTGGTCGAGCTGCGGCGCGCCACCGTCCCGAAATCGCGGCCCTCCTCGGTGGCCAGATTCTCATATTCCAGGGCGAAGTCCGCGACCCGCCCGGCGGCGATCAGGTCGCGCCGGGCGACCGCGATAGGCGATCCCGGCCGCTCCTCGTCGCCGGTCAGAACGATCGTGACGTTGGCATCGCGCAGCGTCCCCGCCGCGTGCATCGCGCGAAGCGCGGCGACGATCACCGCGAGCCCGCCTTTGTCGTCGCCGACTCCCGGGCCGGTGGCGCGATTGCCCTCGCGGGTGAAATGCTGGAACGGGCTCTCCGGTTCGAATACGGTGTCGAGATGGCCGATCAGAAGCACGTTGCGCCCGCGCCCGGCATGGGTCGCCACGATATGCCCGGCGCGGCCGGTTTCGCGCATGTCGACCCAGCGGACCGTAAAGCCGAGCGGCTCCAGCTCTCCGCGCATCATCTCGCCGACCGCGGCGACACCTTCCAGGTTCAGACTCCCGCTGTTGCGGTTCACCAGCCGCTCGAGCAGCGCGATGGTGCGGTCCGCGTCGCGGTCGACGGCGGCGGCCATCGCCTGCTCCTCGGGGGAGAGGCGGGCCTGGGCGGGGACGGCGAAGGCGAGCAGTATGAAAATGAGAGAGCGCATGACCTCCACCTTCCGCCCGATCCTGCTCGGGTCAAGTGCGAACAGGCGCCTCGCTCCGCCTCAAATCGGAGCGCCGTTCATGCGCCGTTGCTTTGCGGGCGCCTAGAATCGCTGTAGAAGCCGCGCAAAGACCCTCACGTCAGGACATATGATGGCCAACACTTTCGTCCGCTCGCTGGCTCTGGTCGGCGCCGTCGCCTTCATTCCCGCGACCGCCGCCTCGCTCGCCCAGACCGACGTCAATTCCTACCGCGAGCTCGACCAGTTCATGTCGGTGCTCGAGCGGGTGAAGGCCGAATATGTGGATCAGGTCGACGACGCGACCCTGATCCGCGGCGCGATCGACGGCATGCTCAACAGCCTCGATCCGCACTCCTCTTATATGGACGAGCGCGGCTATCGTGCGCTGATGACCACCACCGACGGCAATTACGGCGGGCTCGGCCTGACCGTGACGATGGAGGACGGCGCGGTGAAGGTGATGGCCGCGACCCGCGGCACGCCGGCCGACCGCGCGGGCCTCAAGTCGGGCGACTTCATCACCCACATCAATGGGCAGCTGTTCTACGGCGGTACGCTCGACGAGGCGGTCGAGCGGATGCGCGGCAATCCGGGAACCAGCGTGAGGCTGACGATCGTGCGGCCCGGGCGCGACCGGCCCTTCGACGTGAACATCACCCGGGCGATCATCGATATCCCGGCGGTCACCTCCGAAGTCCGCGACGGCGTCGGAATCCTCACCGTAACCACGTTCAGCCGGGTGACGACCGAGGCGACCCAGCGCGCCATCGCCGACATCGAGCGCCAGCTCGGCCACCCGCCGCTCGGCTACGTGCTCGACCTTCGCTCCAATCCGGGCGGCCTGCTCGACCAGGCGGTCGGGCTCTCCGATCTGTTCCTCGAGCGCGGCGAGGTGGTGTCGCAGCGCGGCCGCCGCCGCACCGACATCGAGCGCTATTATGCCCGCCCGGGCGACGCCGCCCACGGCCTGCCCATCGTCGTCCTGGTCGATGCCGGCACCGCCTCGGCCTCGGAAATCGTCGCCGGCGCTCTGCAGGACCATCGCCGCGCGATCGTCATGGGCGAGCGCAGCTTCGGCAAGGGCTCGGTCCAGACCCTGCTCCCGCTCGGCAACGGCACCACCGCTCTGCGCCTCACCACCGCGCGCTACTACACGCCGTCCGGCCGCTCGGTGCAGGAGGGCGGAATCACGCCCGACATCATCGTTCCGCAGATTTCCGATCCCGACTATCGCTCGCGCAGCAGGGTCCGCGAATCGGACCTGCGCCGCCACCTCGTCAACGAGATCGGCGTCCAGGAGGACCTGATCCAGGACGACGGCCGGCCCGATCCGCGCTTTACCCTGACGTCCGAGCAGCTCACCCAGCGCGGGATCACCGATTTCCAGCTCCATTATGCGCTGCAGACGATCTCGCGGCTCGCGCGGGTCCAGCCCGCCCCGCAGATCGCGGCGTCCGGCGCGCGGCGCAGCGGCAGCCGCTAGGAGTGAACAGTCGCCTTGGACTAGCCAGGCTTGTCGCGCTGCTGGTCCCGCTGGGGCTGCTGGCCGGCGCGTTCGGCTCGCAATATTGGGGCGGCCTTTATCCCTGCGAGATGTGCTGGTGGCAGCGCTACGCGCATATCGCGGCGCTTCCCTTTGCCGCCTTGGCGTTTATGGCGGGGCCTGAGCGCGAGCGGGCACTGGTGCTCGCGGCTTTGGCCATCGCAACCAGCGGGGCGATCGCCTTCTACCATGCCGGCGTCGAGCTGGGGTATTTCGAAGGCTTCACCCAGTGCACGTCGACCGGCGCGGGCGGCTCGGCGGAGGATTTGCTGAAGGCGGTGTTCGCCGCGCCGATGATCCGCTGCGACGAAATCCAATGGTCCTTCCTCGGCATCTCGATGGCCGGATGGAATGCGATCCTTTCGCTGTCTTCCGCGTTGTTGATCCTATGGCTGACACTCGCCAGGCCCCGCAAAGCCTAGCGCCCGCCTGGCGCCCCGGCGACGCGCGCGCCGACGTGCCGTCGATGCTTCGCGTCGACCAGGCCGGCGAATATGGCGCGACCCGCATCTATGCCGGCCAGCTCGCGGTGCTCGGGGGGCGGCACAAATGCTCGCCCGCCATCGCCGGCATGGCGGCGCAGGAGCAGCAGCACCTCAGCCATTTCGACGACCTCCTCGCGGCGCGCGGTGTGCGCCCGACCCTGCTCCAGCCCTTATGGTCCGCCACCGGCCACGCGCTGGGCGCGGCGACCGCCTTGATCAGCCCGGCGGCGGCGATGGCCTGCACCGCCGCGATCGAGGACGAGATCGACGCTCATTATACCGAGCAGCTGGCCGCGCTCGGCGAGGACGATCCGCCGCTCGCCGCGACGATCGAGCGCTTCCGTGCCGACGAGCGCGAGCATCGCGACACCGCGATCGCCGCCGGCGCGGAAACCAGCCTGGGTTATCCCTTATTGTATTCGGCGATCAGGGCGGGATGTCGTATGGCGATCGAACTTTCGAAGAGGATTTGAAGATGCGCGTCACCTTGTTTGCTCTCGCCCTCGCCGCGGCTCCGGGTTCCGCCCTGGCGCAGCAGCCCGGCGTGGCCGTGCCGGGCGCCGAAGCCGCCGCCCCGTCAGCCGATCCTCGCGTGAACCAGGTGATCGTCTATGGCGACGATCCCTGCCCGGCGAGCACCAACGAAGAGATCACCGTCTGCGCGCGCCTGCCGGATTCGGATCGCTACCGGATCCCGCCGAACCTGCGCGACAATCCCAACGAGCCCGCGAGCCGGTCCTGGGCCGGGCGCGCCATGGAGCTGCAATATGTCGGCCGCAGCGGCACGGACAGCTGCTCCACCGCCGGCGCGGGCGGTTTCACCGGCTGCCTCAGCCAGATGATCAACCTCGCCCGGGCCGAGCGCAGGGCGACCGGCACCGACGTCAACTGGACCCGGATGGTCGAGGAGGCCCGCGCCGAGCGCGAGGCCCGCCTGCGCGCCGCCACCCAGGAAGAAGAAGAAGACGAGCGCGGCCAGACGCCGCCGCCCAATTAGGGTCCGGACTTAATCTCAAGTCCACCGTTGGAGGGGGGAATTCAAAGGAATCATCCCGGCGAAGGCCGGGACCTATGAACACTTTGGGTCCCGAAGAGGCGCAGACTTGCGTGTTTCCACCGAACGCCGAGTTCATGGGTCCCGGCCTTCGGGGTCCCCGCAAAGAAGTACTGTGCGGGGTGCCCCTTCGCCGGGATGATCTTTGCTCGCTCAGTCAGCAAGCCAATTGAATCCGGAACCTAGGCGAGCTCCAGCTGCGCCGGAACCGTCTCGTCGATCCAGCCGCCGCCGAGCAGCCGGTCTCCCTCATAGAGAACCGCCGCCTGGCCCGGCGCGACACCATATTCGGGTTGATCGAAGCGCACCGATTCGCCGTCGAAGCGCGCCGCGACCGGCCGGGCCAGCGAGCGCACCTTTGCGGTGAGGCCGCCCCCTTGCCGCTCGCCCAGCCAGTTGACCGCGCCGAGCCGCGCCGCGCTGACCGCCAGCGCGCGCTTGGGGCCGACCACCACCCGGCCGCTCTCGGGCTCGAGCCGCAAGACGTAGAGCGGCTCGGCCTGCCCGCCGATCTCCAGGCCGCGGCGCTGGCCGACGGTGAAATGGATGAGGCCCTGGTGGAGTCCCAATGTCCGTCCGTCGCGGTCGACGATCTCTCCGGGAACCGCGGCCTCGGGACGGACCTTCTTCACCACCCGCGCATAATCGCCGTCCGGCACAAAGCAGATGTCCTGGCTGTCGGGCTTGTCGGCCACCACGAGGGCAAGCTCGCGCGCGATTTCCCGCACCGCGCTCTTCGGCATGTCCCCGAGCGGGAAGCGAAGGAATTCGAGCTGCTCGCGGGTGGTGGCGAACAGGAAATAGCTCTGGTCGCGCGCTGGATCGGCGGCGCGGTGAAGCTCGGCACCGTTCGGCCCAACGCAGCGGCGGACATAATGGCCGGTGGCGAGGCAGTCCGCGTCGAGATCGCGGGCCAAGGCGAGCAGATCGGTGAACTTCACCCCCTGGTTGCAGGCGATGCACGGGATCGGCGTTCGCCCGCGCGCATATTCGTCGGCGAAGCGCTCGATCACGCTCTCCCTGAAGCGGCTCTCATAGTCGAACACGTAATGGGCGATGCCGAGCCGGTCGGCGACCGTCTTGGCGTCGTAGATGTCCTGCCCGGCGCAGCAGGTCCTCGATCGCCCCACCGCCTGGCCATGATCGTAGAGCTGGAGCGTCACCCCGATCACCTCGGCCCCGCTACGCGACGCGAGCGCCGCCACGACCGAGGAGTCGACCCCGCCCGACATGGCGACGACGATCCGGGCGCCCTTCGCGGGCCGGGCCAGCTGGAAATCCGCATT
The DNA here is from genome assembly GCA_005883305.1 of Alphaproteobacteria bacterium. Lineage (NCBI taxonomy): Bacteria > Pseudomonadati > Pseudomonadota > Alphaproteobacteria > Alphaproteobacteria bacterium. Next base: position 67,946 of record VBAC01000002.1, on the reverse strand, counting down.
CATGACGCGCGCTAGATAGGCGTTTCGGGCCGGATCGCCCAGCCCGGGCCACGTTTTACCGGGGATTCAGATTCTTCGCCTAGAGACTCGGCCATGGACGAATCCTTTCAGCTGCGCGCACGGCGCCTGCTCGGCCGGCAACAGGCCGCGCGGCTGGACTATTCGATGCTTACCGCAAGCCTCGCCGCCGAGGCCGCCGCATCCGCTGCCGCGCAGGCGCAGGCGCGGGCGGCGGCGCATTCCGAAGGACCGGCCGAGCCGCTCGGCGAAATCGTTCTCGCAGGCGAGCAATGGCGCGAGGCGGCGGACGCCCAGCGCGGCTGTTTCAACCGTACCGCGGTGAGACGGCGTCTCAATCTCCCGTAAAGAAAGGTCACGGGGAAATTTACCTTGGCGTTTTAGCCTTCCTTCAACGCTCTTGCTGTAGATCAAGTTATGCGGACGGCACCGACCCAGCCCGAAGCGCGTGCAGTCCTGAGGTAGGAATGATCGAGAACCAGAAAATCCGCCCCGCTCAGGTGATCGGCCCGCTCGGCGAGCCGCTGACCATCGAATCGCTGCCGGATCCGACGACCACCCGCTGGGTGGTGCGCCGCAAGGCCGAGGTCGTGTCCGCGGTCAACGGCGGCCTGCTCAGCGTCGACGAGGCGTGCGAGCGCTACGGTCTCAGCCTCGAGGAGTTCGCCGGCTGGCAGCGCGCGGTCGACCGCTCGGGAATGCCCGGCCTCAGGGTCACCCGAATCCAGCACTACAAGACGCTCTACGAGCGCCAGCAAAGCTATTGAGGGGAGCCGGGCCACGCCCGGCTTCGTTCTGCCTCCGAAATCGTCTATGCTTTGCCGCCGCGATGACCGCGGCAGGAACAAGCGCGCCGGTGGCGCGTCTTAGGTTCGGATCGCTGCTGTAACGTCGGCGGCTGTTTCGAAGCAGGAGGGAGACACTCATGGGTATCATTATCTGGTTGGTCATTGGCGGCATCGTGGGCTGGCTCGCCAGCCTCATCATGCGCACCGACGCTCAGCAGGGGCTCCTGCTCAACATCGTGGTCGGAATCGTCGGCGCCTTCATCGGCGGCCTGATCTTCTCCGGCGGCACGATCAACACCGACGGCGGGATGCCGTCGGTCACCTCGTTCCTGGTCTCGCTGGTCGGAGCCGTGGTTCTCCTGGCGATCGTGAACCTGTTCCGCCGCGGCAGCCTGCGCTGATCCGCATCGGCGGTTGCGAGGGAAGGGCCGTCCCAGCCGGGGCGGCCCTTTCCTCGTGCAGCGATCAGCGCCGCCCGGCGAACAGCCGGTAGACGAACAGAAGGACCAGCGCGCCGACGATGGCGGCGATGAACCCGGCGCCCTCGCCCGGGCGATACCAGCCGAGCTGCTGCCCGAGGAAACCGGCGAGCAGCGCGCCGCCGATGCCGAGCGCGATCGTCACCAGACACCCGGCCGGATCCCTCCCCGGCATGATCGCCTTGGCGATGAGCCCGGCAATGAGGCCGATCAGGATCCATCCCAGCCACCCGTGGTCGGCAAGATATTGAGACATCGCGCTCTCCCTTTTACTTCGCCGGACGCGGGGAAATCGCGCCCGAAACCTGCATTGGTCTACCAATCTGCGTTGGTAAAGCCGTAAAAACCGTAGTAAGGCCCGCGCTTGCGGGGGCCGGGCGCGGGGGACGCTAAGGCACTTGCTTATTAAGGCTTGTTCCAGGTGATCTATTCGGCTAATACAGCCGCTGCGATGAGCGGCTGCGGGCCGTGCTGCCTGAGTTGGGGACGATGGAAGCGATGAACTACGAATCGACGAAGTGGAGCCGCGACGCGATCGACGAGGTCGTCGTCGACGAGGAGACGCTGGCCCGCCGGCGCCGCCGCAAGCGGATCATCATTGCGATCGTGGCAGTCGCTTTGGTGCTCCTTGTCGCTCTCTTCATGTTCGCCCGCGGCGGCGAGCAGGCCGAGGCGCCCAAGGGCAAGCAGGGCGAGCAGCTTCCGGCGGTGACGGTGATCGTCCCCGGCCGGCAGGACATCCCCGCGCTCATCTCGGCCACCGGCACGCTCGCAGCGCGCCGCGACATGCCCGTCGGAGTCCCCGGCCAGGGCGGCCAGGTGCGCAGCGTGCTGGTCGAGCCGGGCCAGTGGGTCCGCGCCGGCCAGACGCTCGCCGTGATCGACCGCTCCGTCCAGTCGCAGCAGGCGGCGCAGCTCGCCGCCTCGATCGAGGTCGCCCGCGCCGATTTGAGGCTCGCCGAGAACCAACTCACCCGCGCCCAGTCGCTCGTCGGCCGCGGCTTCGTCAGCCAGGCGGACCTCGACCAGAAGCGCGCCACGCGCGACGCGGCAGCCGCGCGCGTGCGCGTCGCCCAGGCGCAGCTCGGCGCCACCCGCGCCCAGATCGGCCAGCTCGACGTTCGAGCGCCGACCTCCGGCCTGGTGCTCAGCCGATCGGTCGAGGTCGGCCAGGTCGTCGGCGCCGGCTCGCCGGCCCTGTTCCGGATCGCCGAGGGCGGCCAGATGGAGTTGTTCGCCCGCTTGCCGCAGACCGATCTCGCTCTGCTTTCGCCCGGCGTTCCGGTGACGGTGACCCCGGTCGGCTCGCCCACCTCCTATCAGGGGCAGGTCCGCCTGATCGAGCCGATCATCGATCCGCAGACCCGCCAGGGCATCGTCCGAATCCTCGTCCCCTACAGCCGCGACGTCCGTCCGGGCGGCTTCGCCCAGGCCGAGATCCGCGCCGGATCGGTCAGCGCGCCGCTGCTTCCCGAATCCGCGGTGCTGACCGACGATGCCGGCACCTTCGTGATGGTCGTCGGTCCGGACAACAAAGTGCAGCGCCGCGCGGTCCGCATCGGCTCGGTCACCGATCGCGGAGTGGCGGTGGCCCAGGGGCTGAACGGCAATGAGCGCGTGGTCGCTTCCGCGGGCGCTTTCCTCAATCCGGGCGAGCGAGTCCGCCCGGAGCGGGCGCGCGTCGCGGCGCGATAATATCGGGATGCGGAACGCCGCTCTGAGAGGTTAAGTCATGGGTTTTCGCAACATCTCCGCCTGGGCGATCCGCAACCCGGTCATCCCGCTCGTCCTGTTCAGCTTCCTGCTGGCGATGGGCTTGCTGGCGTTCAGCAGGATGGAGGTGAACCTCAACCCGAACATCGAATCCCCGGCGGTGTCCGTGTTCATCAGCCAGCCGGGCGCGGCGCCGTCCGAGCTGGAAATCCAGATTACCCGCCGGGTCGAAGCGGCGGTGCGCGGAATCAATGGCGTTACCGAGATCCAATCCTCGATCCGCGAAGGAAACAGCGCGACCGGGATTCAGTTCGAGATCGGAACCCCGATCGACCGCGCCGTCTCCGACGTGCGCGACGCTATCGCGCGAATCCGCAGCGACCTGCCGGACGGCATTCTCGAGCCCCAGGTGGCGCGCGAGGATTTCACCGCCGAGCCGATCGGCTATTTCTCGGCCGAGAGCACGGCGATGACCGTCGAGCAGCTCTCCTGGTATATCGACGACACGCTCAACCGCCGCCTGATGAGCATCGAGGGCGTCTCGATCGTCAGCCGCAACGGCGGCGTCAACCGCGAGGTCCGGGTCGAGCTCGATCCGGTGCGGATGCAGGCGCAGGGCGTCACCGCCTCGCAGATCAACCAGCAGCTTCGCGCGATCAACATGAACGCGCCGGGCGGGCGCGCGGAGATCGCCGGCACCGAGCAGTCGGTCCGAGTGATGGGCAATGCGATCACTGCCCACCAGCTCGGCGAAACCCAGATCTCCGTCGGCGGGGGACGGACGATCCGCCTCAACTCGATCGCCAACGTCCGCGATCAATGGGCCGAGCAGACCTCCTACGGAATCCAGAACGGCCGCCAGGTGGTCAGCTTCCAGATCCAGAAGGCCAAGGGCTATTCGGACGTCACCGTCTATCACGCCGTCCGGGACGAGATGGACAAGATGCAGCGCGAGGATCCGCGAGTCCGCTACAGCCTGCTCTTCACCCCGGTGAAGTATATCGAGATGCAGTATCACAGCTCGATGCGGGCGCTCGTCGAAGGCGCGTTTCTGGCGGTCGTCGTCGTCTTTCTCTTCCTTCGCGACTGGCGCGCCACCCTGATCTCGGCGATCGCCATCCCGCTCTCGGCGATCCCGGCCTTCTGGTTCATGGGCCTGCTCGGTTTCTCGCTCAACATGGTCACCCTGCTCTCGCTGAGCCTGGTGGCGGGCGTGCTGGTCGACGATGCGATCGTGGAGATCGAAAATATCGTCCGGCACATGCGCATGGGGAAATCGGCCTATCAGGCGTCGATCGACGCGGCCGACGAGATCGGCCTGCCGGTGGTTGCGACCACCTTTTCCATCGTCGCCGTGTTCCTGCCCGTCTCGATGATGAGCGGGATCATCGGCCAGTTCTTCATCAGCTTCGGGCTGACCATCGTCGTCACCGTTCTGATCAGCCTCGCCGTCGCCCGCATGATCACACCGATGATCGCCGCCTATTTCCTGAAGGCCAAGGGCCACGCCAAGCATGGCGAGGGCTGGCTGATGGACCGCTATATCGGCCTTCTGCGCTGGACGCTCCGGAACCGCTGGAAGACGGTGCTCGTCGGCGTCGTCTGCTTCGCCCTTCAGATCGGCTGCTTCATGATATTGCCCAAGGCCTTCCAGCCCGACACGGACGATGACGGAGTCCAGGTCGTCGTCGAGATGCCGCCGGGGGTCACTCTCGACCAGACCCGCGCCATCGCCGACCAGGCCGCCGCCGTGATGCACCGCCAACCCGACGTCGCTTCGGTCTTCGAATCGGTGCGCGCGGGCAACTCGACTCTCTTCGTCTCGCTGAAGGACCGGGGCGAAGGACGCGACCGCACCAGCACCGAATTCCAGCGCCAGGTCGGGCCGCAGCTCCAGCACATCGCCGACGCGCGAGTCTATTTCCGCAACCAGAACCAGGCCGGCGGCCGCGACTATTCGATCCTGCTCGCCAGCGCCGACCCCGAGAAGTTGCAGCGCGCCGCTTTGACCCTCGTCGAGCAGATGCGCCACCGGCCAGAGCTTCGCGCTCCGCGAATCGCCGGCGATCTGAGGCGGCCCGAAATCACCATCCGCCCGCGCCTCGCGTTGATGGCCGACATGGGGGTGACCACCCAGGCGATGAGCCAAGCGATCCGCGTCGCCACCCAGGGCGAGATCGACCAGTCGAGCGCGCGCTTCTCGCTCAGCGACCGTCAGGTACCGATCCGGGTCGTGCTCAACGAAAGCGCCCGGCGCAACCTCTCGACGATCGAAAACATGCCGGTGCCGACGACGGCCGGCGGCTCCGTCCCGCTGAAGGTGGTCGCCGACATCAGCTTCGGGGCCGGGCCATCGGTGATCCAGCGCATCAACCAGCAGCGCCGAATCATGGTCGGCGCCGACCTCGCCGAAGGCGTCGTCGACAGGGATGCGATCACCGCTCAGCTTCCGATCATGCAGAACCTGCCCGAAGGGGTGGAGCGCGCGCGCTCGGGCCAGCAGCGCGAGGAGGCGCAGTTGCTCACCGAATTCATGGGCGCGCTGATCTCCGGCATCTTCCTGGTCTTCGCGGTGCTGGTGCTGCTCTACAAGAAGCTGATGGCCCCGTTCGTGAACATGGGCTCGCTTCTGCTCGCCCCGCTGGGCGGGCTGATCGGCTTGCTGATCGCCGGCCATGCCGTGTCGATGCCGGTGTTCATCGGAATCCTGATGCTGTTCGGGATCGTCGCCAAGAACTCGATCCTGCTGCTCGATTTCACCATCGAGGAGATGGAGAAGGGCGTTCCGAAGGAGGAGGCGATCATCGACGCCGGCCACAAGCGCGCCCAGCCGATCGTGATGACGACGATGGCGATGGTCGCCGGCATGGTGCCGACCGCGCTGAGCCTGGAGGGCGACGCCAGCTGGCGCGCGCCGATGGCGGTGGTGGTGATCGGCGGCCTGCTGCTCTCGACGCTGCTGACGCTGGTGCTGGTGCCGCCCGCCTTCAGCCTCGCCGACGGTTTCGAGAAGTGGCTGGTGCCGAAGTTCCGCCGGATCATCACCTATCGCGGCGATTCCGATCACGGCCCCGATCGCGCCCCGCAGGCGGCGGAGTGAACGGATCACCGCGAACGAAGAGGCGGTCGGCGGGAGGTCAGTGCCGAGCGAATTGCTCGGCACTGTGTCGCTCACCTAATCTTCGTGCTTGACGGCAGGCGCTGATGTTGAACCCGAGAATCCGTCAGGAATCTTGGGTGGACAGAACAGATTCTGATACGCCCTGCAAAAGGGGTCGGCAGGATGGCACTCCTGATCGCAGGAGTAGCCCGTTGGCCGCATTGCGGTCGGTTCAGTATTGGCTCCGCTGACGGCAGCGGCCACCGCAAACGCAACTGCGAGTTCATGGATTACCATATTCCCCTCCTGATAGACGCGATAGGCGCCTCGTCGTGGTGTATGATTTTTGACATATGAACAAGTCTGATCTCCATCCTGAATTCCTTTGACGTCGCGCACGAGACGTTCCCGAGCGAAGCCGGCTGGATCACGGTTGGACCTTGATCCATCAAGCGCTATTGAGTCAGGCATGAGCCTGTATCCGCGCTCCCGCCGCGCTCCCGCCCAACAGAGCGCGCGCGGAATGCGGGCGCTGGCGACGGGCATGCTCGCCGGAATGGCCGCGATCTTCATCGCCGCCACCCGGCTCGATCACCTCCACCCCGTCTGGGGCTTCGTCCGCGCCTTCGCCGAGGCCGGGCTGGTCGGCGGAATCGCCGACTGGTTCGCGGTCACGGCCCTGTTTCGCCACCCGCTCGGCCTGCCCATCCCGCACACGGCGATCGTGCCCCGCAACAAGGACCGCATCGGCGATACGCTGGCCCAGTTCCTCAAGGACAATTTCCTCACCCCCTCGGTCGTCGCCCGGCGTATGCAGCGGCTGGACCTGGCCGGGGCCGCCGGCCGATTCCTCGCCGAGCCGCCGCAGCAGGGGCGCCTGTGGCGCGGCGCCGCGCGAATGCTCGAGCGGATGTTCGAGGCGCTCGATCCGGAGCGCTTCGGGACGATGGTCAAGGGCGCGCTCGCCGATCGGCTGCGCGCCTACGACGCCGCCCCGTTGATCGGCGAAGCGCTCGACGCGGCGATCGCCGAGGACCGCCACATCCCCCTGCTCGACGAGGCGGTGGTCTTCGTCGCCCGGCTGGTCGATTCGAACGAGGATATCGTCCGGCGCATGGTTCACGAACGCTCGGGATCGATCCTTCGCTGGACCGGGCTCGACGCCACCATCTCCGACAAGATCATCGACGCGATCAACCGGCTCTTGAGCGAGCTCGCCATGGATCCGCGCCACCCGCTTCGCGTGAAGATCGAGGACTCGATGCGCGACCTCGCCGATCGGCTTCGCCACGATCCGGCCATGCGCGAGCGGATCCACGCGCTAAAATCCGGAATCCTCGACAATCCGGCGGTCGAGCAATGGTGGCTCGGCGTGTGGGAGCGGCTTCGCGGCCGGGTCATCGCCCGCTTGCGCGATCCCCAGGGCGCGCTCGAGGGCCAGGTCGGCGATCTGCTCCGCCAGCTCGGCGCGACGCTCGAGAACGACCCGCGCGTGCGCCACGGCCTCAACCGCTTCGCCCGCCGCGCAGCGGTCGGAATCGCCGCCGATTATGGCGACGGAATCGTGCGGCTGGTCTCGGACACCGTCCGCCGCTGGGACGCGCGAACGATCTCGGACCGGCTCGAAGGCGCGGTCGGGCGCGACCTGCAATATATCCGGATCAACGGCACGTTGGTCGGCGGTCTCGTCGGCCTCGCCATCCACACGATCGAGGTGCTGACGTGAGCCTCGGCGCGGACAAGCTGCGCGAGATCGCCGCGCGCCACGGCTATCTGCTGGTCAAGGGGCAGGGCCGCGTTGTCGGCAAGAGCGATTACGGCAAATATGGGCTCTAGCACGCCAGGACCGGCGCTGAGGCCTTCGGCTTCGGCAATCGCGGCGTGACCGCCACTTTGGCCGAGGTCGAGCACTTCCTCGGCCGGAAGGAAAAATGAACGAGAGCGACGAAGCCCTGAGCGAACTGGCCGCCAATCGCGGCTGCAAGCTGGTCAAATCGCGCCTGCGGACGCCCGGGAAGGGCGATTACGGGCGCTTCGGCCTCAAGGACTCGAAGAGCGGGCGCGAGATATTCGGGTTCGGCAAGAAGGGGCTGACCGCCACGCCGGAGGAGATCGCCGCCTTCCTGCGCGGCAACGCGGCGGCGACCTGGAAGAGCTCGGTCGGAACGGCGAAGAGCGCGCCGAGGCCCAAGGCCGAGCCAAAGCCCAGGCCCGAGCCGAAGCTGGTCCTGCGCGACGCGAAGCCCGGGGACGCCGAGGCGCTGGCCGCGCTGATCGCCGCTCTGGGCTACGAGGTGACGGCGGCCGAGGTGCGCAAGCGCCTGCGCAGCGTCGAGGCGCTCGTCGCCGACAAAGGCGGAATCGTCGGAATCCTCAGCATCAGCGTGATGAACGTGCTCCACCGGCCGAAGCCGGTCGGGCGGATCTCGATGATGGTCGTGGCCGAGGCCGAGCGGGGTCGGGGGATCGGCGCGGCTTTGGTCGCCGAAGCCGAAAGGCGGCTCGGCGCCAGGGGCTGCGGCCTGGTCGAGGTGACCTCCAACCAGAAGCGCCTGCGCGCCCACGCCTTCTACGAAAAGCTCGGCTACGAGCGCACGTCCTACCGCTTCTTCAAGCCGCTCTGAATTGCTGCCCTTTGCCCAACGAAGTCATCCCGGCGAAAGCCGGGATCCATGAACTCTGACGGGGAGTTAGGGGCCGGCCCGCATCGCCTCTCCTCGACGATCGGCGTTCATGGGTCCCGGCTTTCGCCGGGATGGCTCTCGAATTTTCAGCCGTCGCTGGCGCGCTCGATCTCGGCGCCGACCGCCTGGAGCTTCTCCTCGAGCCGCTCGTAGCCGCGGTCGAGATGGTAGACCCGGTTGACCTCGGTCTCGCCTTCGGCGGCGAGGCCGGCGAGGACCAGGCTCATCGAGGCGCGAAGGTCGGTGGCCATCACCGGCGCTCCGGTCAGGCCGCCGACGCCGCGCACCACCGCCGATCGCCCGCGCACCTCGATGTCCGCGCCCATCCGCACCAGCTCGGGCACGTGCATGTAGCGGTTCTCGAAGATCGTCTCGGTGAGCAGGCTGGTGCCGTTGGCGAGCGCCAGCATCGACATGAATTGCGCCTGCATGTCGGTCGGGAAGGCCGGGAAGGGGGCGGTCGAGAGCGAGAGCGGCCTCAGGCCGCGGTCGGCGGTGACCTTGATCCCGTTTTTCGTGAACTCGATCATCGCCCCGCAATCGGCGAGGCCGGAGATGATCGCGTGCATCGTGTCCTCGCGCGCTCCGGCCAGCTCGATCGAGCCGCCGGTGATCATCGCCGCGCAGGCATAGCTTCCGGCCTCGATCCGGTCGGGCATCACCGCGTAGGTCGCGCCGTGCAGCCGGTCCTTGCCGTGGACGGTGAGCGTGTCGCTCTTCAGCCCCTCGATCTCCGCCCCCATCGCGATCAGGCACTGGGCGAGATCGGTGATCTCGGGCTCGCGCGCGGCATTTTCGATCACCGTCGTGCCGCTGGCGAGCACCGCCGCCATCAGCGCATTCTCGGTCGCCCCGACAGAGACGGAGGGGAAGGAGATGGTCCCGCCGGCAAGGCCGCCCTTCGGCGCGACCGCCTTCACATAGCCGGCGGCGACCTCGATCTCGGCGCCGAGCGCCTGCAGCGCCTTGAGGTGCAGGTCGATCGGGCGGGTGCCGATCGCGCAGCCGCCGGGGAGCGAGACCGTCGCCTCGCCGGTGCGCGCGAGCAGCGGGCCGAGCACGAGGATCGAGGCGCGCATCTTGCGCACGATGTCGTAGGGCGCGACCGTCGACGTGACGTTGGCGGCGCGGAAGGTCATCACCCGGCCGATGTCGCCCTTGCGCGACCCCTCGACCGCGGTCGAGACTCCGAGCTCGTTGAGCAGGTGGCCGAAGCTGTCGACGTCGGCGAGGCGCGGCAGGTTCCTCAGCGTCAGCGGCTCGTCGGTCAGCAGCGCGCAGGGCATCAGGGTCAGGGCCGCGTTCTTTGCACCCGAAATCGGGATTCGGCCGTTGAGCGGCCTGCCGCCCCTGATGATGATCTTGTCCATGGCGCGCCGGTTTAAGCTTTATGCGTCCCCGCGCAAGCGGACGGCCGCGCTGGTTCAAATTGGAAGGTCTTGATTTCGATCAGCACATTGCGGAATTTTTCCCTCTAAACTCGGGTAGTTGAGAATGGATTGCATCGTCCGGGGGGGACAAGAGAAGTTGGGAGGATCCTGCCTCGCCGAGCGGCTCGGCCATTACGTGCAGCTGTCGGAAGGCGAGCGCGAAGCGCTCGGCGGGCTGGAGGAGCAGGATCGCTTCTTCCGCCGCGGCAGCGTCGTCATCGCCGAGAACGAGAAGCCGCGCGAGATGTTCGTCGTCCGCAAGGGCTGGCTGCACAGCTCGGCGCTGCTCGGCAACGGCAGCCGCCAGATCATGCGCTTCCACTTCCACGGCGATCTGATCGGCCTTGCCTTGCTCGCCTTCGCCGATTCCCCGGAGACGGTGACGGCGGTGACCGACGTCACGCTCTGCCCGTTTAGCCGCGAGAAGCTCGCGGCGCTGATCGGCGATCACCCGCGCATCGGCGCTCTGCTGCTCGGCCTCACCGCCGCCGACCGGGTGTCGATGGCCGACCGGATGGCCTCGATCGGCCGCACCTCCGCGCGCGCCAGGGTGGGCTCGCTGATCTGCGAATTGTTCGCCCGCATGCGGCGCATCGGCGCGCTCGACGGCGACGGAATCCTGATTCCGCTGACCCAGGAGGAAATCGGCGACGCCACCGGCCTCACCAGCGTCCACGTCAACCGGATGATGCGCGCGCTCGTCCAGGACGGGATCATCGAGCGCAGCGGCGCCAGCATCCGCCTGCTCGACGAGAAGCGCCTGGCCGCGGAGGCGAACTTCACCGACCGCACGGGGATCGAGACCGGCTGGCTGCCGGCGGCGCGTTAGAGACCGCTCCGTCATTGCGAGGAGCGAAGCGACGAAGCAATCCAGCGGCCTCGGAAGCCGCACTGGATTGCTTCGCTACGCTCGCAATGACGGCCTGAGCTAAGCCTTCTCCAGCGTACACTGAAGCGGGTGCTGGTTCTGGCGGGCGAAGTCGATCACCTGGGAGACCTTGGTCTCCGCCACCTCGTAGGGGAAGATCCCGCACACGCCGACCCCGCGCTGGTGGACGTGGAGCATCACCCGGGTCGCGTCCTCGATCCCCATCTTGAAGAAGCTCTGCAGGACGAGGACGACGAACTCCATCGGCGTGTAATCGTCGTTGAGCATCAGCACCTTGTAGGGCGAGGGCGTCTTGGTGCGCGTGCGCGTCTTGGTCGCGACGCCGGTGCCGGTGCCCTCGTCGATGCCCTGGTCGTCGTCGCCAGCCGAAAAGATGTCGCGGTGCATAGCCATGTTCAACGCCATAAATATGGCAACGTGCCATTCAGCCGCAAGGCCTCCGGCGTCCCATTCGGGCGCAAAAAAGGGCGGCCGCCCCAACGGGGAGCGGCCGCCCTCCTTCATCGCTTGAAGTCTCAGCAGTTACGCGGCGAGGGTCTTCACGCGCTCAGCCGCCACGGCGTAGCGGCTGTTGATCGGCTCGGCGACGTCGCCGGCGAGCTTCAGGACGGTCTCCGACAGGCGGGCGCTCTCGGCGACCGCGGAGTCGAACGCGTTGCGCGCGAACTCGCCCTGCAGGCGGAAGAAGTCGGTGGCCGACTTCACCTCGGCGAAGCTCTTCAGGGCCGCCGAAGCGTCCTCGAAGCTCTTGCGGCCATATTCGGCGGCGCCCTGGCTCAGATTCTCGACGCCCTTGGCGGCGATCTTCGAGGAGGCGACGAGCGCCTCGACGTTGCCGCGGCCCAGATCGGCGAATTCCTCGACGATCTTGGCGGTCTTCTCGGCGGCGACCTTGGCACGGGCGTTGACGTCGCCGATGACGGCGGTGAACTGCTCGGCGGCGATCTTGCCGGTCTCGGCGGCCTTCTTGGTCTGGGTGTTCATGACTTTCGCTCCTGTCTTGACGGTCTTCGCGGCGGCGCGGGCCGGCGCTTTGGTGATGGTGGTTTTGGCAATCGGGGCCGCGCGCTTGGCGGCGGCCTGCTTGGCCGGCTTGCGGGCCGGCGACTTCTTCGCCTTGGTCGCCTTGCGGGCAACGGGCTTGGCCGGAGCGGCCTTGGCCGGCGCCTTGGCGGCGGGGGCGGCCTCGGCCTTGACCGGCGCGACGACGGCTTCGCTCGCCTGAGCGAAGGCGGCCTCGGCGCTCTTCAGAGCGGCGGCTTCGGTCTTCGCAACCGCAACAGCGGCGTCGGTCAGGTTCTTTTCAACGGTGTCGGCCACGGTAAACTCCTAATGGTGCGGTGCAGCAAATAGGGGTTGCGGAAATGGATTTCAAGCACTTTTTGTGCGGTGCAACATTGCATCGGAGAAGGCGTTTAGGTGAGCCGTCGTTGCGAGGAGCGTAGCGACGCGGCAATCCAGCGGGCCTCATTGGCCGCGCTGGATTGCTTCGCTACGCTCGCAATGACGACGTGGTTTTTCGACCGGGGGGGCAGGATGACTCTACCGCGCCTTCACATAGCTCCCCGGCGCGTCCTCGATCGCCTTGAGCTTGCCCTTGCCCGGAACGCGCGCGCCGGTCGCCGGGACTTCCTCCCCCGATTGCTCGCGGATCCACCCGATCCAATCGGGCCACCAGCTGCCCTTGGTCTCGGTCGCGCCGGCGATGAAGTCGGCGAGGCTGTCGGCCTTCTTCTCGTTGGTCCAATATTGGTATTTCTGCGCCTCGGGCGGGTTGACCACGCCGGCGATGTGGCCCGAGCCCGCAAGCACGAAGCGCAGCGGCCCGGAGAAGTGATGGGTGATCTTCCACACGCTCTGCGGCGGCGCGATATGGTCCTCGCGGCCGGTCTGGACGTAGGTCGGAGTCTCCACCTTCCTCAGGTCGATCGCCGTGCCGTCGATGGTGATCCCGCCGGGCTGGACGAGCCGGTTCTCGCGGTAGAATTGCGTCAGATAGGCCTGGTGCCACTTGGCCGGCAAATTGGTCGTGTCGCCGTTCCAGAAGAGCAAATCGAACTGCGGATAATCCTCGCCGAGCAGGTAATTCGAGGTGACGTAGTTCCAGATCAGGTCGCGGCCCCTCAACAGGTTGAAGGTCGCCGCCATGTAGCGCCCGTCGAGATAGCCCTTGTCGGCGGCGAGCTGGCGCATCAGCTCCATCTGCTCGTCGCCGGTGAACAATTTGAGGTCGCCCGCTTCCGTGAAATCGACCTGGGCGGTGAAGAAGGTGGCGCTGGCGACCTTGTCCGCCTCGCCCCGCGCCGCGAGCAGCGCCAGCGCCGCGGCGAGCATCGTCCCCGCCACGCAATAGCCGATCGCGTGCACCGCCTCGACGCCCAGGGTCTCGCGAACGGCGTCGATCGCCTCGAGCTCCGCAAGCACGTAATCGTCGACCGTCACGTCCTTCAGGCTCTCGTCGGCCGACTTCCACGAGACGACGAACACCGTCAGCCCCTGCTCGACCGCCCAGCGGATGAAGCTCTTCTTGGGGTTCAAATCGAGGATGTAGAAGCGGTTGATCCAGGGGGGGAAGATGACCAGCGGGACGGCAAGCACCTTCTCGGTGGTCGGCGCGTACTGGATCAGCTGGAACATCTTCGTCTGGAGCACGACCTTGCCCGGAGTCGCAGCGATGTTCCGCCCGACCTCGAACGCGCCCGCGTCGACATGGCTGAGCTGGCCCTTGCCCAAATCGCTGAGCATATGTTCGAGCCCCTTGAGCAGGCTCTCGCCCCGGGTCTCCATCGCCCGCTCGATCACCTGCGGGTTGGTCAGAGCGAAGTTGCTCGGGCTCATCGCGTCGACGAAGGCGCGGGTCGAAAAGCGCAGCTTGTCGCGGGTGTCGTCGTCGACCCCCTCGATCGCGTCGACCGAGCCCAGCAGCCGGTCGGAGATCAGCAAATAGGTCTGGCGGATCGTGTCGTAGAGCGGGTTGTCGCGCCATTCGGGGGCGGCGAAGCGGTGGTCCTTGTCGGCTTTCTCCTCGAGCGCGCTCTTCTCGTGCGGCCCGCCCAGAGCGCGCTGCCAGATCGAAAGCCCCTCGCTCCACAGGTCCGCCTGCATCTGCATGATCTTGCCAGGATCGCCGAACGCGCTCCACGCGCCCATGCCCGGCCAGGACGCGGCGATCTTCTCGGGATCCGGCGCCGCCTTCGCCGCTTCGCCCATCTGCCCGGCGAGATGCTCCATCATCAGCTGCTGGGCGCGGCCCATCACCCAGGTCCAGTGCTGGATGTCCTCCAGGCTGGGGGTCGGGAAGGGGGCGGCGGGGGCTTCGTCGCTCGTCTGGTCGGCCATGCTGTCCTCGCTTGCGGCTGTCCCTTTAGAGAACGCTTGGCCCGCGTGGAAGGGCGACGCTCTCGCGCCCCATTGCGCACCTTCGAAAAGCCATGTTAGCTCCTTGCCGGTGAGTGCCTTGGCGGGAGAAGCGAGATGATCGAGTGGAGGGCGGCCGCGATCGCGGTCCTGGCGGCGGCCTCGGCGCCGGCGATCGCCCAGTCCGGCTGGGCGCAGGTCGGCTCCTCGACCGCCGAGGCGGGCGCGGGCACGGCGAGCATGACGCCCACCCTCGACCCGCGCTACCGCGAGATCATGTTCTGCGTCGACGGCCACCTGATCAGGCTCAACGACGCGACCATTCATTTCGAGGGCGGCACTCAGCAGACCCTTCGCGTGCGCGAGCGCGTCGCCGACGGCGGCTGCAGCCGGATGAGCACGATCGGCTCGCGCCGCCGGATCGAGCGCGTCGAGATCGCCTACGATCCCGCGACGCTCGCCGGCGCCAGCGCCCACGTCCAGCTCTACGCGCGGTAGGGCTGTAGCAACAGTCAATCTCGGTCGTCATTCCCGCGAAAGCGGGAATCCATCTTCTTCAATCACTTATGAAATGAAGGAAGGTGGACCCCCGCTTTCGCGGGGGTGACGAAAAGGGGGAAGGCTCCTTTCGCACAGAGGGGCATCGGTGGAAATCTCGATAGCCGGGGCCGGCCTCAATAGGGGTGAAGCAGCCGGTCCAGGCCCCGCCCAAGCGTCCGGCCGATGGCGATGACGTCCAGGCCCCCGCCGCCGCCGCAGCACCCGGCGGCGCCGAGGGCGTCGCGCGACGACGGCGCCTCGCCGGCGACCAGCCGGACCCGCGCTCCGGGCTCGGGCTCGTAGGGGACGCGCATGTTGGAATTGTCGCTTCGGGCGCAGACGACGATGTCCTCGCCGCCCGGGTTGCGCGGGCAGCGCCTGGCGCTGTCGGCGCTGCGCATCACCGCGTCGACCTCAGCCTGATAGGCGCTCAGTACCTCCTCGGCGGTCGCTGCCGGCGGCTCGGCGAACGAGGGCGCTGACCATCCCGCGAGCAAGGCTGCAAAAGCGGGCAGGGCCGTTCTCGACTTTGTCATGGCGCTTCTCTATCCGCCCATCGAACGCCCCCGTTGGGCCCGAGAGGATGACACGCAATATGGTCAATGCAAGCCAGGTTCTCGATCGCGTGCTGGTGCTCGAAATGGTCCGGGTCACCGAGGCGGCGGCGGTCGCCGCGTCGAAGCTGATCGGGCGCGGCGACGAGAAAGCCGCCGACGCCGCCGCCGTCGAGGCGATGCGCGACGCTCTGAACCAGCTCGAATTCGACGGCACCGTGGTGATCGGCGAGGGCGAGCGCGACGAGGCGCCGATGCTGTTCATCGGCGAGAAGGTGGGGGCGGCCCAGGGCTCGGGCCCACGCATCGACATCGCGCTCGATCCGCTCGAGGGAACGACGATCACCGCCAAGGCCGGCGCCAACGCCCTGGCCGTCCTGGCCATCGCCGAGCAGGGCTGCCTCCTGAACGCGCCCGACGTCTACATGGACAAGATCGCCGTTGGGCCGGGCTATCCGGACGGCGTGATCGACCTCGCGAAGAGCCCGACCGAGAATGTCCGCGCGGTGGCCGCCGCCAAGGGCGTCGAACCGGCCGAGCTCATCATCTGCGTGCTCGATCGCCCGCGCCACGAGAAATTGATCGCCGAGCTTCGCGCGCTCGGCTGCGGAATCCAGCTGATCCCGGACGGCGACGTCGCCGGGGTTATCGCCGTCACCGATCCCGACACCGGCATCGACCTCTACATGGGCTCGGGCGGCGCGCCCGAGGGCGTGCTCGCCGCCGCCGCCCTGCGCTGCGTCGGCGGCCAGTTCCAGGGCCGGCTGCTGTTCCGCAACGACGACGAGCGCGGCCGGGCGGCCAAATGGGGCGTCGAGGATCTCAACCGGATCTACCACCTCAACGACCTCGCCAAGGGCGACGTCATCTTCGCCGCCACCGGAGTCACCAACGGCAGCCTTCTCGAAGGCGTCCAGCGGCGGAAGGACAAGGTGACGACAGAGAGCGTGGTGATGCGCGCCTCGACCGGCACCGTGCGCTGGGTGAGGGGCGAGCACCGCCCGGACCACGAGCCCGGCGGGCGCTAGGGGCGCATCATTTGGCGGGAGGCGCCGGTCTCTGCTGAGCGACGTACTGGTGCGCGAAGCGGACCTCGATCGCCGTGCTGCCGCGGGCGCGCAGGGCGTCCGAAGCGCGGGTGATCGCGACCAGCAGGGATTCGCTGCTGACGCCGTCCGGGGCGTCCAGCCGTTCGCCGCCGCCGATGACGTGAATGTTGCCGGGAATGTCCCGGTCCATCGGGGTGATGCGCTGGAAGTTCCTGTCCCGCTCGTATTCCTGCGCCAGCCTTTGGTAGGGGCCGAGGTCGGCGAAGCCGGCGGCGGTCATCGTCCGTATTGCGCAGGTGTGATAAGGCGGCGATTGCTCGATCGTCACGTCGAAGCGCCCAGTCCGCCCGCTGATCGCCCAGCCGAATCCGGGGTCGTCGTGGAGGAAACGGTGCACCTCCTCGGCTGACAATGGCCGCGGATTGTGCCGGGCCGCGGCGCGCGTCGCCGCGGCGTCGTCGGGGAATGCCCTCAGGCAGATCTCGTCGTAAAGCGCGATCATCTCGTCGCGCTGCGCGGCCGGATCGGGCGGATTGGTCAGCGCCTCGTACTGCGCCGCCGAGGCGGGAGCGGCGAGCACCGCGGCGCCCGCCAGGAGATGCCAAGCCCGCATGATCGCTCCCTTTATTTCCCCGAACCGCAAAAAGCCTAACCGATCCGCCGCGCCCGGTCACCCCTTGCCTCGGCCGCGCCATGCCACCACATCGGCCGAGCCGCGTTGACGTGTCGCGCGTCCCTCTTTAACGACAAGAACAAATCTGGAACGGCTATCCGATGCTGACTCACCTTTCCGTCCGCGGCGCTCGCGAGCACAATCTCAAGGATATCGACGTCGATATCCCGCGCGAGACTCTGACGGTGATCACCGGCCTCAGCGGCTCGGGCAAGAGCTCGCTGGCCTTCGACACCATCTATGCCGAGGGGCAGCGGCGCTACGTCGAGAGCCTGAGCGCCTATGCGCGCCAGTTCCTCGAGATGATGCAAAAGCCCGACGTCGATCATATCGAGGGGCTCTCCCCGGCGATCTCGATCGAGCAGAAGACGACGTCCCGGAATCCGCGATCGACGGTCGCCACGGTCACCGAGATCTACGATTACATGCGGCTCTTATGGGCCCGCGTCGGAATTCCCTATTCGCCCGCCACCGGCCTTCCCATCGCCGCCCAAACGGTCAGCCAGATGGTCGACCGGGTGATGGCGCTGCCCGAGGGCACGCGGCTCTTCCTGCTCGCCCCGGTCGTCCGCGGCCGCAAGGGCGAGTATCGCAAGGAGCTTGCCGAGTGGCAGAAGGCCGGCTTCACCCGCGTGCGCATCGACGGCCAATTCTATGAGATCGAGGAAGCCCCCACGCTCGACAAGAAATACAAGCACGACATCGAGGTGGTGGTCGACCGGCTGGTCGTCCGCGAAGGGATCGAGACCCGGCTCGCCGACAGCCTCGAGCAGGCCCTGAAGCTCGCCGACGGCCTCGTCTATCTCGACCCGGCGGACGGCCCCACCACCACCGGCTCCGCCGGCGGTCCCCCTCCCCGTTCCGGGGAGGAATATGGAATTCGCGGCGCCGCAAATCCTCCCCGGAACGGGGAGGGGGACCATGCGCAGCATGGTGGAGGGGTCGGGGCGGAAGGGCCGAACGCGAGCGCCATCGAATCGGCAGACACCGACATCTCCACCGCCCGCACCGGCGTCGCCGCCGCCCTGCAGGAGGCGCACGAGCGCGCCGTCCTCCAGGACAACGCCCCCCCCGGCCGGATCACCTTCTCGGAAAAATTCGCCTGCCCGGTCTCCGGCTTCACCATCGCCGAGATCGAGCCGCGCCTGTTCAGCTTCAACGCCCCGCAGGGCGCCTGCCCGGGCTGCGACGGCCTCGGCGAGAAGCAATTGTTCGATCCCGAGCTGATCGTCCCCAACGAGGCGCTGAGCATCAAGAAGGGCGCGATCGTCCCGTGGGCGAAGTCCAACCCGCCCAGCCCCTATTACATGCAGGTGCTGGGCAGCCTCGCCCGCGAATTCGGCTTCGAGCTGGAAACGCCGTGGCAGGACCTCGGCCCCGAGATCCACGACATCATCCTGAACGGCACCAAGGGCCGCCCGGTCACCTTGCGCTTCGTCGACGGCCGCAAGTCCTACGAGGTCAGGAAGGCCTTCGACGGCGTCATCGGCAATCTCAACCGCCGGATGCTCCAGACCGAGAGCGCGTGGATGCGCGAGGAGCTCAGCAAATACCAGTCCGCCGCCCCGTGCGAAATCTGCCACGGCGCGCGCCTGCGTCCCGAGCCGCTGGCGGTGAAGATCGCCGGCGAGCATATTTCGCAAGCCACCGCCCGCTCCGTCCGCCACGCCCTCGCCTGGTTCGAAACCCTTCACGAAAAGCTCACGCCGACCCAGAACGAGATCGCCCGCGCCATCCTCAAGGAGATCAACGAGCGGCTCGGCTTCCTCAACAATGTCGGCCTCGACTATCTCGATCTCAACCGCACCTCGGGCACGCTCTCCGGCGGCGAGAGCCAGCGAATCCGCCTCGCCAGCCAGATCGGCTCCGGCCTGTCGGGCGTGCTCTACGTGCTCGACGAGCCCTCGATCGGCCTCCACCAGCGCGACAACGACCGCCTGCTCGTCACCCTCCGGCGCCTGCGCGACCTCGGCAACACGGTGATCGTCGTCGAGCATGACGAGGACGCGATCCGAACCGCCGATTACGTCATCGACATGGGCCCCGGCGCCGGAGTCCATGGCGGCGACGTCGTCTGCCACGGCACCTACGAAGAGATCCTGAGGTGCGAGACGAGCCTTACCGCCGATTATCTCAGCGGCCGCCGCTCGGTCCCGATTCCCGCCAGGCGCCGCAAGGGCACCGGCAGGAAGCTGACGCTCAAGGGCGCCACCGCCAACAATCTCAAGAACGTCACCGCGTCGATCCCGCTCGGCACGTTCACCTGCGTCACCGGGGTCTCCGGCTCGGGCAAGTCGAGCTTCACCATCGACACGCTCTACGCCGCCGCGGCCCGACACCTGAACGGCGCCCGCATCGCCGCCGGCCGGCACGAAAAGATCGCCGGGCTCGAATATCTCGACAAGGTGATCGACATCGATCAGTCGCCGATCGGCCGCACGCCGCGCTCGAACCCCGCGACCTATACCGGCGCCTTCACCCAGATCCGCGACTGGTTCGCCGGGCTCCCCGAGAGCCAGGCGCGCGGGTATAAACCGGGGCGCTTCAGCTTCAACGTCAAGGGCGGCCGCTGCGAGGCCTGCTCGGGCGACGGCCTGATCAAGATCGAGATGCACTTCCTGCCCGACGTCTACGTCACCTGCGACGTCTGCCACGGCGCGCGCTACAATCGCGAGACCCTGGAGGTGAAGTTCAAGGGCCACAGCATCGCCGACGTGCTCGACATGACGGTCGAAAGCGCTGCCGAATTGTTCAAGGCCGTCCCCCCGATACGCGACAAGATGCGCATGCTGGAGGAGGTCGGCTTGGGCTACATCAAGGTCGGCCAGCAGGCGACGACCCTGAGCGGCGGCGAAGCCCAGCGCGTGAAGCTCGCCAAGGAGCTGAGCCGGCGCGCGACTGGGCAGACGCTCTACATCCTCGACGAGCCGACCACCGGGTTGCACTTCGAGGACGTGAGGAAATTGCTGGAGGTGCTCCATGCGCTGGTCGAGCAGGGCAACAGCGTCGTCGTCATCGAGCACAACCTCGAGGTCATCAAGACGGCGGACTGGATCATCGACCTCGGCCCCGAGGGCGGCGACAAGGGCGGCGAGATCGTCGCGGAGGGGACGCCGGAGGACGTGGCGAAGGAGCCGCGGTCCTACACCGGCCAGTATCTCAAGGAGACGCTGGCCAAATCCAAAATCGCTCACCCTGAGCAAGGGCTGAGCCTGCCGAAGCCCGCGTCGAAGGGCCGCAGGGTCCGCGAGCGAGAGCCGGCGGAATGAGCGCCTATCGCCCGGAATTCGAAGAGGCGTTGCGCCTGTTCGGCCGGGCGAGCGAGGCGATGAAGGCGCGGGGCTTTCTCGCCCCGGTGCTGGTCGGCGGCGCGGCGGTGGAAATCTATTCGAACAGCGCCATCGCCACCGGTGATTTCGACATCGTCACCGGCCGGCAGGAGGAGTTCGAGGAGGAGCTGCGCCGCCTCGGCTTCATCAAGCCGTCGGGCCCGGGCGCGGCGACGCGCGGCTGGATTCACCGCGATCTGAAGCTCGGCTTCGAGGTGGTCTCAGGCTCGCTGCTGGACGGCATGGCCGAGCGCGATCGGGTCCGCCTGATCGACCTCGGCGAAGACGGCGAGGCGGCGGTGATCTCGGTCGAGGACATGATCGCCGACCGAATGGGCCAATACGCGTCCGGCACCGCGCCGGACATGCTCGAACAGGCCCGCCGCCTCTTCATCCTTCATGCCGAAGCCGATCTCGGCTATATGGAAGCACGGATCAGGCATGAAAGCGCAGGCGACTATGGCGTCTCAGACCTCCAGGGCTAAGCCCAAGGCCGTCCCGCTGGCGGAGTTCGTCGCGGACATCGACCGCCGCCGCGCCGAGACCGGAATCACCGAACTCCCCCGCAACAGCGGCAAGCGCCGAACGGCGAGCAAGCGCGCGCTGTTGAAGGCGATCGAGGATGCGGGCGGGAAGTGGTAAGAGTGCCCTTGTTCTGCCGACCATCCTGAGCCTGACGAAGCCCGCGTCGAAGGGCCGCAGGGTCCGCGCGCGCGGCGACGACCGCACATCATTTCCATGAGGAAGGCGAATGGAAAAGAGCAAGGGCGATACGGAAAGGAAATGGGTGGATCCGGATGACGCGCCGGAGATGGACGACGATTGGTTCGAGCGCGCCGAAATCCGCCTCGGCGACAAGATCATCCGCCGCGGCCGCCCGCCCGGCTCCGCCAAGCGCCTCGTCTCGCTCCGCCTCGACCAGGCCGTAATCGACCATTTCCGCGCCGGCGGCCCGGGCTGGCAATCGCGGCTCAACGAGGCGCTGAGGAAGGCGGCGGGACTGTGAGCGAAATTGTTACTTCCGACCATCCAGAGCCTGCCTGCCGCGGCGCAGGCCGGGGTTGAAGCCTGCCCTGAGCGTCGTCGAAGGGGACGCCGAGGGACGCCGAGGGGACGCCGGGGGACGTGGCGAAGGAGCCGCGCAATTACACCGGGCAGTATCTCAAGGAGACGCTCGCCAAGTCAGAGCGGGTGAAGTCAGGGCCGGCGATGAATTTCGCCAAGGCCAAGGCGCGAGCCTCAAAGCGGGAGCGCGAGGCGGCGGAGTAGGGCGAGAGACCGTTCGTCGTCAGGGGAGCATTTTTAACTCGTTAGCGCCGGGAAATGCATCTGAGTCGATGCAATCCTTACGAATAGAAAGACCAACGGCTTCGCCGGGGCGCCCTCAATTCGGCTGACCCACGCGTGTACGGAAGCATTCTTGAGCCACGTGTTGAAAAGCGGCGCTTGCGATCGAGGAATGTAACCGATCTTCACTCCCTCAACAAAAATTTGGATCGCATTTGGGTCCTTCGGATTTGACGGTTCAGGCAACAGAAAAACTGACTGGGCACGGAGACCTTCCATGTCCATTTGCATTCCCTGGTAGTACCTGAAGCCAGAAATCTCACAGAAATATTGGAACGGCGGACGCTCCAAAGCGAAATCTATTTCCAAGCAAAAACCGTCGCCTGGTAGACGTGCACCTGAATAACCAAGCAGAGAGAAGTCTGAAATCGCCGCATTTCCTGTAAGCCCGTTCTTTTCTAGAAAAAGCCAGAAATCAGATCGATTCCTCGGTGGTAGCCTCTTCATAAAAATTTCGAGGACATTGTGATGGTGAACAGCTGTCCGAACGTCGAATGCCGGGTGGCCGCGGAATCCCGCTCGTAAGGCGTCAACAAAATCCGGACTCATGGTCCTGTAATAGAGTGCGTACGAGAATCCGGCTCGGACCAGGTCGGCGACATGATACTTCGTTCGGTCAGCCTCGCTTCCTGACTGCCAAATCAGCCGTAAGCGACTAGGCTCAATTATGTTTTCAATTCGAAACATCAGACAATTATCTCTCTGAAAATCTGCACTCGCCTTGAAATCATCTTGCAAATTACGTCCGCTCGCTCCTCTCGGAGTGCCACCGGTGCATTGACGCCTGATAATCGCATGATCTCATCAAAAAGCGGGTCAAAATCTAGTTCAAGCGAGCTACGAATGTGATCGGCCAGTCTCGATCTTAACGTTATCATCTTCTGCACCAGCTCAAAGTGAAGCATTTGGCGTGTATCGTTGCTATGCCACTTCATATGATGTCGCCCCTTCTGGACGTACCTATCAATTTGATCTGGATCAGAGAATTTCGATAAGTTTTTTTCCATGATTTCATGTGCCAATGAGGTTCCATTGTCGAAGGCGGGTGCAAATCGCGGGACAGGGTTGCCCTCATCGTCCGATCGCCAAAGAACCCCCCAATTATCTTGATGGCGATCCGTATTTCCGATCAGCGCATCAAAAAGTATCATCTTTGCCCAGTAGGGCCAGAAATCTTGACCGCTAAGCTTCCCTAGAACTTGTATCCAAGTCCCCACGGTGGACATGTTATGCTGTGTACCAGCTTTCAGATCGTATTCCGGGATGACGCGAGTCATGTAGTTGCTGCCCGGAACGTAAAGGCTGTGCGTCTTTGGGACCTCCTCCTCTTCCGATGGCCCAAAAATTCCGCGAAAAGCCCCCGCAAAGCTAAAACCCGGCCGTTTCTTCTGCCCTTGCTGCGCCTCCAGCCGTGGACCATAGAACCATTCGATAAGCGAGCCCGGTTGTTCAGAATCTGCATCGACCGCAATGAATGCTGGAGGAGTCGGAACGCCGATGTGTTGGCCGACCCTCGTTGCGATCAGTTCAGACCAAAACTGCACTGGATATCGCTGATTGGAAAATTTCATCAGATAGCGATGACCGGGAATGATCTCCGGAGGACAGCCAGTCTCCGGTGCGATGAGCGCATATTTGTCGCGTGAACCCTCAGGATAGGGCGAAAACAGCTCGTCTGTTGTCCATCCCTTGATGTCCACGAGATCCATGATGCGGCCTTAGCAGACTCGCGGCCTTCGCAAAGAAGTTATGAGCGCTACTCTCCCTGCAACAGAAGTCCGACAGCTCCGGGGACGCGACACCCAGTTTTGTCACGGTGACAGTTTGCCAAATCCCAAATCAAACGCGCCGCCTCCGGATCCTCGTCCTCGATCCTGATCCTCAGCGCGCCGCCCGCCGCACCAGAAAGGCGATGCAGGAGGTGGTTCTCGGCGCCTCGCCGGCGGCGCGGGTCCCAAAAGGAGTTTTCAGCCCGCCGCCTCGCGACAAACCGGGTACTCCGCTTTCGCGGCATACGGTCGGCAAGCGGGCCTACTTCCTGACTGTCGCTCCCAGGGGTCATCCATGTGGACGCCGGCCGATCCGGCTTCAAGCTCTTCGCGCCTTCGCGCCTTCGCGCCTTCAAGCTCTTCGCGCCTTTGCGCCTTGGCCGCAGGCCGAGTTTATCCTGAGCGCCTGCAAGGCAGTCGAAGGGCGTGAACCCGATCTGCCTGCTGCCCAAATCCCGCTCCCGCCCCGCTCCGCAGGGGCAACCATAACCCCCTTCAAACATTTATCCTCCCGCCCCCCTTGGAAGGAAGGAACCCCTCATGCGCATCATCCCCATGGCCGCGCTCGCCGCCGCCGCTTCGCTCTCGGCCGGCTGCGCCACCTATGCCGGCGCCGGCGACCCCTGGGGCCGCTACGACGGCTATTATGACCGCTACTATACCGCCGGCCAGTACGAGCCCTATGCGCTCAGCCGCGACGACTACATCTACCGCGGCTCGAACGGGACCTATTATTGCCGCCGCCGCGACGGCACGGTCGGCCTGGTCGTCGGCGCCGGGGTCGGCGCACTGCTCGGCAACGCCATTGCGCCGCGCGGCTCGAACACGATCGGCACCCTGCTCGGCGCCGCCGCCGGCGCCGCGATCGGCTCGGCGATCGAGCGCGGCGAGGTTCGCTGCCAGTAACGGCGCGACGTCGCGCTGCGACTTCCGGGGGGGGCAACCGGGATTTCCGGGACACGGAAATGCCGGCGACGCGCCCCCTCGCCGTAGGGACACAATATCCTGGTCCTCAGCGCCGCGCCGGCGGCGCGGCCCGCAGGAAGATGCTCGCTCATCCTGAGCCTGCCTGCCCCCGCGCAGGCCGGGGCCGAAGGACCACCGCCACCCGGTCCCGCCCGCCAGAGCTCGCGATCAATTGGAAATCCACACCTCCAGCGTGCCGGGGCGAATGCTCGGGTTCGGCCTGGCCTGGACGGGGGAGGCGGTGACGCGCGCCTCGTTGATGGTGCTTGCAAGCGCCTCCGCCGCCACGCGGTCTCCGGGGCTCGCATAGCGGACTTCGTTCAGGCCCTGCGCCGCCGCGATTCTCTCTCCGCTTGCGCTCTGCATGTCCCATCCCCGGGCTCGCAGGCCGCTGTTAAGCTGGGTGATCGTTTCCCGTGTCAGCAGGCCGGCGAACTGGATGACGACGTCATAGGCGCTGATGTCGAACGTGAACGCGTTTTGCACGTCCCCGGGGGCCTGCACCGGCGGCGGGGGCGGTAGGACTGGGCCCGACCCCCGCTCCTGGACCAGGCTGGTCTCGATCGCCTCCGCGTTGCGGCGGACGACCCCCGCTTCCGCGTCGGGGCAGGGCTCCCAGAAGCGCACGAGGCAGTACGTTGGATTGATGACACCTTGCCGGCGGAAGACGGCCGAGACGAAGAAGCAACTGACGATGGCCATGATCAACACCGTGACGAACCAGCCCAGCGCCTTTCCCATCCTCGGGTCCCGCACCGCATTGGCGACGACGATCAGGATCACGCCAAGCGCGGCCAGATAGAGGCCCATGAGGCCCATCGTCGGAAGGTCGACGCCCCAAGTCGTCGCGATCGCGGCGGTCGCCAGGACGGCCAGCCCCGCGACCAGCGGAAGCGCGACCTTGCGATCCATGTCCAGCAGATTGTTGAATGCGGTGACTGGTGAAAGCACCAAGGTCATGGCTGCCCCTCCGATCGCTCGAAGCGCATCTTCGCCAATATTTGAAGCCGAGTCCATCGGCCAACTAGAGGGTGTGGATTTAGCGCTCTCCGGCGGCTCTTGTTCTCCACTCTTCGTATTGCTGCCACAATTTTTCCCAGGTGAAGAAGTCCGGCTCATTTGCTGCAGAGCGCGAACCAAAAAAGAACAAAAAGGGCTTGCAGTGTAGGAAATCCTTTGTTCTACCCTCATAAATGAGCACCCAGCGCACCGACTCGCCCCGACGCCTCATCCGCCGATGCGGCCGACTTCCCGCCCAACGCTACTCCCGATTCCGCTCATCCTGAGGAGCGGCTGAGCGCAGCCGAAGCCGCGTCTCGAAGGACCGTTCCCGATTTCACCCCCGTCCCCCTCCGCTACCGCAGCGACGGCTGGACTCCCGAGCGGCAGCGTCGTTACGTCGCCGCGCTCGCGGAGACCGGGCATGCCGGAAAGGCCGCCCGCGCCGTCGGCATGACCGTGCAGGGCGCGGCCAAGCTTCGCCGCCGGCCTGACGCCGCCTCGTTCGACGCCGCCTGCACCGCCGCCTATCTCGGCGCCCGCCGCCGCTGGAGGATGGTCCGCCTCCTCGCGACGAACCCGCGCCTTGCCGAAAGGTTCGGCTTTTCTTTGCCCCAGGGAAGCGGAAACTTGGAACCTTTCGAAACTTCCGGCGGGGATCGCGCTCGAACAGCGCGCAGCGCAGTGAGTGCAGACGGCACCCGCTCGGCCGACCGGTCCGCACCGCGGAGCCCGATCGACGGCGCGCGACAATGGTCGCGTGGCGTAGCCCCTTCACGGCGAGAGACGGCACACCTCCGCCGTCACCCGCCCTCGCCTGAGGGACCGGAAAGCCGCGCCGGCGGCGGGGCCGAGGCCGGGGAGGGCTCTTGGCAAGCCTCAACTTCCTCAACTTATTTTGCCGGTCGGGACGGATCGCGCTGATGGATCATCGGCGCGCCCCTCGCTCCTCTTCCGTCAGGGCGGCCTCCGCTCAGCAGCGGGTCTCGTTCAGCTCCTTCACCGGAAAATCCCCCCGCGCCGCACGCGCATCCAGTTCGATCAGCATGTCGTGGACGCACTCCCCGCGCCTCAGGCTCAGCGCCCCATCGCGCCCGACTTCCTCGGTCCAGCAGGGCTCGGCGGGGCCGGTATCGAGCAATTGGCGGCCCGGCTCGGCCGGCGCGGGCTCAAGCCTCATCCACATCAGCCCGAGGCCGAGCGGAAAGACGGCCACGCCGGCAAGGATCGCGAGCAGCTCCAGCACGCCCTCATCCTACCATTCCGGCTGGCACGAAAGCTACAGGCGACAGGCGCCCCGCGGCCGTTCGCGCTCGCGCAACCTATCGGCCCACCGTCCATTCTTCCCGCACCCCCTTTCAGCAGGAGCAAGTGGATGAGCATTTTCAGCGCGATCAAGAACGCGATCTTCGGCCGTGCGGCGCAGGTCCAGCAGAGCGTGGCGCAGGGCCAGGCCCTGCCGCAAATGGGCCAGCCGGCCGCGGCGCCCGTGCCCGGACCCGGGCTAGGCGCCGCCGCGGCCCAAGCCCAGCCGGTCGACGTCGAGGCGGTGCTACGAGACATCGAACAATCCAAGGGCGGCCCCGATCTCAACTGGCGAAGCTCGATCGTCGATCTGATGAAGCTGCTCGATCTCGATTCGAGCCTCGACAACCGCAAGGCGCTGGCCACCGAGCTCGGCTATTCCGGCGAGAAGAACGGCAGCGCGGAGATGAACATCTGGCTCCACCGCCGGGTGATGGAGGAGCTGGAAAAGAATGGCGGACGCGTCCCCGCCACGATGAAGGACTGACCTTGGCGGGGCGCGGCCCTCAGCCGGCGGCCGCGCCGCCGTCGATCAGCGCGCCGAGCTGCGGGACCAGCCAGTAATAGGAGACCATCGCGCAGAGCAAAACGAGGCTGAGGCGCTTGCTCCGGGTGAGGATCAGCAGCAGCGCGGTCGCGGTGAACAAGGCGTAGCCCGCCCAGCGCCCGGCGGTCATCGCCGCGCCGCCGTGGAGAAGGACGATGCCGGCGATGACCAGCAGGTTGCAGCCCATCACCGCGATCACGACGATCTTCTTCTGGGCCATGAAATAGTCGTCGAGATCGGGCCATTCGTCGTGGTCCGAAGGGAAGACCAGGCTCGCCGCGACATAATAGATGCCGGCGATCAGGGTCGCGAACAGCAATGGATCGAGCGCGATCCTCAGCGCGTCGCGCTCGCGCCACGCGCCGGTCCAGAAGGAGACGAGGTCGATGATCAGAAGCAGGCCGAGCAGCGGAGTCAGCCAGCCCATCCGGATCCTCGCCCGCGCCTGCACAGTCCGGGCGAAGCCGGCGAGCACCTCGGCGAGGCTGAGGCCCAGCACCAGCCCGAACAGCGAGAAGACGAACTCGAAGATGCTCATGGTCGCCCTCCCTCGCCACGGCATAGGCGCGCCGCGCGACGCCTGGCAAGGAAGGGCGGCCGGAGGTCAGCCTCCGGAGGCCGGCGGATGGACCGTCAGATAGGGCTGCGGCGCATTCTCGACCCTGCTCGGCCCGGGCACCCTGTGGTCCGACGGCGGCAGCGACTTGAGGTAGGCGGCGATCGCCGTCGCGTCGGCATCGTCGAGGATGCGGTAGTTGTTCCACGGCATGATCGGGGCGAGCACGCGGCCGTCGGGCCGGCGTCCGGTGCGAAGCGCCGTGACGATCTCGGCCTCGCTCCAGCGGCCGATCCCCGCCTCCGGATGCGGCGTGAGGTTGGGCGGATAGAAGACGCCCATGCCCGGCATCTCGAAGCCGATCGTCCCGCCCTGCAGGTGCCCCTGTTCCGGGTGCGGCCCGAACGAGCCTGTGTTGTGACAGTCGACGCAGCCCATCACCGTCGTGAGGTATCGTCCCCTGGCGACGGGATCCGCCGCCGCCGTGGCGACGGGCGCGGCGGCGTTCGCGGCGGCGGAGCGGTTCTCCGCCTCGCCCCTTTGGCAGCCGCCAAGGCCTGCGGCGGCGAGCGCGAGCAAGGTCAATGATCGTGTGTGGAAGCCCATGAGAAATACCCCCATTCCCATCGAAACCCGGACCATATTATCCGCGTTCCGGCGGGGATCAACAGGGTGCGATCAGGGCGCTTCCTCGTCCCGCTCGCCGCGCGTGGCGTCGCCGACCTTTGCGTCGTGGCCGCTCTTGTCGCTGAAGAAAGCGGCTGCGAACAGGCCGCAGCCGAGCAGCACCGAGAAGAACACGCCGAGCACGGTCGCCACGACCATGTGCAGCCTGAGCGGCTCGTAGAGCGAAAGATACCACAGCGCCCCGGCGACCATCAGGATCGCGGCCAGCGCGATCCAGCCGATCATCCGCCGGAACTCCCTCATCGCGCGCTTGCGGTCGTCCATCGCTCTTCAACCTTCCCCGGTCGTTGCCGTTCCGGCGCGGACGACGGTCAAGCCTTCGTCCTCCTCCGGCGGCTGGAAATAGGCGGTGATCCGGTCGAACTGCGCGTCGCTCGCCGCGAATTCGTGCCCGCCCTCGGCGTTGCGCCGCCGCAGCCGATCGCGGCAGACGTCATCGGGAAGGTCGATGAAATGGAGCAGCACGCGCGCGCCCGCCGACTCCCCGGCGTCCCGCCAGAAGGCGCGCGTCGCCCTGGTGTTGGCCGGGAAATCAAGCACGACGTCGAGGCCGGCCTTGAGCAGCTCGGTCACGTGGGGGCCCAGCGCCGCGTTGAGCCTGGGCGCGATCCGGACATAGTCGGCGACCTCCTTCAGCTCGTCGCCGAACAGGGTCTTGAGCCAGCGGTCCTGGCCGATCGCCACCGTCCCGGGCGCGACGGCCAGCCGGGCGCAAAGCGTCGACTTGCCCGCCGCGATCTTCCCGCACAGCAGATGGAGCGTGCCCGCCATGTCCCGCCCTTATCCGCGTGGGCAGAGACGAACAATGGCGCCCCGCCCCGCCGCTTGCTAGGCTGCGCGGATGATGGCTCGATCCGCCTTCGCAATTTCGGTCGCATTGATGGCCGCTGCGCCGGCGCTTGCCCAGAAGCCGGCGCCCGAGGACCTCGATCCCCGGCGGGCGCAATATCGGGACCGGGCGCTGGCCGCATGCGTCGCCGAATTGGGCGGTGCCGAGGGCATTTCGGCCGAGGCAAGCGAATCGACCTGCGGCTGCGCGGCCGGCCGCTTCATGCCGCGCTGGCCGACCGGCGCCTTGCCTCCCCTCGAGAGCGGCCGCCCGCCTTCGGCGATGCTTTCCGATATCGTCGGCTGCGCCGGGGATTCGGATGCGGCGCTGGCCGCCGCAGTCGCGCAACGGCTCGCGCAAAGAGCGGTGGCCTCGGCGCAGTCCGTGATCCCGGTCCCGCCGGACAAGCCCCGTGCGACGCCCGAGCCGGCTCGGGCGCCGAGCTTCGATCCGGGCGCATGGCTGGAAGACTTGTCGCTGCCGGGCTGGCTGAGCGACTCCGGCCTGCCGATCTGGGTGCTCGTGCCGATGGGGCTACTGGTCCTGCTGTTCCTCCGCGGCCTCTTCCGCCGGAGCGAAGACAAGGACCTCCTCGGCCCTCCGCGAGGCTCCGGCCCGCCGCGCCGGCCCTAGGTACGGACCCTAAAGGTTCAGCACCGGCCCGAGCGCCGCGAACAGGGGATAGAGCGAGAGGAACAGCAGCAGGATCGCGAGGTTGAGCCGCCTGCCTTTAGCGAACATCAGGGCGATGGCGAGGACGACGAAGGCCGCGAAGGCCGGGAAGTAGATCCATCCCGCGGAGCCGAGCCCGAACTGGGCCGCGCGCGCCAGCATTCGCGAGGCCAGCATGCCGCCCAGCACCTGCCTTTTGTGCTCGAAATAATAATCGTCGAGGTCGGCCCATTTCGAGGCGTCGTCGGGAAAGACCAGGGTCGCGGCGAGGAAGTAGAGCCCGGTGACGAACAGGCCGATCACCAGCGTCAGGAAATTGGCCGGGACCGCGTCCCTCAGCGGATAGGCCAGCGCCCATGAGGAAGTCAGGTCGAGCATGACCAGCAGCCCAAGCAGCGGCGTCAGCCAGCCGAGCCGCACCAGCCGCCTTTGCTTCAGAGTCCGCGCCAGCCCTCCCAGCACCTCGGCGAGGCTGAGCCCGAGCAACAGGCCGAACAGCGAGAAGACGAATTCGAACGCAGTCATCTGCGCCTCCGCACGACAGCTTATTCACTCGCGCCGGTCTGACAAGCGGGCTTTATCCTGCGCCTCGCTGGCGGTGGCGCCGATCCATCGAGGCCGTTCGTCGAAGCGTCTCCCGCCTTCGCCGATTCGCTCCATGACGGGCGGCGAAATCCGCGCTAATGTTGTTTCGCGATAACGGGGGGAACCGGTCGATGCGACACGTCGTGCTTGCAGTCACCATGGCCGGCCTGGCGACGATGTCGTCCGCACAGCCGGTCGAGCGGCGAGGGGCGGCCGACGCTCCGATCTCCTCTTCGGTCGCAGTGCCCGTGCCGACGCGACTCGTCTACGTCAGCGGCACCGTTCCGGACGCGGTCGATCCCGCCGCACCCGCCGGCTCGGTGCAGCGCTTTGGCGACACCGCCACGCAGACCCGCTCGATCCTGCGCAAGATCGAGGCGGAGCTTGCCGCCCACCATCTCGGCCTCGGCGACGTGGTGATGATGCGCGTCTTCCTCGTCGCGCCTCCGGGCCAGGCGCGGATGGACTTCGCCGGCATGATGAGCGCCTATCGCGAATTTTTCGGAACCGCCGCCCAGCCCAACCGGCCCGCCCGTTCGACCATGCAGGTCGGCGCCCTGGTCGATCCCGGCTGGCTGGTAGAGATCGAAGCCACCGCGGCGGAGGCGGGCCGATGACGTTCACCCGGCGAATGTTCCTCGAGCGGCTCGGCGCGGTCGGCGGCTATTCCGCGGCCTATCTGGGAATGGAGGCGCTGGGCCTGCTCAACGCGCCTCCCGCCTCGGCCGAGCCGTTCGGGCTGCCGCCCGGCAGCGGACGCGGCCGCAAGGTGGTGATTCTCGGGGCCGGGATATCCGGCCTGGTCTCGGCCTACGAGCTGCGCGAGGCGGGCTGGGACGTGACGGTGCTTGAGGCGCGCGACCGGATCGGCGGCCGCGTCTGGAGCGTCCGCGGCGGCGATCGCGTCGTCCAGACCGGACGGGCCGACCAGATTTGCGAGTTTTCCGACGGGCTCTATCTCAACGCCGGAGCGGCGCGGCTGCCGTCGCAGCATCACACGATCCTCGGCTATGCCCGGCGCCTCAATGTCCCGCTCGAGGTGATGGTCAACTCCAACCGTTCGGCAAAGTGGGATTTCGGCGGGAGGGTGTTCAGCGACCGCCAGATGATCAACGATACGCGCGGACGCATATCGGAGCTGCTCGCCAAGGCGATCGACCGCGGCGCGCTCGACGGGGAGCTGCGCGGCGGCGAGAAGGAGGCGATGCGCCAGTTCCTCGGCTTCTACGGAGAGCTTGCGCGGAGCGGCGCCTACGAGCCGCAAGGCCGGTCGGGCTGGGCCGAGGAGCCCGGCGCCTACGGCCAGACCGGCCGTCCGCTCCCGCCTCTCACGCTGACGGAATTGATGGGCAACCGTGCCGCGGGCCTTCCGCTCGTCTTCGAGGAGCTTTTCGACCAGCAGACCCCGATGCTCCAGCCTGTGGGCGGCATGGACCGGATCGCTTACGCGCTTTACGAGCAGGTGCGGCCCGCCGTGCGCCTCAACACGCCGGTCACGGCCATCCGCCGCCGCGGCGAAGGGGTGCGGATCGAGCATCGCGCCGGAGCGACCGACGCCGATTATTGCATCTGCACGCTCGGCCTGAACCTGCTCGAGCGGATCCCGAACGATTTCTCAGTGGCCAAGAAAGCCGCGATCCGCGCCGTGCCCTATCTGCCCAGCGTCAAGGTCGGGTTCGAAAGCCCGCGCTTCTGGGAAGAGGAAGGGATTTACGGCGGCATCGGCTGGACCGACCAGCCGAACGAAAATCTGCTTTACCCATCGAGCCGTTTCCATTCGGAAAAGGGGGTGCTGGTCGCGGCCTATTGCGCGGGCTGGACCGGCGATCACCTCCCCGCCTTCAACGCGATGAGTCACGAGGAAAGGTTCGCCGTCTGCCGCTCGGTGGTCGAGCGGATGCATCCCGGCAAGTCGGGCCTGCTGACTCGGGGCGTCACCGTCGCCTGGGGCCTCACGCCCTGGTCCGAAGGGGTCGGGCCGAGCGACCCGGCCTGGAACGGCGGCCCGCGCGACTCGCGCTATGCGGAGATGCTTCGCCCGGAAGGGCCGATCGTCTTCGCCGGCGAGCATTTGAGCTATGTGCCTTTCTGGCAGGAAGGCGCGGCGCTTTCGGCGCACGCCGCCATGCGGGTGCTGACGGAGCAGGCCGCGGCCCGCGCCGCCTGAGGAGCGATTTGAAAGGGGAAGAGAGATGCTGAAGCGCTGCCTGATTGCCGCCGCCCTTGCCGCCATGCCGCTGGCCGCCCACGCGGCGCCGGCCGACGTCACCGCCGCCGTTGCCGCCCCCGACCGGCCCGCCGAGGCGCGCGCTCTCGACGAAGGCCGCCGCCCCGCCGAGGTGCTGCGCTTCGGCGGCTTGAAGCGCGGCGACCGAGCGCTCGATCTGTTCACCGGGAGCGGCTATTTCGCCGAGATCATGGGCGGGGCGATCGGGCCGGCGGGCAGCGTGCTCGCCTGGGAGCCCGCCAATTTCCTCAACGATCAGTCGCGGGCCGCGCTCGGCGCGATCCACCAGCGCGCGCCGAACGTCAGCTGGTTCGCCGCCCCCGCCGACGCGCTCGGCCTGCCGGAGCGCGCGTTCGATTTCGTGATGATCAACCTCAATTATCACGACACTTATTGGCAGAGCGACCGCTTCCATTTCCCGCGGATGGATCCGCCGGGCTTCCTGCGCACCGTCTTCAACTCGCTCAAGCCGGGCGGGACGATGCTGGTCATCGACCATGTCGCCAATCCCGGCCGCGACACGCGCGAGGAGGTCAACGCCACCCACCGAATCGATCCCGCGACGATCCGCGCCGATTTCGAGCGCGCGGGCTTTGTCTTCGACGGCGAATCGAACGTGCTTCGCAACCCGCAGGACGATCACACCAAGCTCGTCTTCGATCCTTCGATCCGCGGCCATACCGACCGAATCGTCTATCGCTTCCGGCGGCCGGCGCGGTAGCGCCCGCCAAGTCGCCGTGGATCGATCCCGCATGTTTTGTTAGTCTCGCCGCGACAGCGGGGGGGAACAGTCTATGCCGGGCCGTGACGCGGAATTCTGGAGGCGGCATCTCTACTTCGTTCTGGCCGTCATATTATTCGTCGCTTTGTGCATCGCCATCGCGCCCGACGCCACGGCTTCGGTCATGCTGCGCTGGTTCTTCGCCGCGGCGTTCATGACTGCCGTGCTGCTGTGGGCGGGAATGGCCCTCGATCCGAAGAATCAGGGCCTGTCGAGCGTCGCCCAGGGCATCGCCGGAGTGGCCACCGTGATGGCGTTGTTCATCGCCGTCGGAGTCTACTTTCTCGAGCGGAAGGACAAGCCGAGCATCACGTTCACGGTCGATGCCGCGCGCGCGCTCCTGTCGCGGCCCGGCGGTGCGCGGGCCGGGCCGGGGCGAAACGTCCTTCTCGGCATCCGGGTGCTGGTGACGAACAACGGCGCCAGGCGGGTCGAGATGAAATGCATCGCGCTCGCCTTGTTCCGGCCGGCGCGGCCAGACCGCGTGGCGCGAAATCCGGGCGCGCCGGAGGAGATGCTGCTCGAGCCGGTGGTCACCCGAATTCCCTATGACCGGCGCAACGGGCTCGGGGGAGCGCACGATCGGGACGTCGCCCAGATCGACGCGTGCATCGATCGCGACCTCGCCCGTATCAGGGGCCGGACGGGCGATCAGAACATCCCGCGGAGCGCGGTGAGGCCGCTCTTCATGTGGTCGCCGCTCCGGCTCGAGCCGCACGACGTGGACGATCGCTATTTCGAGATCCAGGCCAGCTGCGCCGATCCCTTCGTTCGGGTGCTCGTCAAGATGCGCGTCGACCCGGAAAGCGAGGTCTACGAGACCAAGGCGATCATCCCGCTCGCCGAAATCTGCAGCGGCGCGGAAAGCGGGGTGGCGATCCCGATGGCGAGCGGCGTGGAGCCAAGCCAGTAGAGGGGCGAGCACGTGGCGGAGATAAAAACGAAGGCCACCGGGGTGAGCGTCGACTCGTTCCTCGACGCCGTTCCCGATCCCGTGCGCCGCGAGGACGGCAAGAAGGTCCGCGCGCTGATGGAGCGGCTGTCGGGCGAGCCCGCGGCGATGTGGGGGCCGAGTATCGTAGGCTTCGGCCGCTATCATTACAGATATGACAGCGGCCATGAGGGGACGATGTGCCGGATCGGCTTCTCGCCGCGCAAGGCCGAACTGGTGCTCTACGTGCTGGGCGGCAGGGAAAGGGAGGCCGGGCTTCTCGCGCGCCTCGGCAAGCACAGGAGAGGCAAGGCCTGCCTCTATATCAAGAAGCTGGCGGATGTGGACATGGCCGTCCTCGAAGCGCTCGTGTGCGGGGCGCTGGCCCGAATGGACTCCCGCTATCCGCGATAGGGCAGTTCACCCGCGCTTCATCTTGCGGAGACGAAACGAAGAAGGCGCGGGACGAAACGCACTTGCATCATGCTACAATTGTGGCATGCTACACCGGTAGCAGGTGAAAAAGCATGATGATCGATTCTCTTCCCCGGCGTGAACGCGAGCTGTTCGAGCTACTGTGCAGCGCCGGCCAGGCGACCGCCGCCGAGCTTCGCGCGGCAATGAAGGACCCGCCTTCCTATTCGGCGGTGCGCACGCTGCTCGCCCGGCTCGAGGGCCGCGGGCTGGTGCGCCATAGCGTCGCCGACCAGACCTATGTCTATTCGAGCGTGCCGCAGCCCTCGAAGGTGCGCGAGTCGGCGCTCAAGCAGATGGTGAGGACCTTTTTCGACGGCTCGGCCGCGAACGCCGCGACGGCGTTGCTCGGCCTGACCAAGAGCCTGTCGGCGGACGAAGCGGAAGCGCTTGTGCAGGCGATCCGCGATGCAGAGGAGCGTGGGTGATGGACGTATCCTTCTTCGGCGAAATGGCGTGGAAATCGGCGCTGATCAGCGGCGCCGCGCTCTCCCTCGCTTATGTGCTTCGCTCCCGCGCCGCGTCCGATCGGGCGCTGGTCCTGAGGCTCGGCGTCGGAATGCTGCTGCTGCTCCCGTTCATCGCTCTGGCCTTGCCGTCGCTCCAGATCGTCGCCTGGGCCGCGCCCCAGCCGGCGATGCCCGCTTACGCGCTTGCCACGCCGGATCTGCATTATGCGATCCCCGCAAACTCGACCCTCGCCCCCGCGCCGCCGACCATCTGGGACGATCCCACGCCGCTCGTCTTCCTCGCCTATCTGGGCGGGCTGCTGATGGCCGGCGCGCGGCTGGGCGCGGGCCTGTTCATGCTCGGCCGCTGGACCCGCGCGGGCCGCGCCGTCGACTGCCCCGAATGGCAGGCAGCGTTCGATCGCGCGCGCTGGTCGGCATCCGATCCTGAAACGATCCGCCTGCTGGTCTCGGACACGGTCCCCTCGCCGTTGAGCTGGGGCTGGCGCCGCCCGGTGATCCTGATCGATCCCGACACGCTCGATCAGCCCGAGGAGGCCGACGCGATCCTGGCCCATGAAATGGCGCACATCGCCCGGCGGGACTGGCCGGCGCTGATGCTGACCCGGCTCGCGGCCACCCTGTTCTGGTTCAACCCGCTTGTGTGGCTGCTCGAGCGCGAGGTCGTGCAGCAGGCGGAGGAAGCCGCCGATTGCGCCGCCGCCGAGTGCGTCGAGCCGACGGCCTACGCCCGCACCCTGCTGAGCTGGGCGCAGGCCAACGGCGGCATGATCCCCGCCAACAGCATCGCACCTTCGGGCAGCGCGCTCGCCCGCCGGGTCCAGGCGATCCTCGACCGGCGGCTGCGCGAGCGTCCCGCCGGTTCGCCCTGGACGGCGATCGCAGCGGTCATGTGCATCGGAATCGCGGCGCCCGTGGCCGCGATGCAGCTGGTCCAGGCCGCGCAGCCCCCGGCCGCGCCTCAGCCGCCGGCGGCCCCCGCGGCCGTGCCGGATGTCCCGCCGCCTCCCGCCGCGCCGGGAGCGCCTGCGGCGCCCGAGGCTCCACAGGCGCCCACGCCTCCGATGCCGCTCGTCGAGGTGCCGGACGTCGGGCCGATCGTTCGGCAGGCCCTGGCCGAGGTGCTTCCCCAGATCCCGGCGATCGTCGCCGAGGCGACCTCCGCGGCCGGAGCGATCGATCCGGAAGAGGTCGAGGAAGCCGTCCAAGATGCGATGCGCGACGCGCAGGCGGAGCTGCACAACATGTCCCGCGAGGACAGCGAGCGGCTGTCCCGCGAGGTGCGCAGAGCGGTCGCCCAGGCTCACGCCCAGGCCGCACGCGTCAACCGCGTCGAGATCGCCGCGGCGATGCGCGAGGCGCAGGCCGCGGTCGCGGCCGTCCCGCACACGATCGCTCTTTCCATGGCGCGCGGCGCGGCCGGGGTGGAGAGCGGCGCGGCCGGGATGGAATCGGGCGCCCGGCGGATGGAGCAGGAGGCGGCGCGCTTTCGCGACCGCTCCTATCGCGAGCAGGTCATCGCCCGCGAGGCCCGGCGCGGCCATCATGTCACCCATGAGGAATTGATCGACGCGGCCGAAGGCATGGAGGAGGGCGCGCGCGGCATGCGCGACGGCGCACGCGAGATGCGCGAGTCCGCCGAGCGCATGCGCCGGGGCGACAATACGGACTGAGCCGCCGGCTCGATCCAGCGGTTGAACGGCGACGCCGCGCCGTTCGACTTTGCGGGCGGCATCGGCCGCCCGCTTTTTTCTTGCCATCATCGTCAACCCGTAATGTCCTGTATTGCCAGGATGACGGGGCGGGGCTAGCCCTTGGGGATAGCCGGGGGCGCTGGCTGGAAAGGAAGCCGTGTGGATTCGAGGCGCGCCTATGTGAACGCCGTTGCCGGCGTCGTCCCGGAGTACGACGTGCACAAGCTGTTCATCGACTGGGCCCAGGGCCAGGTCGAGGATCCGCGGCTGCGCAAGCTGTTCCTGCGCATGGCCGAGCGATCGGGGATCGAGCATCGCTGGTCGGTGCTGGAGCCGGCGCCGGGCGGCCTTCCGCACGACCAGCCGGGCGGCTTCTACCATGGTGCTATGCCTGCCACGTCGACGCGGATGCAGTGTTACGCCAGGGAGGCGCCGGAGCTGGCGCTGCGGGCGATCGAGCAGCTGCGCGAGAAGGTCGCGCTCGAAGGTATCACCCATCTCGTCGTCGCCAGCTGCACGGGCTTCGTCGCGCCCGGCATCGACCAGATCATCGCGCGCCGCCTTGGCCTCGAAAACGTCGAGCGCACCCTGGTCGGCTTCATGGGCTGCTACGCCGCCGTTTGCGCGTTGCGCACCGCGTTCCACATCGTCCGTTCCGATCCCGCTGCTCGGGTGCTGACGGTCACCGTCGAGCTCTGCTCGCTCCATCTGCAGCAGACCCAGCAGCTCGAGCAATTGCTCGCCATGCTCCAGTTCAGCGACGGCGCGGCGGCCGCGCTGGTGACCTCCGATCCCGCCGGGTTCGAGATGAGCCATCTCTTCTCGATGCAGCTCGAGGATTCCGCCGAGCTGATCCAGTGGCATATCGGCGACACCGGGTTCGAGATGACCTTGTCGGGCGAGGTGCCCGCCAGGATCCAGCACGCGCTCGACCGCGAGGACGTCCGAGCCACCCTGTTCAACGGCTGGGGGGCGGACGAGATCGACAGCTGGGCGGTCCATGCCGGCGGCCGTTCGATCCTCGACGCCGTCGAGAAGGGGCTCGAGCTGCCGCAGGGCGCGCTGTTCGCCTCGCGCGACATTCTCGCCCGCTACGGCAACATGTCCTCCTCGACCCTGATGTTCGTCCTGTCCGAGCTCGCCGGGCGGCCGGACGTGCGCAAGGGCGTCGCTCTCGCCTTCGGGCCCGGCCTTGCCGCGGAGGGCTTCCATTTCGAACGCGCCGCCTGATCCTCCGCCGGTGCGGCACGCTTCCGCGCTGATCGTCGGCGGAGGACCGGCGGGCGCGGCCGCCGCGATCACTTTGGCTCGGGCCGGAGCGACGCCGGTGCTGATCGAGCGCTCCTCCGGCCCGCGCGACATCGTCTGCGGAGGCTTCCTCGGCTGGGACGCGCTTGCGGGCCTGAAGCGCCTCGGGCTCGACGCGGAAAGGCTGGGGGCTCGCCCGATCCATCGCCTGCGGCTGGTGGCGGGCAGGCGCACGGTCGAGGCGGCGTTGCCGAGGGCGGCCGCGGGGCTGTCCCGCAAATGCCTGGACGAAGCGATGCTGAGGCTCGCGGGAGAGGCGGGCGCGACGGTGCTTCGCGGCCGGACCGCCCGCCTTGTCGAGCGCCGCAGGGTGCGCCTCGACGGCGGAGAGACGATCGCGGCCGAGGCGATCTTCCTCGCCACCGGAAAGCACGATCTACGCGGCGCCGCCCGGGGAATCGGCGACAGGCCAGTTTCGGTCGGTCTGCGCGCCGCCTTCGCCCCGTCGCTCGCGGCCGAAGCGGCGCTGGCCGGGACGATCGAGCTGCACCTTTACGACACGGGCTATGCCGGGCTGCTGCTACAGGAGGACGGGATGGTGAACCTGTGCCTCACCGTGGTCCGGGAGCGAATGGCGGGGCGCCCGGAGGAACGCGTCGCCGCCTTGATCTCGGATTGCCCCTTGCTCGGCGAAAGACTGGG
This sequence comes from Alphaproteobacteria bacterium, assembly GCA_005883305.1. Classification (NCBI taxonomy): domain Bacteria; kingdom Pseudomonadati; phylum Pseudomonadota; class Alphaproteobacteria; species Alphaproteobacteria bacterium. The sequence goes on along the minus strand of VBAC01000002.1, from coordinate 28,554 downwards.
CGGCGCGATTCCCGGGCAATGGGAGGCGATCGCCGGCGTGCCCTATGGCTGGCGCGCCTTCGACACCTTTTCGGATTGCTATCGGCTGGGGGACCAGGCGGCGGTGATCGCCAGTCTTGCCGGGGACGGAATCGCCATCGCGCTGGCGAGCGGGGTCGCCGCCGCCCGCGCCCGCCTGGAGGCAATCGGCGCGGAAGATTTCCAGCGCGACTTCGCGCGCCGCGCGGCCCGGCCGGTCGGCGTCGCGGAGGCTCTGCGCAAGATGGCCGCACGCCCGCCCGGACGGGCGGCGATGATCGGGCTGGCGGGCCTGCCGGGCCTCGCCCGGGCAGCGGCGCGATTGACCAGGATCGGCGTCTAGCGGCCGGTGATCGCGGCCGGCGCGTCGTCGCGCCACTGGCCGGATTGGGCATGCTCCTCGCGCACCGTCGACGAAGGGAGGTTGCTCGGCGCCCAGCGCGGATCCGGGGCGATGTCCGAGACCGGCGCCGCCGGCGCGGCCGGAACGATCGCCGCCGCCGCGAAACTCGGCGCCGCGGCCGTCGCGGGGCGAGCGAACAGGGTCATTGACGGGCGGGGGAGGGGCTCGTTGCCGGCATAGGCTTCGGCGAAGGCGCCCGGCGCTCCGGCGAGCCCGGGCAGGCGATAGAAATTGTGCGCGCCGATCGCGGCGATCTTCACCAGCCGCGGCGCCCAGGCCGGGAAGACGGCGCTGGTGTGGTAATGGGTGGCGAGGCCGACCGGATCGAAGGTGCGGCCGCCGAGCGCCTCGGCCGCGATCCGCCGCGCTTCGTCCCACCCCGGGCCGTAGGGGCGCACGGCGAGCGAGCCGTCGCAGGTGAAGGTGAACTGGCAGCCACCGCCGGTCCGCATCGGCCCCTGATAGACGACTCCGCAGACGCTGTCCGGCCAAGCAGGGTGGCGGACACGGTTGAGCACCACCTGGGCGACCGCGCGCTCTCCGGCCTCGCCCTCGGAACGCGCCTCGTAATAGACCGCCTGGGCGAGGCAATCGAGCGAACGCATCCGGTCGAGCGGCGTGCGGGCGGCGAAGACATAGGCGCCCGCGGCGGGATTTGGTCCGCTGAAGACGGGGATGGCGGCGTTGGCGGCGAAGGCAAGATTGCCGACCAGGAAGGTGAGGCCTGGAGTCGCGGCCGGCACCGCGACGGTGGCGGCCGGGGGCGGCGGGGTGAAGGCGGCGATCTCGGACGGGCTGAGCTCGGGAAGCGGCGCGGAGGCGATGCCGACGGGCACGCAGGAGGCGGCGGGAATCAACAGCGCCAGCGGCGCCCACGCTGCGAGCCCCTGCCTCCTCAACCTGCGTAGAAACTCGAAAACGCCAGACACCATGCCCGCTTTCCCTGCCCGGAACGAGGCTCGTGGCGAAGTCCGATAGTCCATTCGCGCGAGCCGCGCCGCCACGGATTTCCGCTCGTCCCAATAGGGGACACAGGTGGAAGAAGGGTTACTTGCACCCTGCTCGGCACCCGCCGGCGAGGCTTGGTCGAGCGGTGCGTGCGTTTCGTCGAACAATGCGGGAATTTGCCGAAGGAGCGTGCATCGTCGTCGAAAGGGAAGAGCGATCGGGCCCCGGTTGCGCGAAATGGGGCTCAGCGGCCCGTACGGACATGGTCCCCCGCCAGCCGGACGGGCCGCAACACTCAGCCCGGACCGGCGCGCCGCCGGTCAACAAGAGACTCGAAAGATACTGAACGTGAGCCGCGCCGCCAACTGAGCCCACCAAGGCGGCAACGCTCACCAGGGAGGCGGCGATGACCCCATCGCCGCCTCCCTCTATTTCGGCCTCACCTCTCGTTTACCCGCCTCATGCTATGCGGGGCCGGTCAGAGGCGGGAGCGGGGGCCATGAATTTCAAGACCATATTCCTTTTGGCGGTCGGGTTCGGCCTGATGTCTCTCAGCCATTCGCTGGAGCTGCGCGGCGATCTGGCGCCCTTCGTCAAAGACGGCGTTTCGGCGGAACGCGCCCAATATCATCTCATGGCTCTGGCCGCGCTGCTCGGCGCGATGGGATGCTTCGTCTATTCGGGCGTCCGGATCTTCCGCCGGATCCGCGACGGCTACTGAAGGCGGGCCTCAGCGGCCCGCGAACTTCTTCACGTCGTCGACATAGGAGCGGCCGATGCGCTGCTCGCCTCCGTCCGAGAGACGGGCGGTCCAGTGGCCGGCATCGTCGCGGTAGAGGCCGGTGATCGTGTCGCGCCTGAGGATCACCGAGCGGTGGACGCGGATGAACATGGCCGGATCGAGATCCTGCTCGAGCTTGGCGATGGTCCGGTGGATGAGCCAGGAGCGCGATCCGACGTGGAGGCGCATGTAGTCGCGTTCGGCGGTGACCCGGTGAATATCCGACGCGGAGATTCGCACCAGGCCCGTATGATCGGGAACCCAGAATTCCTCGACATGGGCGGAGCCGGGTTTGCCCCCGCGCTCGCGGCCGCCGGCGAGGTGCCCGCGGACCCGCTCGATCGCGCGTTCCAGCCGCTCGGGATCGACCGGCTTCATCAGATAGTCGATCGCCGCGACGTCGAACGCCGCGACCGCGAAATTGTCGAAGGCGGTGACGAAGACGACCGCCGGATCGACGTCCGATTCGGAAAGCGCCCGGGCGACGTCGATGCCGTCCATGCCGGGCATGGCGATGTCGAGCAGGACGACGTCGGGCGTGACCGCCTCGGCGATCCTCAGCGCGCCCTCGCCGTCATTGGCCGTGCCTACCAGCGAAACGCCTTCGCAGCGGGCAAGCAGCAGTTGGAGCCGCTCGACCGCCAGCGGCTCGTCGTCGACCACCATCACTCGAAGCGGCGCCGGCTCAGTCATCCTTCACCGCGGGCATGTAGAGGTGGACCGTATAGCCGCCGTCCGGGTCGGGTCCGGCAAGGCAGCCCGAGCGCGGGCCGTAGCGGGTGGTCAGCCGGTCGCAGACGTTCCTGAGGCCGACTCCGGTCGAGCCGTTGTCCTCGCCCGCGGTGGCGGCATCGCCATCGTCCTTGACCTTGATGTGGAGGCGCCCCGCCTCCTCATAGGCGGCGATCCGGACGGTCACCGGCTTCCTCGATTTCGCGACTCCATATTTGACTGCATTCTCCACCACCGGCTGCAGGATCAGCACGGGCACGCGGGCGGTCAAGAGGGCATCGGGCACGTCGACCTCGACGCTCAGCCGGTCCGGAAAGCGGATCTGCTCGATGTCCAGATAGAGCCGCTGAAGCCTGATCTCCTCGTCGAGGCTGACGTCGGCGGTGGGATCGGCGGAGAGCGTGGCGCGGAAGAAGGTGGAAAGGTTCATCAGCATCCGCTCCGCGGTGTCGGTGCGCTTGGAGAGGATGAGGGAGGAGAGGGAATTGAGGGTGTTGAACAGGAAGTGCGGATTGATCTGATAGCGCAGCGCGCGGAGCTGGGCCTCCTGCGCCTCGCGGGCGAGGATGGCCGAATGTCGGTCCGCCGCCCGCAGCTGCTTGGCCTGGCTCATCGCGACGTAGAAGGCGGCCCAGGCGGCGAAGATGAAATACCAGCTCAGCGCCCCTTCGGCGACCGATCGCCAGAGCATCTCCCAGGCCGACATTCCCTGCATCGACGAATCGCTCTTCGCCGCATCGAGCGGGGCGTAGACGTAGAAGATGTAATAGTTGAACGCCGAGAACAGCATCGAGGCCGGCAGGCAGAGGATCGCGGCGAGAATCGCCTTGGCGTTGAGGCTCCTGTGCGCGACGGGCCGCATCGCCAGATAGACGAGGAAGGTCAGCACCACGCCGACCAAGGCGGCGATCGTCCTGCGCGCCATCATCTCCCAGAAATCGGGATATTGAAGCACGATCGCGCGCGCCGTGATCAGGCCGACATAAAGCAGCCAGAAAGCGGCGATCGATTTCAGCGCGATGCCGAGGTCGGGCAGCCGGCGCGTCTCGCCGTTGGTCAGTGAACGGTCCATATCCCCTGTTAACGCAGCCGCGCCCCAAAAGCGTTCGTCCGCGCTGTCGTTCGCAGAAGCGCCGGGCGCGTTGGTCGAAAAATGGGGAAGCGGACGGCGATAGCCCGAGGAATCGGGCTCGCCCAAAAGCGCTTGCGAATCCTGCGGCTCGGGCCCCAGCGTCCTGTCCCCGGTCATGATCTTTTGCCCACGATCCGCCCCTTAGGGCCCGCACCCGGTACCCGCAACGGCCGCGACGGAGCGGATTTTGGGTCAGGGCAAGGAGCGAGGAGGGAGCGATGCTAAACGCATCGTGACCGACGCTGCGACGTAGCCCTGGCCCAAAAGCCGCCCGCCCCTTTGGGGTCGCCCGGAGAAGGCCGCCGGCTGCGTTGGACGGCTCGTCCGGGCAACCAGCCCGGCCCGCGCCATCCGCCTTGCCGGCGGCCTTCTCCGGGCGATCACGACCATTGCGGGTACCGGGTGCGGGCCCTGGCACGCGCAAATCGCCCGCGTCATCGCTTCGCTTTTGGCTTGGGGCGATCGTTGCGAAGACGGAAGAATGGCGCTTTTGGGCCAAAGGGGGATGCCGCCTGTTGCCCTTTGGCGACACTCGGGGTGCCCAAATGGGCGCATGCCGTTTTGCCATTGCCGCCGGAATCGAACTCTGATTCAATTCTGAACGGGGGACGGAAGATTGGTTAACGGCTTGGAAAGTCGTTGTGGTGCATGATCTTCCGCGAGGTGAAAGGAGTGGGGTCATGAGTACGAGGACTCGGCCCGCCAACGGAGCGGCGGCGCTGGCAGAGATGAAAGAGTTCGCTGGCTTCAGCAAGGGCACCCAGCGCTACGTCCGCCGTTCGCTCGATGTCGGCCTCGGCCGCCGCGACGCGGTGAAGCGCTGGTCGCGCGATCCCGCCGAAGCCGCCGGAATCCGCGCCCAGGAGCGAATCTACGCCCGCCTCGATCATATCCGCTCCTACGTTCCCGACGACAGCGGCCTCGACGCGATGGAGCCCCTGATGGCCCCGCTGGTCACCATGGCCGCCTTCGATCTCGGCCAGGACAGGCTGCCCTGTTTCGCTTCCTTCCGTTTCCTCTACGAGCGGCTGATCGGCGCCAACGTGCGCCCCTGGCTGCCCGGCGCCTTCTGCGCCGCCGCCGCGCTCCCGCACCTCCATCCCGACCGGCGCCGGACCCTGCTTCAGTCGATCAGCGAGGCCGCAGCGACCGCTCCGGGCTGGTCGAACCGCGAGCCCGTCTTCTTCCCCGAATGGGTCGAGAAGGTCGATCTCACCGTCGCCCAATAAGGCGATTCCCTCCAAGAAAAGCGCGGCGGGCCTTCGGGTCCGCCGTTTCTCTTTCGGCGGCCCGCTCGTCCGGCTAACAGAGGCCGATGAACGAGCCTTCCGCCCCTCGCTGGAGATCGATCGCGGCCGCCTTCGGGATCGCAATGCTGCTCGCATTGCTCGGATGGGCGCTCCTGGTGCGGGACCGGGGCCAGCCCACCGCCCAGGCCGTTCCCGCCAATGCCCCGGCTCCGCCGGAACGGACAGCCGACAATGCCTCGGTCCCGGCGCGCGAACCGCCGCCGGACCTCGCTGGCGAGGTGATCCTGGCCGGCTGCCGCCAGGGCGAATGCGCCTGGGTGCGGATCGTGCGGCTGGAGAGCGTCTCGACTTCGCCGCATGGCGAGCTCCGGCGGCTGACTCTGCGCAACGGCTCGTCGAGCGGCGACGCCGGTGCGCCCGCGCCGACGGACGTCCGGTGGGAGGCGCGGGATCGTGCCGACTATATCTTCTGCTCGACCGAGCGGCCGGCCTACGCCTTTCCCGGCGACGACGGCGGCTACATCGTCCACTATCTCGATCTGTTCGATCTTGCCGGCTATCAAATGTCCTCGGTCGGCCTCTATCTGCGTGTCTGCCACGATCAGCCATTCGATCCCGAGGACGACGGCGCCATCCGAGCGCTCGGCTACCGGCCCGGCACCCGCAACGAGCAGGTCGAGCACGCCCGCCCGGAGGACATGGCGGCATTCTAGGACGGATCGACATTCAATTTTCATCGTCATCCCGCGAAAGCGGGAATCCAGCTTCTTCAATCGCCGAGGAGAAGAAACAAGCTGGACCCCCGCTTTCGCGGGGGTGACGGGCAAGGGAACATCCGAAGCGAAACAAGCGAATTACGCTGAATTTCGATACGGCCTAGGCTCCCGACACGCGCGCCAGAACGCCCTCCGCGAAGGCCGTCAGCGTGTCGTCTCTCGCACCCATGACGACGATCCGGTCGCCCGGCTCGGCGAGCGCGGCGAGGCGGTCGGCGCATTGCTCCCGGTCGGGAATATGCTCGGCGCGCGGCCCGAGGCCGTCAGTGATCGCGGCGCTGCCGATGCTCCTGTCGGTGGTCCCGCCATAATAAACGGGATCGCACATGATCAGCCGGTCCTCGGGGCCCAGCTCGCGCGAGAAGGTCGCGATGAGCTCGTCCTTCATCGTTCTCAGGGGGCCATGGCCGTGCGGCTGGAAGAAGATCAGCAGCCGCCCGGGAAAGGCGTGGAGCGTGCGCAAGGTCGCGGCGATCTTGTCCGGGTTGTGGCCGAAATCGTCGATCACCGTGATCCCGCGCGCCTCGCCGACAAGCTCGAAGCGGCGGCGCAGGCCCTTGAACCCTGCCAGCGCCTCGGCCGCCTCCCCGATGGGCACGCCCAATGCCTGCGCGCCGGCGAGCGCGGCGAGCGCGTTCTCGGCATTGTGGCGCCCGGGGACCTGGAGCCGAACGGAAACGCCCTTCGCATCGAAGGAAATCGCGAACGGCTCCTCCACGACGTTCGATCCGAACAGGTCGGCGGCTTCGTCGCGGAAGGAATAAGTGGTGAGCCGCTCGGGCGGCAGCGTCGCGGCGAGAAAGCGGGTCTCGTCGTCGTCGAGATTGACCACGACCGTTTCCGCCTTCGCCGCGAAGTCGCGGAACAGGTGGCGCAGCTCGTCGAGGCTCTTGTGGTCGAGCGTGATGTTGTTCAGCACCGCGACCTTGGGGTGATAGAGCGCGATGGAGCCGTCGCTCTCGTCGACCTCGCTGACGAATATTCCACCGCCGCCCACCAGCGCGCTTGCGAACGGCGTGTCGGCGGAGACGAAATTCTTCATCACCGCCCCGTTCATCACCGTCGGATCGCGGCCGGTGGCGTGAAGGATCCAGCCGATCATCCCGGTGACCGTCGATTTGCCGCTGGTTCCGCCGACGGCGATGCCGGCCTCGGCGGCGTTGAACAATTCGGCGAGTAGTTGCGGCCGGGTGATGCGCTCGGCGCCGACCGCGTTCGCCCTGACAACGTCCGGCACCGTCTCCTCTATCGCCGCCGAGGTGACGAGGATCTGGTCGGCGTCGGTGATGCCGCTGCCGTCCTGGTCGAACAGCGCGATCCCGCGCGCGCGCAGGAAATCGAACTTGGCGGCGAGCCGCCCCTGGTCGAGCGTTCGGTCGGAGCCGGCGACCCGGTCGCCCCGGCCCTGGACGATCAGCGCCAGCGGAAGCATGCCGCTGCCGCCGACGCCGCAGAAGAAATAGGATTTGGCCTCGTTCATCGCCTCGCCCTATTGGGGACAGAAGGAAGGAGCAACCATGCGGATCGGGGTGGTCGCGCCGAGCTCCCGCTTCGGCGCGGAGACGGCCGCAAGGGTGAAGGCCGTCGCCGCCCGCGCGGCGCCCGGCGTGGAGCTGGTCTTTCATCCGAGCTCTTTTCTGATCCACAATCATTTTGCCGGCACCGATGCGGAGCGCGAGCAGGCGCTCGTCGAGTTCGCCAACGATCCCGAGCTCGACGCGATCTGGCTCGCGCGTGGCGGCTACGGCTCGTGCCGGGTCGCCGAGGCGGCGATCGCCCGCATGGGCGAGGCGGCGCGGGCGAAGGCCTGGCTCGGCTATAGCGACGCCGGCTTCCTGCTCGCCGGCCTCTATCGCGCGGGCTTTCCGAGCCTGGCCCACGGACCGATGCCGCAGGACGTGCTGCGCGAGGGTGGCGAGACGGCGATCGAGCGCGCGTTGACCTGGCTGGTCGATCGCTCGGCCGGCGCGCTGGAGCCCGGCCTGGAACGGGGCGCGCGCCACGCGGCGTTCAACGTCACCGTCCTTTCCATGCTGCTCGGCACGCCGCTCGAGCCGGACCTGTCCGGCCATATCCTCCTGCTCGAGGAGGTGTCAGAGCACATGTACGCGGTCGACCGCGCGCTCTTTCACATCACCGCCAGCCCCAATGTCCGCAGCGCCGCGGGCATTCGGCTGGGGCGGGTCAGCGACGTGCTGCCGAACGATCCGGACTTCGGAGACGACGAGGAGGCGGTGGCCCGTTTCTGGTGCGCGAAGGCCGGAATTCCCTATCTCGGCCGCGCCGACATCGGCCACGACTCGGCCAACCGGATCGTCCCCTTCGGGCCTCTCTGAGGCCACAAGGGCCCAAACCCAGTCCCCGCAATGGCCGTGATCGCCCGGAGAAGGCCGCCGGCAAGGCGGGCGGTGAAGGCCGGGCTGGTTGCCCGGACGAGCCGTCCAACGCAGCCGGCGGCCTTCTCCGGGCGACCCCTTCGGAGCGGGCGGCTTTGCGCCAGGGCTGCGTCGCAGCGTCGGTCACGATGCGTCAGCATCGCTCCCTCCTCGCTCCTTGCCCTGACGCAAATCCGCTCCGTCACGGCCGTTGCGGGGACTGGGTTTGGACCCTTGAGAAAGGTCTATCCACAGAAAACCCGCCGAACCGAGGCAAAAGAAGGCATTTCCACCCCGCCGGCCATTGCCAAGCGCCATGAATTGCGCTCTCTATTCCCAGCACTATCTCAAGAGGGAGGGAATAATGGCACAAAGTGGTTTGCAGCGTCCGGTGAAGCCGTCGGCTGATCTCGCCGCGATCACCGGCCCCGATCCGCTGCCGCGCAGCCAGGTCGTCAGCAAGGTGTGGGATCACATCCGCAAGAACAACCTGCAGAATCCGCAGAACAAGCGCGAGATCGTCGCCGACGACAAGCTGAAGAAAATCTTCGGCAAGGATCGCTGCTCGATGTTCGAGATGAACAAGCATCTCTCCAAGCATCTGAGCTAGTTTGCACGTCTCCGGCGCGAGCCGGGGACGAGGCCGAGGGAGCCGCCCGCGGAGCGATCCGCCGGGCGGCTTTCTTTTGGATCGGGTCAGTCGCGCCAGCGCAAACCGATCCACAAAGTGCGCGGAGTCCCCCGCTCGATTATGCCGCTGCCCGAAATGCCGGCGACCACCCGCTCTCCGCTGAGATTCTCGCCGCGCGCCTGAAGCGAGAGACGCGACGTCAGCGGAAGCTCGGCCAGCGCATCGAAGGTCAGCGCGCCGGGGACGAGTTGGCGGTTGAGGTCGTCCTCATATTGGCTCGAGACATAGCGCGCGCCCGCGGTCGCATAGGCGCCGCGCGCACCCTGCCAGGCAATCCGCGCCGTGAAGCTGTGGCGCGGCGTCTGGGCGGGGCGCAGCCCATCGAGCGGCAGCGCCGCCCCGCCGGCGTTCACCTCGGCCTCGGCGAAGCTGTAGCCGGCGGCGAGGTGCAGCCTTCCCAGATCGGCGATGGCGTCGATCTCCACCCCTTTGCTCTCGATCGCTTCCAGATTCTCGCGCATCCGAAACTGGCCGCCGGCGCCAACGAAGCCGACTCCGGGGAAGGTCCCGGGCCCGGCACCGAGCGTCACATTGGCGATCGAGTCGGTCAGCCGGTTGGCGAACAGGGTGACGGACAGGCGCGCGGTCTCCGACGGCCGGACCTCCACGCCCGCCTCCACGCCTTGCAGCCGCTCCGGGGCCAGAGCCGCATTGGCGGCCGTCGCGTCCGGGCCGAGCCGGAACGGCCGGTAAAGCTCGTTCAGCGTCGGCAGCCGCCAACCCATATAAGCGGCGGCGCGAAGCGTCACCGGGGCCCCCACCCGCCAAGACGCGCCGGCACGCCCGGTCGGCTCCCAGCCGCTGCGATCGGAGAAGGTGACGTTGGTGAGTTGCGCGCCGGTCGCCAGCACATGCTCATCGAGGGCGCCGCCGCTCAGCCGCCAGCGATCGAGCCGGACCCCGCCGGTGAGCGCCACCGGCCCCTGAGCCCAGCCCGCCTCGGCGAAGGCTCCGAACGTGTCCGTCCTTCCCCCCGCCGCGCGGCCGCGGGTGGGCGCTCCGGCGACGAACTGGAACAGCTCGTTCGTGGTTCCCGAGGTCTCCCTCCAGTCGGCGCCGAGCCTGAGCTCGACCGCTCCGGCGCGGGGCCGGATCTCGCCGCGAGCGCCGAGGCCGGTCGACGGTACCGAATATTGGTCGAGAGTCTCGCTGGCCGCCGTCCGGGCGGCGTTGACCGCCGCGAAGGCGTTCGAGAAATTGCGGGCCTGGACGTAAGCGAGCACCGAATAAGGCAGTCGGCCACGCCCGACGAGGCGGAGCGATGCGTCGGCGCCTCTGGTTTCTATGGCGCTGAACGCCGTGCCGCGCTCGCGCCGGTCGGCGAAGCCCGAGAGGTTCGCCTGCAACTCGCTCGCGCCGCCGACGGGCGCGACGCCGCGAAGCGAGACGCTGGCCTGCTCGTAAGGCGCGGGACGGTCCGCCAGTCCCCGCTGCTCCGCGACCACCGGAATGAAGCCGTCGCCGCGCGAATAAGCGGCGGAGAAAGTGGCGAAGCCGGCGCCGAGCCGCGTCCGGCCGCCCGCAAAGGCCTCCACCGAGTCGCGACTGCCATAAGCGAGGTCGGCGTCGATTCCCCCGGCGCCCGCGCTCTCCAGGCTTTCCAGCTCGATCGTCCCGCTGAGCGCCCCGGGGCCGGCGACTCCGCTCCCCCCGCCGCGAGTCACCCGGATTCGGGCGAGCCGGCGCGGATCGTAGGCCGGCCAGGCGATCCAGCCCCCGAACGGATCACTCTGCGGCACGCCGTCGAGGATCAGCAACGCCCGGCTCGACGCATTGCCGCCGAGCGCGCGAAGCGTGACGCCCTGGCTGGTCGGGTTGGCGCTGCGCGCGTCGGAGCGGCGGAATTGCTGGAAGCCCGGCACGTCGCGAAGCACGTCCTCGAGCCGGTTCGACGGCGCATGAAGGAGCCGCTCGCGTCCGATGAGGCTGATATCGTAGCTGTCCTCGCCGAGCCCGGACTCGAGGCCGCGGCCGGTCACGACGATGTCCGGCTGCTGCGCTTGGGCGGCGGTCGTGAGGAGGAAGGCGACAGCGGGCGTGAGTCGAATCACGCCTCCCCCTTAACGCAAAAAGCCGCGCCGGGGAGGGGGCCGGCGCGGCCTGCGCGATCGCGTCAGACGCGATCTAGCTGGTCGGCTGAGGCGAAGCCTGGCGCGCCGCCGCCTCGAGCTGGTCCTTGGTCATCGAGATGACGAGGCCCTGATTGTTGCGGCCGAAGCTGCTGATCGGCAGCTTCGCGCGCACGGCGCCGGTGGAGACCACGCCGCCGCTCGCATCGGCCGATTCGATCGTTCCGACGAGCCCGCCGGACTGGTCGCGGACCTGGACTCCGGCATGGACGTCGGCGGCGGTCGCAGCGGCGGTCGCTCCGGTCGCGGTCGCCGCCTGGGCGGTCGCCTGACCCTGGGCCGCGGCCGGGTTGGTCGTCGCGGGCAGGGGCGGCTGGGCCTCGCCTTGGGTCGCCGCTTGGGCGGTCGCCTGACCCTGGGCCGCGGCCGGGTTGGCCGTGGCGGGCAGAGGCGGCTGTGCCTGGGCCTGTGTCGTCGAATCGGTCGCGGCGGCCTGGGTCGTCGCGTCGGTCGTCGTCTGCGCCTGCGCCTGCGTGCCGGCCGGGACGGCCTGCGGCTCGGGCGGCGTGGCTTGGGCGTCGGCGTCGCTCTGCGTCTGGGTCGTCACCTCGGCCTGGGTGCCCGGCTCGGCGTTGGCGTCGACCGGATCGTTCGCCTGCTCGGTCGTGTCGGTGGTGGCCGTTCTGGTCCGCGTGTCCTCCGTGGCGTTGTTGGTCGTCGGAGTCGCCGGCTGATGCGCCGGCCGATGAGTCGTCCGGCGGGGCTGGCTGGATTGGGTGGCGGTGAGCGGCGATTGGGCCGCGGCGATGGCCGCCGGCATGGCGATCGCGGCGACGGCCGTAAGCAGCTTCATGCGGTTGTTCATCTCGTCCTCCTGTTGGGGGTCGAGCGATCAACCGACGCGCGCGTCGCAAGGTTCATGCCGGAGGGACGGGCCGTTGCGGGGCAGGGACGAAACGCGTCGGACTCTGGAGGGCCCAGACAGCGCTTGAACTGAAGCAGCGCGGCGATGTCCGCCCTCCGGGGGCTTTGGCCGGCGATCTGATCTGAGGGGCCGCGAGGTGGTAAGTGCGGGTTGACGGATGATATGTAAGGCAGTAGCTTACAAACATGATCCGCTCGATTCGGAGCAAGGCGTTGAAGCGCTATGCAGAGACTGGTGATCGAGCGAAGCTGAGCATCCAGAACCTGCGCCGGCTCGACGCCATTCTGGAGCGGCTCGAAACCGCGGTGGTCGCCGAGGACATGAATATTCCGGGCTGGCGATTTCACGCGCTCAAGGGGAAGCTGGCGGGCCGCTACGCCGTCGATGCAAGCGGCAACTGGCGAGTCACGTTCGGCTGGGACGGCGCGGACGCCGTGGACGTCGATCTGGAGGATTATCACTGATGACCAATCCGTTGCTCAAGGGCATTCGTCCGGTCCACCCTGCGGAAATCCTGCGCGAGGACGTGCTTCCCGCGCTGGGGCGTCCCAAGGCGGAGATTGCCCGTCTGATGGGCATTTCGCGTCAGACGCTCTACGACCTCTTGAACGAGCGCCAGCCGGTCACCGCGCAGATGGCCCTGCGCATCGGCAAGCTCACGGGCACGACGGCCGAGAGTTGGCTTCGGATGCAGGGCCGATACGACATGAAGGTCGCCGAGCGGGCGATGGCGGACGAGATTGCGAAGATTCCTACGCTGGGCGAGGCGGCCTGATTCATCCCCCCGTTCAGAGCACGTACTTGCTCAAATCGGTGTCGCGGGCGATCTCGGCGAGTTGGCGCTCGACATAGGCGGCGTCGACCCTGACCGTCTCGCCGCGGCGCTGCTCGGCCTCGAAGCTGACGTCCTCGAGCAATTTTTCGAGCACCGTCTGGAGGCGCCGGGCGCCGATATTCTCGACCTGCGCATTGACCTCGGCGGCGATCTTGGCGAGCGCGCGGATGCCGTCGTCGGCGAATTCGATCGTCACGCCTTCGGTCGCCAGGAGCGCGCGATATTGCTCGGTGAGGCTGGCCCGGGTGTCCGAAAGGATGCGGACGAAATCCTCCTCGGTCAGCGCCTTCAGCTCGACCCGGATCGGCAGCCGGCCCTGAAGCTCGGGCAGCAGGTCCGAGGGCTTGGCGACGTGGAAGGCGCCGGAGGCAATGAACAATATGTGGTCGGTCTTCATCGGCCCGTATTTGGTGGCGACCGTCGTGCCCTCGATCAGCGGCAGCAAGTCGCGCTGGACGCCCTCCCTGGAGACCGATCCGCCGCGAACGTCGCTCACCGCGATCTTGTCGATCTCGTCGAGGAATACGATGCCGTTGGCCTCTGCGTCCCGGAGCGCCGCCCGGTTGACGTCGTCGGGATCGAGGCGCTTGTCGGATTCCTCCTCGATCAGCTTGGCCAGCGCCTCCTTGACGGCGAGCTTGCGCTTCTTGCGCGGCTGCTGGCCCATCGCCTTGCCCATCATCTCGGACAGGTTGATCATCCCCACCTGGCCGCCCATGCCGGGGATCTCGAACGGCGTGTTCGGCTGGTCGACCAGGTCGATCTCGACCTCCTTGTCGTCGAGGTGGCCCTCGCCGAGCATCTTCCTGAAGCTCTCGCGGGTGGCGGCGCTGGCATCCTTGCCGGTGAGCGCGTCGAGCATCCGCTCGGTCGCAGCCTCGGTCGCCGCTTCCTTCACCGCCTCGCGCCGCCGCTCCCGCTCGAGCCGCACCGCCTCCTCGACCAGGTCGCGGGCGATCTGCTCGACGTCGCGGCCGACATAGCCGACCTCGGTGAATTTGGTCGCCTCGACCTTGACGAACGGCGCGTCGGCGAGCTTGGCGAGGCGCCGGCTGATCTCGGTCTTGCCGCAGCCGGTGGGCCCGATCATCAGGATGTTCTTGGGCGTTACCTCCTCGCGCAGATCCTCCGGCAGCTGCTGGCGGCGCCAGCGGTTGCGCAGCGCCACCGCGACGGCGCGCTTCGCGTCGTCCTGGCCGATGATGTGCGCGTCGAGCGCGGCGACGACGGCCTTCGGGGTCAGCTTCTCGTTCATCGATCCCGCTGCTCTCGACTGTGGGTGGCCCCGGTCCGCCGCCGGGAAGGAGGTCTGGTAGTTCATCGCTCTCTAGATTGGAGCCGGCGCGATCCACTTCAAGCGGGCGGTCGCGCGAGCGCCGCGCGGGTCCAGCCGATGAGGTCGCCCTCGAGTGTCGGCGCGGGCGCAAGGCTGTGATTCGCGCCGGGATAGCGGCGTACGGTGACGGCTCGGCCCAAAGCGGCGGCGATCCGGCGCGCGCTTTCTCCGGCCGGGACGTTCTCGTCGGCGTCGCCATAAGCGATGAACACGGGCAGCCTTAGGCGCCGCCAATAGGGGAGGGGATCGAGGTCGAGATCGATCCAGCGCAGGTAGCGCGCCCGCTCCGCCGCCGAGGGCGCGTGGGCCGGCAGGGTCGTCATCCCCCACCAGGGCGTGCGTCGCGCTTCGTCGAGCATCGCCTGAATCGCGGCCCCTCCGCGGCCGCCGCGGCGCACGAAGGCGTCGAGCTGGCGCTCGGCCTCCATCGCCTCGGCGATCTCCGCCTCTGGCCGGCGGTGCGCGCGCATCCGCGCCGCATCGGCGTAGAGCGTCACCTCCGCATAGGAAACGCCGGGCGCCGAGAGCACGGCGATGAAGGCGAAGCGGTGGCGCCCGGCGGCGATCGGCGCCACCCAGCCGCCCTGGCTGAAGCCGAACAGCCCGATCCGGCGGCGATCGATATCGGGGCGCGCCTCCAGCATCGCCGCCGCGGCAAGGACGTCGCCGGCGAGGGTTTCCAGGCTGGCCGTGCCGCCGTTGGTCTCGGCGCCGGTCGGCCGCTTGTCGTAGATCAGGGCCGCGATTCCGGCGCGCGCGTAAAGATCCGCATAATAGCGGAAATCGTTGCGGTCCGGAGTGCTCGATCCGTGGATCAGTATCACCGCCGGGAAGGGACCGCGCCCCGGCGGCAGGAGCAGGGAGCCGCCGAGCGGGACATCGCCGCCGGAGAACGCCACTTGCTGCTCGCGATAGGGCGGCGGCGTCGCCCGGGTGCGCTCAAGCCAGAGCGGATAGCCGCGGCCGATTCCGGCCACGTTGCCTTGCAGCGCGTCGCCGTCCAGCCGGCCCTCGAAGCGCAGCAGGCGATCGTGGGCCGGAAGGGTGAAGGCGACCCGGTCGCCGTCGATGCGCACGTCGCTCAGCGCCTTGCCGAGCAGGCGGCGGCCCGGAAGGCTCATCGTCCCGGCGGGCCCGCCGGGGCCGGAAGCGAAATCGAAGGCGATCCCGGTCTCGCCTTGCTCGTCGCCCACCCGCCCGGTCCAATGTCCTTCGAGCCGGGGCGGCGGCTGGGCGCAGCCGAGCAGCCAGAGCAAGGCGATGAGGGCAATTGCGCGCATCAGGCGGTGCAGCGAAAGCCCCCGAACAGGCGCCGGTGCGAGGCAAGGATCGCGGCGATGTCCCCGGGCTGCGGCGTCGAATCCCATTCGCCGCGCTCGAACGTGCCGCCCAGAAGGATTCCGTCGGCGCGCGGGAACATGTAGCCGGCCTCACCGGTGAAGGCGTAGCGTATCTCCGGCTGGGGAAGCAGGATGGCGAGCTGGCCGCGGACCGGGATCAATTCCTCGTCGCCGAACAAAGCCCGGGCGCCGAGGCCGGTGCAGTTGAACGCGAGCCGTTCGGGCAAGGCGGCGATTTCGGCGGGCGTGGCGAAGTCGCGGATGCGGATCGCGCCGCCCGCCGCCTGCACGTCGCGGGTGAGTTGGCGCAGGTAGCGCCCGGTCTCGACGTACATCGTGTCGTAGCGGGCCAGCGAGCGGACCGGAAAGGGGTGCTCTTCGGGCCGAAGCAGGCGGTTGTTGGGCGGGAAGGTCGCCAGCAGCTGCCGCTCGGGCGTGTCCCGCTCGGCATAGGTTGGCAGCCACCTGATTCCGTAATCGTCGCCGACCATGATCTGGAAGCGGCGCCAGCCATAATCCAGAGCGGCGGCGAATTGCGCCCGCCATTCGGGCGTGACCCGATCCTGATCGTAATGGCCGTAGGGATGGAACTGGCCGCCGGCGATGTTGGAGGTCGTGTCGGGCGGCAGCGCCTTGGCGTAGATAGTGACGGCAAACCCCGCCTCCTGCACCAGCCGCGCGGTCGAAAGGCCCAACACTCCGGCGCCGATCACCGCCACCGGCCCCTCATGCCCCTGGAGCCCGAGCTCCGCGGCAAGCTTCGACGTGCCCCAGGATAAGGTGATCCCGGCGCCGCCATGGCCGTAATTGTGGACCAGGCGCTTGTCGCCCAAGGCCTCGGCGCGGACGACGAAGCCCGAGGGGCGGTAGGGGCGCAGGCCGGCCACGGTGCGGATGACTCGCCCCGGGGAGACGTCGACCGGCGGAAGGCAGCCGGTGCGCGCGGCGCTGCGCGCCATGGTCGTCGCGCACCCGGGCAGGGCCAGCGTCGCAGCGGCGGAACCGAGGAACAGGCGGCGGTCCATCAGCCCATCCTAGCTCCCCTCGTCATTCCCGCGAAAGCGGGAATCCAGCTTTCTTCTTCGCGCTCTTCGCGCCTTCGCGTGAAATCATGCTGTTGTTGGGTCGCGCGAGACGCGAAGACGCGAAGGACGCGAAGAAAGGTAGACAAGGAAGCTGGATTCCCGCTTTCGCGGGAATGACGGCAAAAAAGTGTTCTATGCGGCCCCCTCGATCGCCTCCACCGTCAGCTGGTCGTTCGTGTAGACGCAGATTTCCGCCGCGATCTTCATCGCCTTGCGGGCGATCGTCTCGGCATCCTCCTCGTAATCGTAGAGCGCGCTCGCTGCGGCGAGGGCGAAATTGCCGCCCGATCCGATCGCCGCCACGCCCGAGGCGGGCTCCAGAACGTCGCCGTTTCCGGTGAGGATCAGGCTGACCTCTTTGTCGGCGACGATCATCATCGCCTCCAAATTGCGCAGATATTTGTCGGTCCGCCAGTCCTTGGCGAGCTCGACCGCCGCCCGCAGCAGCTGGCCGTGATGGCTCTCTAGCTTGCGCTCCAGCCGTTCGAACAAGGTGAAGGCGTCGGCGGTCGCGCCGGCGAAGCCGCCGATCACGCTTCCGTCGCCCAGCCGCCGCACCTTCTTCGCGTTGGGCTTGATCACCGTCGATTGCAGCGAGACCTGCCCGTCGCCGGCGACGACCACCTTGCCGTTCTTGCGCACGCCGATAATCGTCGTGCCGTGCCACACTTCCATGGGTTTCGCTCCCGCTCGTTCCGACCGGCTATTTGGGTAGGCGTTCCGGCGGGCGCAATGATAGGGGTTGGGGGAAAGGGAGATGGGAATGCCGATCCGGAAGGCCGTGTTGCTCGCGGCGGCGTTGGGAGCGACTGCGCTTTCCGCAGCGGGCAGTGAGGACGCGACGCTGCGCGCGCCCGACCTCGATGCGGGATCCTGTCTCGAACCCGTCGACGCTTCCAAGCGCCCCGAGGGCGGCCCGCCGCCTGTTCTGCTCGATGGCCTCGGCTATGCCGGGATCGAGGCCGACAGCCGCGACCTCAGCGTCCGCGCCTGGTTCGCCCAGGGCGTTCGGTTGATCTACGCGTTCGACGAGGTCGAGGCGGTGCGCTCGTTCCGCAAGGCGCAGGAGCTCGATCCCGATTGCGCGCTCTGCTTCTTCGGCGAGGCCTGGGCGCGCGGGCCGACGATCAACCTCCAGCCGCGCACCGAGGAGCTCACTGCCGCCCGCGCCGCGGCCCGCCGCGCCGTAGCGCTCGCCGGGCGCCTCGGCCAGCGCGACAAGGCGCTGGTCGATGCGATGGCCGTCCGCACCCGCGACGGGCCGGCCTTCGCCAACGCCCCCTATGCCGAATTCCTCGAGGAGGCGGCGCGCCGCCTGCCGGCTGACGATACCATCGCCGTGATGGCCGCCGACGCCCGGATGGTCCTGTCCGGGGGCCGGATGCGCGAGGGGACGTTAAGCCAGCGGCTGCTCGAGCGCGTGCTCGCCCGCAATCCCGATCATGGCGGGGCGATCCACTATTACATCCATCTCACCGACTGGATCGACCGTCAGGACCTCGCCGAGCCCTATGCCGACCGGCTCGGGCGGATCGCTCCGGCGGCGAGCCATCTCGTCCACATGCCGTCGCACACCTTCTTCGGAATCGGCCGCTACCGCGACGCGGCCCAGGTCAACGTCGCCGCGATCGCCGCCGACGGCCGCTACGAGCACCGCGTCCGTCCGCCCGCTTCGGACTACCGCACCGGCCTGCTCGCCCACGACATGCACTTCGCGATCGAGAGCGCGCTCGCCCATGGCGACGGCGCCACCGCGCTGTCGGTTTCGGACGAGTATCGCGAGACGTTCCTGTCGCGAGGCGGGAGCGGCCGGTTTCGGATGCTCGGCTCGGCCACCTGGTATGCCAGGGGGCTGCATGGGGATCCGGCCCAGGTCCTGGCCATCGCCGCGCCCTCCAACGCTGTGGAAAAGGCGTTTCGCCACT
The DNA here is from genome assembly GCA_005883305.1 of Alphaproteobacteria bacterium. Taxonomy (NCBI): domain Bacteria; kingdom Pseudomonadati; phylum Pseudomonadota; class Alphaproteobacteria; species Alphaproteobacteria bacterium. The sequence continues at coordinate 9,933 of VBAC01000002.1, read as the reverse complement.
ACGCCCGGGGCGAGGCGCTGGCCCGCAATGGGGCTGCGCCGGCGGTTCGCGCCGAGGCGGCGGCGATCGCCGCCTTACGTGTGGGCACGGACTCGCCGGCGCTGGGCCAAGGCGGCACCGCCCTGGCGACGGTGATGCAGCATGTGCTCGAGGGCCGCGCGGCGATGCTGGAGCGCGATTTCCGCGCAGCCGAGGCCGCCTATCGCCGGGCGATGGACGCGCAGCTCGCCGCGCGCTTCGGCATGGATCCGCCGCTTTTCTGGTATCCGGTGCGGCGAAGCCTCGCCGCCGCCCGCCTCGCCAGGGGAGACGCCCGCGGCGCCCGCGCCCAGCTGACCGCCTCGCTTGAGCATTGGCCGAACGACCCGCTCGCGCTCTACGCGCTGTCGCTCGCCGAGCGCCGGCTCGGTCGGGCGCGGGAGGCGGACGCAGCGCTCCAGCGCGCCCGCGCGGGCTGGGCGGGCGACGTCACGGCAATTCCCCTGACGCGCATTTGATTCTAAGCCTTGGCGGATGGAATTGCTCGTCCTCCTGCTCTCGGTGGCGGTGTTCGTCCTGTTCCTCCAGCTGAACGGCTTGAAAACGCGCATCCGCGCGCTCGAAAACGCGGGCGAGGCGGGGCTGATCGTCGAGCCGGCGCTGGCGGCCGTCGCGGAGGAAATCGAGGCCGCGCGGCTGTACGGCGTGGCCGGTTCAACGGAAGCGGAGAGTGTTGCGGAAGCCGAGCCCGAGTCGGAACCCGAGCCCGCGCGGGACGAGGGTCTGGGCGGCCTGTTCGAGCGCTGGGTCGCCGGCCGCCTGCTGATCTGGATCGGCGGCGCGGCCCTGTTCGTCGCCGGAATCCTCCTCATCCGCTATTCGATCGAGGTCGGGCTGGTCACTCCGGCGGCGCGGATGATCGGCGCCGCGGTCTTCGGCCTGCTGCTGGTCGCCCTGAGCGAATATGCGCGCGCCTCGCGCTTCGCGGACGAGCCGCGCATCGCCCAGGTGCTGGCGGGCGCGGGCCTCGCCATCCTCTACGCGACGCCCTACGCCGCTTATGTCCTCTACCAGCTGATCGGCACCGGCACCGCCTCGGCGGCGATGGTCGCGGTGACCGTGGCCGCGCTCGTCATGTCGCTTCGCCACGGCGCGCCGACCGCGATCATGGGCCTGATCGGCGGCTTCCTCACGCCTGCACTGGTCGGCGACAGCAATGAAGGCGCGCTGCCGCTGCTCGCTTACCTCGCGCTGCTCGACATCGCGCTGTTCGCCATCGCCTGGCGGCGCGGCTGGACCTGGCTCGCCGCCACGGCGGTGCTGCTGAGCTTCCTTTGGACCGGCTTCCTGCTCGTCCGCCCGGCCGAGGACGCGCTCGCGGCCGGCGCCTTCGCGCTCCTGCTCGGCCTTGCCGCATGCCTCGTCCGGCCGGGCGAGGGCCGCCAGCTCGGCCTGATCCAGCCGCTGGCCATCGCCGCCGTTCAGCTCGCCTTCCTCGTCGCCCGCGCAGACCTTGGGATCGAGGCCTGGGCGCTCTACGGCGCGCTTTCGGCGGCGGCGCTGGTGCTTGCCTTCCTGCGCGACGAGTTCCGCCTCGCCCCTGCCGTGGGCCTCGCGCTCGCGCTGCTGCTGCTCCTCGCCAAGGCGCAGAGCCGGCTCGACCCCTTCGTCGTCGAGGCGGCGGCCGGAATCACCTTGCTCTACGGAATCGGGGCTGCCGTCGCGACGCTTCGCCGCGGCGGGCTAATCTGGACCGCGACGGCTTCCCTGGGCCTCGCCGCCCCGGCCCTGATCGTCCGCGCGATCCGCCCCGAGCTCGCCGAGCGTCCGCTTTGGGGCCTGTTGCTGGCGGCGCTTGCGATTGGGCCGGCCTTCCTCGTCTGGGCCAACCGCCGCACGGCGAGCGCCGAACCGCCCGCCAGCCTGACCCTGCTCGTGCCGGGCGCCGCCGCTTCGTGGCTCGCCGCCGCCGCGGTCTGGGACTTCGTGCCGCCGGACCTCGTCGCCGCCGGCTGGCTTGCGGTCGCGATCGCCGCCGCTCTGGCCTCGCGCCGCCTCGGCGACCTCGCTCTGGCGACGGTGACCCTGGTCCTCGCGGTGGCCGGAGTCGCGCGCGCCTTGTGGATGGTCCCCGATCTCTCGCTGGCCCTGCTCACCAGCCTCTTCGGCGAGCCCGTCGTCGCCGCCGATCTGCCAGGCTCGATGGCCGCGCTGTGGGCGCTCGCGCTTCCGGCGCTGCTCCTCGCCGCCTTGCGCCTCGTTTTGCCGCCGCTGGGCGGCCGCCGGGTGCTGGCCCCGGTCGCCGGATTGCTCGGCGCCGCAGCGCTCTACGTCTGGTTCAAGCAGGCCTTCGGCCTCGGCTACGGTGACGATTTCGTGGCCCGGGCGATGATCGAGCGGACGATCGTCACCCAGGCTTTGTTCGCCGCCGGCTGGCTTCTCGGCTCCGGCGCGGTTCGCATCCCGCGGGTCGAGCGCGATATGGTCCGGATCGCCGGAACGATGCTCACCGCTTTGGCCGCCGGGCGCCTGATCTGGTTCGACATCGTCTGGTTCAACCCGGCCTTCACCGCGCAGTGGGTCGGCACGCTCCCGGTCTTGAACCTGATCCTCCCCGCCTATCTGCTCAGTGCCGTCTGGCTCTACGCGGCGCGGCGCCGGGCCGAGGCGGCGACGCGCTCGGGCTTCTGGCTGATCGCCTTCCTCGCGGCGCTGATCGCCGGAGTAGCGCTCGAGGTGCGCCAGGGCTTCCAGGGGCCGTTGCTCGACGGCGCACACACGCCGATCGCCGAATTCTACTCTTATTCGCTCGCCGGCCTGGTCCACGCCGCCGGATTGATCGCCGCGGGCATGCAGCTGCCGGACAAGGCGCTGCGCCTCGCCGGCCTCGTCCTGCTCACCGCGACGATCCTCAAGGTCTTCCTGGTCGACGCCTCGGAGCTTGAGGGCGTGCTTCGCATTCTCTCCTTCCTCGGCCTCGGCATCGCGCTTATCGGCATCGGCCGGGTCTATGGGCCCGTGCTGCGCGCGGAGAGGGAGGGGGCATGAGCGACGACAGGGCCGGGATCGGCGCCGTGGTGGACGAGATGTACGCGATGATCTCTGGACCCAAAGGGCCGCGCGACTGGTCCCGCCAGGCCCATTGCTTCCACCCGGAGGCGCGGCAGATCCGCACTTTCGTCGATGAGGCGGGCCGCGGGGTGATGAAGATGATGGGCCTCGAAGATTATTCCCGCGACACCGCGCCCTTCTTCATGGCCAACGACTTCTTCGAGGTGGAGATCGCGCGGAGGATCGATCTGTTCGGCAACATCGCCCACGTCTGGAGCGCGTACGAGGCGCGCACGGCTGTGGATGACGAGCAGCCCGAGCGGTGCGGAATCAACTCGATCCAGCTGTTCAAGGATCCGGAGCGCGGCTGGCGGATAATCAACATGATCTGGGACAATGAGCGCGACGGCGTGAAGCTTCACGACTGATTCGGGCTTGCGAAGCGACTTGCGGCGCGGCACTGTCCGGCCTTCCTTACCGTGGGGGCGCGGGCAGGCCCTTCGCAACCCCTCGGGAGATTCCCCATGAAGACCAGTGCTTTCCTCGCCGCGGCCGTCGCCGTCTTCGCCGCCCCCGCTGTCGCCCAGCCGGCTCCCGCCCCGGCGCCCGGGGCTTCGCCCTTCCCGATGAGCCGCGCCTCCGTCCAGCAGCAGATCCAGGGCCGCTTCGGCACCCGCGATGCGAACCATGACGGATTCCTGGACACCGCCGAGCTCGGCAACGGCGCGTCGATTGCGCTGGAACGGCTTGACGGCGATCATGACGGCAAGGTTTCGCTCGCCGAGGCGACGGCCCGCACGATGGCCGATTTCGACCGCGCCGACGCCAATCACGACGGCTCGGTATCCGAACCGGAGGCCGAAGCGATGATGGCCGCCGCCCCGCCGCCGCCCCGGCCGCAGGGGAATTGAGGCGGGGGGAAGCGCACCGCCAGCCATTGACCATGTCGTCATGCCGGACTTGATCCGGCATCCACCTTCTTCTTGCTTCTTGCACTGGAAAATAAGGTGGACCCCGGATCAAGTCCGGGGTGACGAGCCTGGCCGATGCGATGGAGGCTCGCGGACCCGCGTGGCCGGCTTCAGGAAAATCAGGAAAATGGTCGGGGCGACTGGATTCGAACCAGCGACCCCCACACCCCCAGTGTGATGCGCTACCAGGCTGCGCTACGCCCCGACCAGGGGTCCCATCGAAGCAAGGCTTGGAATGGGGCCCGGATGGCGCCCCGAAGGGCTCCAAGGCCCGGCCATGTAGGCGGGAGCCCCAGCGAAGGCAAGCGGGCACGGCGCACCCCGTCGCCTTGCCTTGGCAAGTGGGCGCGCCCATGTTAGGCGCACCGCGCTTTCAAGGGACGAGCGCCTTCGCGCCGCGCCTTTTTCCCAGGTAGGAAAATATGTTCGAATCTCCAGCCTTCGCACAGGCCACGAGCGGCGGGACCGCAGCCGGAGGGGCCGCGGCCTTCTTCAACATGGTCTTCCCGCTCGTCCTCATCTTCATCATCTTCTATTTCCTCCTGATCCGGCCGCAGCAGCGGCGGATGAAGCAGCACCAGCAGATGCTCGGCGCGGTCAAGCCGCGCGACACGGCGGTCACCAGCGGCGGGCTGGTCGGAAAGGTGACCAAGGTCGACGAGAGCGAGATCGAGCTAGAGATCGCCCAGGGCGTCCGCGTCCGCGTGGTGAAGTCGATGCTCAGCGACGTGCGTCCGCACGGCGCCAAGGCGGCGAACGACTAGGATGCTGAATTTTCCCCGTTGGAAGGTGTGGGGCATCGTCTTCATCTGCGCCGTCGGCGTGCTCCTCGCCGTTCCCAGCCTGATCGCGCCGAGCGCCTATGCGAACCTGCCCGGCTGGGCGCAGCAGCTTCGAGAGAAGATCCACATCAATCTCGGCCTCGACCTCGCCGGCGGCAGCCAGCTGCTGCTCGAAGCGGATACCTCCGATCTTTCACGCCAGCGGCTCGAGGCGATGGAGGACGTCATCCGCGGCGAAATGCGCACCGCCGGCATCCAGATCGCGGAGGTCTCGACCAGCGGCGGCCAGCTCGCCTTTCTGGTCCGCGATCCCGCCCAGCGCGACGCGGCCGTCCGGAAGGCGGGCGAACAGAGCAGCAGCAGCGGCCAACGCGACTGGGACGTCAGCGTCCAGGGCAACCGCATCACGATGCGCCAGACGGCGGGTGGGCTCGACCGCGCCATCAGCCAGGCGATGATCGTGGCCCGCGACGTCATCGATCGCCGCATCAATGCGCTCGGCACGCTCGAGCCGACGATCATTCGCCAGGGATCGAACCGCATCCTCGTCCAGGTTCCCGGCCTCCAGGACCCGGCAGCGCTCACGGCCCTGATCGGCCGCACCGCGCGGCTCGAGTTCAAGCTGGTCGACAGCAGCGTCCGGGCGGAGCAGCTCCAATCCGGGCGGGCGCCGATCGGCAGCCAGATCCTGCCCTATGCCGAAGGCGGGCCGAACGCCCGAATCGCGGTCAAGCGCCGCGCGATCATTACCGGCGACATGATCGCCGACGCCTCGCAGGGGTTCGATGAAGACGGAAGACCCGACGTCAACATCCGTTTCGACGGCAATGGCAGCCGCCGCTTTGCGCGGGTGACCCAGGAGAACGTCAACAAGCCGTTCGCGATCATCCTCGACAACGTCGCCATCTCGGCCCCGAACATCACCGAGCCGATCCTCGGCGGCACCGCCAGGATCAGCGGCAGCTTCACCGTCGACAGCGCCAACCAGCTCGCCATCTCGCTCCGCTCGGGCCGCCTGCCGGTCGAGCTGCATGTCGTCGACGAACGCAGCGTCAGCCCCGAGCTCGGCCGGGATTCGATTCAGAAGGGGGTCATCGCTTCGGTGGCTTCCGTCCTCGCGGTGATCGTCTTCATGCTCATCACCTATGGCCGCTTCGGCGTCTACACGACCGTCGCGCTGATTTTGAACGGCTTGATGATCCTCGGCATCATGGCGGTGTTCAAGGCGACACTGACGCTGCCGGGCATCGCCGGCTTCGTGCTGACGATCGGCGCCGCGGTCGATGCCAACGTGCTGATCAATGAGCGTATCCGTGAGGAGCAGCGCCGGGGAAGGCGGCTGCACGACGCGCTCGAAACCGGCTACAGGGAAGCGCAAACCGCGATCTTCGACGCCAACATCACCAATGTGATCGCCGCCATCCTCATGTTCTACTTCGGCTCCGGGCCGGTCCGCGGCTTCGCGGTCGTGCTGATGATCGGCATCGTCACCTCGGTGTTCACCGCGGTCAACGTGACTCGCATGCTCGTCGCCCTCTGGGTCCGCCGCGCGCGGCCCAAAGAATTGCATATTTGAGGAGCGCCAGATGCGCCTGCTTAAGCTCGTTCCGGACAACACCAACATCGATTTCATGCGGTGGCGGAACATCGCGCTTATCCTCTCGATCGTCGTCACCGCCGCGTCGATCGCGCTTGTCTTCACCCGCGGCCTCAATTGGGGCGTCGATTTCGCCGGCGGCCAGAGCCTTCGCGTCGCCTTCGTCTCGCCGCCGCCGATCGCGCAGCTGCGCGACCAGATCGAGCGGCTCGACGTCGGCAGCGCGACGATCCAGGAGACCCGGCAGAACGAGGCCCAGCATGCCGCGACGGATTCGGGCCGCGCCAACCTCTCCGAATATCTGGTCCGCCTGCCGCCGCCGCCCGGCGGCGACGCGGCCTCGGCCACGGCGGCCGGCCGCGTGCGGGCGATGATCGAGCGCGACTATCCGGGAAATGCGACGATCCGTTCGGTCGACACCGTCTCGCCCAAAGTATCGGGCGAGCTGCTCCGATCGGGGGCTTGGGCGATCGGCCTCGCCATGCTCGGCATCGCGATCTACATCTGGCTGCGCTTCGAATGGCAGTTCGGCGTCGGCGCGCTGGTCACGCTGTTCCACGACGTGTGGATGACCTTGGGCTTCTTCTCGCTCACCCGTCTCGAATTCGATCTCAACGTCGTCGCTGCGATCCTGACCATCGTCGGCTATTCTCTGAACGACACGGTCGTCATCTACGACCGGATCCGCGAGGATTTGCGCAAATACCGCAAGATGGCGATCGTGCCGCTGATCAACACCTCGCTCAACGAGACGTTGTCGCGCACCATGGTCACCAGCGTCTCGATCCTGCTCGCGCTTCTGGCGCTGCTGCTGCTCGGGCCGGACGTGATCTTCGGGCTGACGATCGCCATCTTCATCGGCATCTTCGTCGGCACTTACTCGTCGATCTACATCTCCTCGCCGATCCTGGTCTGGCTCAGGGTCAACACGGCGAGCTTCCTCCCGAAGGATCCGGTCAGCCGCGCCGACCGCGGCCCGCGCAACGAAAGCATCGATGGCGCCCGCGTTTGAACGGACTCCGGCGGCTTCCGGGCCGCTCGTCCAGGGGTTCGCCGGAAACGGCTTCCGCATCGGCGGCATTGCTTATCAAGGCGTGCTGCTGACGCCCGAGCGGGCCATGGCCTGGGATCCGCCAGCGCCCGGCGCGCTGGCGCCGGCCGACGTCGAACCGGCGCTTGCCGCCGATCCCGAATTCCTTCTGCTCGGCACCGGCGCGGCTCAGGCCTTTCCGCCGCGGGCTTTCGTCGCCGCGCTGGAAGCGCGCGGCGTCGGCGTCGAGGCGATGGACAGCCGCGCCGCCGCCCGCGCCTGGGGCCTGCTTCGCGGCGAGGGCCGCTGGATCGCCGCCGCGCTGATGCCGCTCTAGCGGAGGATTGCCGCCAGGTGATCGCGCAGCTCGGCCGCGTTGCGGTCCCAGCTGAAGCGTTCCGCCGCCTTTCTCACCATAGCCGGATCGGGGGGCTCGGCGAGCAGGGCCTGGACCGCTTCCGCGATCGCCGCGGGCTCGCGCGGGACGAGGCGCCCCGCCTCCGGCCGGTCGATCGCCTCGCGCGCGCCTCCGACGTCGCTGGTCACCACCGGCGTGCCGCAGGCCAGCGATTCGACCCAGACATTGGCGAGCCCTTCGGAAGCGGTCGGAAGGACCATCACGTCCGCCGCCGCGAGCAGGCCGGGGAGCGCCTCGTGCGGCTGCACGCCGAGGAAGCGGACCCGGCCCGCGACGCCCTGCTCCCCCGCCAGCCGCTCGAGACGCGCCCGATCTGGACCGCCGCCGATGAGCAGCAAGGTCGCGTCCGGAATCCGGGCCAATGCCGCCAAAGCGAGGTCCTGGCCCTTGCGCGGGACCAAGGCTCCCGCAGCGGCCAGCAGCGGGCCGGAGACGCCGAGCCTCGCCTTGGCCGCCGCCCGATCCAGCGGACGGAAGCGGTCGAGATCGATGCCCGTCCGATGCACGCGCACCTTGCCGGCATCCATGCCCAGCGCCGCCATGTCGCCGCGCAGCGCGGCGCTGACGGCGATCAGCCCGCCCGCTTCCTTGCTTGCCTCCAGAATCTCGGCGGCGATGCGCCGGCGCTTTCCCCACAGGTGGATATCGCTGCCGCGCGCCTTGACCGAGAAAGGCACGCCGAGGGCGCGCGCAAGGCGCATCGCGACCGGTCCGTCGGGCCAGAAATACTCCGCATCGATCACATCGAACGGAAAGCGCCCGCGAAGCCGGCGGACCATCGGCAGCAGCGCGTCGGCAATGACTTTCGCGGTGCGGGCCCGGCCGAGCCACGGCGCCACGCGGTAGCGCGGCCTGTGCACCTTGAGCCCGCCGCGAATCTCCTCGATCGGAAGGCCCCGCAGGTCGGCATAATGCGGATGGAGCGAAAGCGGCCATGCCGGCAGCCCGACCGGCGCCACGACCTCGACCTCCACGCCCTCCAGCGCGGCCAGGCCCTGCGTCTGCCGCTCGACGAACACGCCCAGCGTCGGGCGCGCGCCGTTCGGGAAGAGCGTGGCGAGGGTCAGGACGCGCAGCATCGCCGGCGTCATAGCAAATCCAGGGTTAAGGACGCCTCCCATTAAACGCGGGTTCATCGCCCCGGCGTTCAGATGGCCTCAAGGCCGCTTGGCCTCTGCCCGACCCTCCGCTAAGAAGCCCGCCATGCAGATCAAAACCCGTGCCGCGATGTTCGTCGCGATCGCCGCAAGCCTCGTTCCTCTCAGCGCTTGCGCCTCCATGGGCGGAGGCGGGCGGACCAAGGCCGATACCCGTTACGTCGCGCGCGACGTCAACACGCTCTACAACGCGGCGTGGGAGCGGATGCGCCAGGGCAATTACGCCCAGGCCGCGATCATCTTCGACGAGGTCGAGCGCCAGCATCCCTATTCGATCTGGGCCCGCCGAGCGCAGCTGATGAGCGCGTTCAACTATTACGCCGCCGCCGATCACACCAAGTCGATCGAATCCGCTCGCCGCTTCCTTTCGATCCATCCGGGCAACCGCGACGCGCCCTACGCGCTCTACCTGATCTCGCTCAACTATTACGAGCAGATCAGCGACGTGACCCGCGATCAGGCCGTGACCCGCCAGGCGCTCGATTCGCTTGGCGAGGTCGTCCGCCGCTATCCCGACACGCCTTATGCCGCCGACGCCCGGCTGAAGGTCGATCTGGTCCGCGATCACCTCGCCGGCAAGGAGATGGAGATCGGCCGCTTCTACCAGCGCCGCCGGCAGTGGCTGGCGGCGACGATCCGGTTCCGCGCGGTGGTCGACGAATATCAGACCACCAGCCACGCCCCGGAAGCCTTGATGCGCCTTACCGAATCCTATCTCGCGCTCGGCATTCCCGAGGAAGCGCGGCGCTCGGCGGCGGTGCTCGGCGCCAATTTCCCGACCACGCCCTGGTATCAGCGCGCCTACGATCTGATCCAGCGCCACGCGCCCCAGCAGGCCGCCGCGGCGCAGACTCCCGCGACTTGATCCGCTGAGCCCGGCGGTGGCAGAGACTGGTCCATGCTGACCGGCCTCTCGATCCGCGACGTCGTCCTGATCGACACGCTCGA